>DATAXI010000115.1:0-12556 GCA_036266845.1 Chthoniobacteraceae bacterium | reverse complement strand
CTCCTTCCCGTGAAAGCCCTTCACCACCTTGCCCCCGCCGAACAAATAATAATACGGGCCCTTGCTCTGGAGGATGTTGTATGCGGATGCGGGCACTGAAATCTCTTCCCACAGCTCCCGGGCCAGCGCCTGCTCGAGCGTTTCCGCTCCATCCACGCCGCCTTGGGGGAATTGCCATGCACCCTCGCGGTCCACGCGCTCGCCGATGAGCAGTTTCCCCGAGCTATTTCGCAAAATCGCGGCCACATTGCGCCGGTACCGGATATCTGGTTGATCCGATTTCTTTGGCATGAGCCCACGATTCAAAATGATGGCGGCAGTTGCAAGCCTCGTGGTGGTGACAATTGTGTTGCGCTGCCTGTGGCTGTGGCAGCCGGAGCGGCAATTGCTGCTGCACCAGGCCCACCTGCGCGCCGCGGTGGAGAATCGCAACTGGGGCCGCGTGGGGGCGCTGATCGATCCCGCCTACTCAGACCGCTGGGGCTATACCCGCGAGACGGGCCTGCGGGATGCGCGGCAATGGCTGGGGCAATTCTTTGCGCTTACCATCACGGCGGAGAAGGCGGACGACCGGCTAACCCCGGGCGGCGGCACGGTGACGGAACGCTGGAGGATGGACGGCACCGGAACGGCAGCCGCCGGGATGGTAATGGACCGTGTGAATGCGGTCCGTGCGCCCTTTACCTTCCAATGGAAGCACGGGAGCTGGAAGCCGTGGGAGTGGACGCTGGTGCGGGTCGATAACCCGGAGCTGGAGATCAGCCCCGGCTACGGCGATCAGTGAGGCATCTCGATGATGCGCCGCACGGGATCATTCGAGCCCGGGATGCGGAGGATCGGCGGCGGATTCGTGGAGATCAACTGATAGCCCGTGAGCACAAACTCCGGGTAAAAGCTATTGCTCGCAGGCTCGTACACCGTCTGGCCCGAGAAATAACCGTAGAGCTTGTACTCGTACCCGTGATCGCTTCCCAGGATGCCCTTCTGGCGGTCCGGGGCCAGTTTCTTGTTCTCGTTCATCATCACCAGCTTGGCCGTGCTCCACGGCTGGCCCGGCTTGCGGACAAAACCCCAGAACTTGTAGTCCACCTTGTAATAGCGCCGGCCGATAAAGTAATCGCCCGGCTGCTCCTGCTTGATGCTGGCGGCCATGGCCGCGCGCGAGACGTTGTCGGCATGCGTGAAATCATTCACGCAGCCTCCAAATAGAAGAAGGCTCAGAATGGCGTACAGGAGCGAGAGGCGCGTTTTCATGATGGGAAAGGGGAGGAGTGTAGCGGAGGATCCGGGAAATCCGAAACGGGAAAATGCGGGGCTCGCCAAAGAACGGCGGACCGGATGCGAATACCTATCGGGCGATCATCCCCCGGAACTCCTCCTCGTTCACGATCTTCACGCCGAGTTCCTGGGCTTTGGTCAGCTTGCTCCCGGCTTCCTCGCCGGCCAGGAGGTAGCTGGTCTTTTTGCTGACACTCGAGGAGACCTTGCCGCCGTGGGCGCGGATGATTTCGGCGATTGCCTCGCGCTCCTGGGAGAGTGTGCCGGTGATGACCCACGTGGTATTGGCCAGCGGGGCGTCGGTGGCGGGCGTCTCGACCGGGTCCTGTTCCCCCAGGTTCAGGCCGGCATCCTTGAGCCGTTCGAGCAACGCGCGGTTGTGCTCGTCGCGGAAAAAGGCGTGGATGCTCGCGGCCATGATTTCGCCGACATCGGGCACCCGCTGCAATTCCTCCAGGTCCGCGTGCATCACCGGCTGGATGGTGTGGAAATGCCGCGCGAGATTTCGCGCGCCAGTCGCGCCAACGTGGAGGATGCCGAGACCGAAGATCAAGCGCCAGAGCGGGCGGGAGCGGCTTTCCTGGATGCCCGCGAGCAGGTTCTCGATGCTTTTTGCGCCCGTGCGCGGGATGACGGAGAGGCTCCCGGCGGTCAGCTTGTAGAGATCGCTCACGTCGCGGGCGAGGTCGTGCTCGACCAATTGCTCCACCATCGCCTCGCCCATGCCCTCGATGTCCATCGCGCCGCGGCTGGCAAAGTGCTCCAGCTTCCGCCGCACCTGCGCGGGGCACGCGGCGTTGATGCAGCGCACGGCCACTTGCTCGGGATCGCGCATCACATCGCCGCCGCACACGGGGCAATGCTCCGGCATCTGGAATGCGCGCTCATCGCCGGTGCGCGCCTCTTTTTTGACCCCGATGACGGCGGGGATAACCTCGCCGGCTTTCTCCACGATCACCAGGTCGCCAATGCGGATATCCTTGCGCGCGATCTCCTCCTCGTTATGCAGCGTGGCGCGGGCCACCGTGGAGCCGCTGACGAAAACGGGCTCCAATTCCGCCACGGGGGTCAGCACGCCGGTGCGGCCCACCTGGATGGTAATGTCGCGCAGCCGCGTCTCCGCCTGCTCCGGACGATATTTGTAAGCGATCGCCCAGCGTGGCGCCTTGGAGGTAAAACCGGCGCGCTCCTGCTGGGCAAAGGAGTTCACCTTCACCACCGCGCCGTCGATTTCGAACGGAAGCCGCCGGCGCGTTTCGTCGATCTTGCGAATGGCGCGCAGCACCTCGTCCAGGGTCCGCGCGGGCTCGGTGTGATTGCGCGGCAGTCCCAGCCGGTGCAGCAATTCCAACCCCTCGATGTAGGTGTCCAGCGGCTTTGCGCCTTTCACGGAGCCGATGCCGTGCAGGATGAGGCCGAGCGGGCGCTTGCGCACCAGCGAGGAGTCGAGCTGCTTGAGGGAGCCCGCGGCGGAATTTCGCGGGTTGGCAAATTCCGGCAGGCCCGCGGCCGCGCGCTCCTCGTTCATTTTCTTGAATCCCTCGATCGTCATGTACACCTCGCCGCGCACTTCCAGGAGATCGGGCGCGTCCTTCAGCTCGCGCGGGATGCCGCGGATTGTGAGGACATTTTGCGTGACGTCGTCGCCCACACGCCCATCTCCGCGCGTGGCCGCGTATTGCAGCCGTCCATGCTCGTACAGCAGGGAGACGGCGACCCCGTCCACCTTTGGCTCGACCGCCAGCTCGATCTCCTCATTGGGAAGCAGCTTCACCAGGCGGCGATGCCACTCGCCCACTTCCTCCTCGGAGTAAGTGTTATCGAGCGAGAACATCGGCGTGCGGTGCGTGACCTGCGCAAACTCCTCGAGCGGCTTGCCGCCGACGCGTTGCGTGGGGGAATCGGGCGTGAGCAGCTCGGGATGCGCTGTCTCGATATCGACCAGCTCCCGGTGGAGCTTGTCGTATTCCTGATCACTGATGGTGGGCGCCGCTTTCTCGTAATAACGGCGGTTATGCTCCTCGAGGAGGCTGCGGAGTTCGGCGGCACGTTTCTGCGGGGAGTCCACGCCCAATTTTCTTTCCAGTTCCCGTCGAAATGCAAAACTTTGTTCGATGAATCCCCCGGACGAATCGGTTTCGCCAAAATTGGTGCTGGGGATCGAAGGCGGCGGCACCAAGACGGAATGGGCGCTGCTGGACGAGGCAGGGCGGCTTTTGAAAAAGGGCGCGCTCCCCGCCGCGAACCTGCGTCTCATCTCCGATGCGGACCTGCTGGAGCTGCTGCGCGTGCTGCCGCAGGATGCGACGCACACGGGCGTATTCCTGGCCGGCTGTGCGACTGCGGAGGATCGCAAGCGGCTGGAGGGCCTGGTGCAGCGGGTGTGGCCCGCGGCGGTGGTGGCCGTGGGTGGCGACCGGGAATCCGGGTTCGCGACGGCATTCGGGGAAGGAGATGGAATCGCGGTCATTGCGGGCACGGGCTCCGCGGTCACGGGGCGTTGCCAGGGCCGCTCGGATAAAGCGGGGGGCTGGGGGCATTTGCTGGGGGATACGGGCAGCGGCTATCAGCTCGCCATGACGGCGCTGCGCCATGTGCTTTCGCGTTACGATATCGACCGCGGATCGGATTCGCTGGGCCAGTCCATTCTCCGAATCCTCGCGCTCACGCGCCTGGAGGAGCTGGTGGCCTGGGCCGCCACCGCGGGCAAGATGTCCGTTGCGCGGCTCGCGCCCGTCGTCTTCCAGGCGGCGAAGGAGGGCCACCCCGGGATGTTGCTCGCGGTGCAAACCGGCGCCCATGTGCTGGCGGAGAACACGCGCGCCGTCGCCCGCCGGCTGGAGTGCGACGCGCCGGAGGTGCGGCTCCTGGGCGGACTCTTTGAGCATCACCCGGAGTACGCGGAGTTTTACAAGGATTACACGTGCGACCTGGTGCCGGGAGCGAAGATCGAAGTCTGTACGCGCTCCGGGGCGCTGGGCGCCGCGTGGCTGGCCAGCCGCGTGGTTGCGGCGGCGGCGGCCAAAGAGGCGGAAACCGATATTGCGGAGCTGTCCGCCGCGGCTACGGAACAGCGGAATCCGCGCTCCGCAAATATGGACGCGCTGGCCACGGCGGATTTGGTGGCATTGTTCATTCGCGAGGAGGATGAAGTGGCGCGGGCGCTGGAGGGAGCGCACGGCGCGATTGCGGCGGCGGTGGATTTGATTTCCGCCGCCTTGCTCGCCGGCGGACGGCTTTTCTATACGGGAGCCGGCACCAGCGGGCGGCTCGGCGTGCTGGATGCGAGCGAGATTCCCCCGACATTCGGCGCGCCGCCGGAGCTGGTGCAAGGCATCATCGCAGGGGGCGCGCGCGCGCTGCACTCCGCCGTGGAAGGCGCGGAGGATCAGGAGGAAGCGGGAGAAATGGCGATTCTAAGCCGCGGTGTGCGCACGGGCGATATTGTCTGCGGCATCGCGGCCAGCGGGCGCACGCCGTTTGTGATGGGAACCCTGCGCCGGGCGCGCGCGGTGGGCGCGCGGACCATCCTCCTCACGTGCAATCCCGCGCGGAAGCACCTGGAAGCGTGGGATGTGGAAATCGACCTGGCGGCCGGCCCGGAGCTGGTCACCGGCTCGACCCGCCTTAAAGCCGGGACGGCCACCAAGGTGACGCTCAATATCCTCTCCACCTGCGCAATGGTGCGGCTTGGGAAAGTGCGCGGCAACTTGATGATCGAGGTCCAGGCCACCAATGCGAAATTGCGCGACCGCGCGATCCGGCTGGTGCGCGAGCGGCGCGGGTGCGATTACGACGAGGCGCGCTCGCGGCTGGAAGCCGCCGGCTGGAGTGTCCGCGCCGCGCTGTGATTGAGCGCATGGATGCCGCCCCAGCGATGATGCAGCCGAATCGCCTCCGTGACGAAACGCTTCGCCCGTTTGACCGCGTCATCCAGCTCGAAACCGTGCGCGAGCCCGGCTGCGATGGCGGCGGAAGTCGTGCAGCCCGTGCCGTGGGTCGAGACATCCGGGATGCGCCCGGAGCGCATCTCCGTCACCGCGCCGTTTGCGTGGAAAAGAAAATCGATGGCATCGCCGCCCAGGTGGCCGCCCTTCAGCAGCCAGGCGCAGCCGTAGGTTTTCACAAGGCTCGCGCCCGCTTCGCGCATTTCCCCGGTGGTCCGCACCGGGTGGCCCGCCAGCACGGCGGCCTCGTCCATATTCGGCGTCACCACCGTCGCGCGCGGGAAAAGCCTGCGGCGATACATCTCCACGGCTTCCACATGCAGGAGGCTGTCGCCGCTCGTGGCCACCATCACGGGATCCACCACCAGCGGGATCGCGTTTGCATCCATGAAATCGCAAACCGTTTCCACGATGTCCGTCGAGTAGAGCAGGCCGGTCTTCACCGCCGCCACGGGAAACGCCGCCAGCGATAGCCGGATCTGCTCCGCGACAATCGCGGCCGGCACGGGATGAATCGCGCTTACCTTGCCGGGCACCTCCGCGACCACGCAGGTAATGGCGGTCAGTCCGTAAGTATCCAGCGCCGAGAAGGTTTTTAAATCGGCCTGCGCGCCCGCGCCCGCGCTGTTATCGGAGCCGGCAATCGTCAGGGCTACCGGTGGTGGCGTGCTCACAGGGCAAAATTGGCGGGCTCACTCGGTTCTGGCCAATCTTTTCGGACGCGCTACGTTTGCGGGGTGACTCAAATCCGTGAATTGCCCGGCCTCGGCGTCAACGTTGACCGCGTCGTTTACCGTCCCGATGTGGATGCGCCGGCGGATCGTCCCTACGCTTTCGCCTATTTTATCACCATTCGCAATGAATCGGAGGAGACGGTGACCATCAAGGGCCGCAAGTGGGTGGTCACCGGCGCCAACGGCCAGCGCATTGTGGTGGAAGGCGATGGCGTCGTCGGCCAATTCCCCCGTTTGCAAAGCGGCGAGAAATTTTCCTACAATTCGCATCACGTGATCGGCGCGGATAGCTGCGCCGAGGGCGCGTACATCGGCGTCACTGATTCCGGCGAGCCGGTGATCACGCGAATCCCGCGCTTTGAAATGCGCGTGCCCGAGTAAGCCCTGGCCATGGACCGGCAAGAAGTGCTCGATCTCTACTTCGTGGATGCGCGCGCGCGGTTAATTGACATTGCCGCGTTCCTGGACCGGCTGGAGCGGGGCCACGCGGCGGAGGATTTTCGCGCGGAGGCGTTCCGGCGCGCGCTCAAGGAACTGGAGAAACCAGGCGCGGACCGGGCGGAGCGCGTGCTGATGGCCCTGAGCGACCAAACCCGGGAGCCAATCCCAACCGCGCCGGGAAAAGGCGCATGCGGAGCCGCGCCGGCTTCCTGATTTTTTACTCATGCGGTATATCGAGCCCCACGCCCACATGGTGAGCCGCGTCACGGATGATTACCTCGCGATGGTGATGGCCGGCTGCGCCGCCGTGTGCGAGCCCGCTTTCTGGGCCGGCTTCGACCGCGGCAGCGCGCAGGGTTTTCACGATTACTTCTGCCAGCTTACCGATTACGAGCCGCGCCGCGCCGCGCGTTACGGCCTGCCGCATTACTCATGGCTCTGCATCAATCCCAAGGAATCGGAGGACATCGGGCTTGCGCGCGAGGTACTGGCGATTATCCCCGACTTTCTCGGGCGCGACAACGTCCTCGGCATCGGCGAGATCGGGCTCAACAAGAATACGCGAAACGAAATGACCATTCTCGAGGAGCACGTGCGCCTCGCGGCGGAGCATGACCGGATGATCCTGGTGCACACGCCGCACCTCGAGGACAAGTGGAAGGGGACGCGCCTGATCATGGATGTGTTGCGCGCGGAAAAACGGATCATGCCGGACCGCGTCATTATCGATCACGTGGAGGAACACACCATCGGCATGGTGCTGGACGCGGGCTTTTGGGCCGGCATCACGCTTTACCCGGAGTCGAAGTGCACGCCCGCCCGCGCCGTCGATATGTTTGAGACCTCGGGCGGCGAACGCCTCTGGCTCAACTGCGCGTGCGACTGGGGTCAAAGCGATCCGCTTGCCGTGCCGAAAGCCGCCGTGGAAATGCGCCGCCGCGGTTACAGCGACGAGGCCATCGAACGGTTGATCTTCGTGAACCCGCTCCGCTTCCTCAGCCAGTCGAAGAAATTCCGGATCAGGGAGTAACCGCGGGGAAACAAAGATCACAAAATAGAAGAGGACGATTCATTTCCTGAAATCGTCCCCACATTTGGAATCCCAAAAATTCCCGTGGACGGAAAGCTCCGCAATGCGGAAGTGAAAATGCTTCCCGCCCGCCCGCCTCGCCGTTTTCCTCCGCGCTTGCAGCATTCGCCGCCCGCATTTAATCAGTGGCCCTTCACATGAGCCCCTTCAAAATCGCTGTTCTCGCCGGTGACGGCATTGGTCCCGAAGTCATGGCCGAGGCGCTGCGCGTCCTCGACGCGGTGGCGCGCAAATTTTCCCTGCAATTCGACTTTGCCGAGCACCTCGTCGGCGGCGCGGCCATCGATGCCCATGGCCAGGCGCTGCCGGATTCCACCCTGGCCGCCTGTCGCGCGGCGGATGCGATCCTCTTCGGCAGCGTTGGCGGACCCAAGTGGGAGAGCCTGCCGCCCAATCAGCAGCCGGAGCGCGCCGCCCTGCTGCCGTTGCGCAAGCATTTCTCCCTCTTTGCCAATTTGCGCCCGGCGGTCTGCCTGCCGCAGTTGACCCATGCCTCGCCGGTCAAGGAGTCGCTGGTCGCCGGCGGTTTCGATGTCCTCTGCGTGCGCGAGTTAACCGGCGGCCTCTACTTTGGCCAGCCCAAGGGCCGGCATGAGGAAAATGGCGAGACGGTCGCAATCGATACCATGGTCTATCGCGTGAGCGAGATCCGGCGCATCGCCCATGTCGCCTTCCAGGCCGCTCGCGGCCGGGGCAAAAAGCTCACCTCCATCGACAAGGCCAACGTGCTCGAGAACGGAGTCCTCTGGCGCCAGACCGTCACGGAGATCGCGAAAGAATATCCCGATGTCCAGCTCAGCCACCTCTATGTCGATAACGCCGCCATGCAGCTCATCAGGAACCCGCGCGGCTTCGACGTGGTTCTCGCGGAAAATCTCTTCGGCGACATCCTCTCCGATGAGATGGCCATGATCGCCGGCTCCCTGGGCATGCTGCCCAGCGCCAGCCTGGGCGTGCGCGAGACTCCGTTCGGGCGCTTTGGCATGTACGAGCCCAGCGGCGGCACCGCCCCGGACATCGCGGGGAAGGGGATCGCCAACCCGATAGCCCAGATCCTCTCCGCCGGGATGATGCTGCGCTATTCCTTTGGCCAGGCCGCGGCGGCGGATGAGATCGACTCCGCGGTCCGCACTGTCATCAGCAAGGGGCTGCGCACCGGCGATATCCATACCGAGGGAAATACCCGGGTGAATACGCGGGAAATGGCAGATGCGATTGCCGCCGCAATCGGTTAATTCCGAGAGCGTTCCATAAGGTTAAGAGATCCCGTAGATACTGGAATGGGAACGAAAAAGTATTTTACGAAAGTTAAATAAATCCGTTCGTATCAGCACGTAACCTGCTGAAACGTCCGGCTCATCTATGAGAATTCGTACTACTCTCCCTTCGCTCGGATTCCTGTTGCTGGCGCCGGCCATCGCTTTTGGCTATGGCGACCGCGTCGCCACCCAGGATGCCGAGGCCACCGCACGCGGCAACGCATTCACCGCCACGGCGGATGACCCGGCCGCGATCTACTACAACCCCGCCGGCCTCATGCAGATGGACGGCTTCAATGTAGAGGTGGGCGGCTACGGCATCTGGATCGATGAGCAATACAAGCCGTTGCACGGCGCGGATGGAGGCCACGATTCCACGGCGCACGAGCCCCTGCAGGGCGTGCCGCAGTTTTTTGCCAGCTATCATCCGGCAAACGAGCCCTTCTCCTTCGGCTTCGGCGCTTACTGCCCGTTTGGCCTCAAGACCGAGTGGCCCGACGATTTCAACGGGCGTTCCTCCGGGCTCGATGCCAGCCTCGATTTTGTCTCCTTCACCCCCACCATGGCGGTCCAGATCACCCGCTCCCTCTCCTTCGGCCTCGGCGTTTCGGCCAATTATGAAAACGCCGAGCTGCGCGAGGGCCTCTCCTCCTCCCCGGGAGATTATTTCCAGATCAAGGGCGACGGCTTCTCCGTGGGCGGCGATGCCGGCCTCCTCTGGAAACCGACCGCGCGCCAGGCGATTGGCATCACCTACCACTCTCCGGTCAGCGGCAATCTTGCCGGCCACACCACAGCCGGACTCAGCAGCTCGGAGATTTCCCAGGCCAAGGCGGGCAACGCCGCCATCGCCGCAGGCAAGGCGCAGCTTGAGGCCGGCATCGCGCAGATCAACGCGCTGCCCCTCTCCGAGGCCGAAAAGCAGGCGCTGATCGCCAAGGCGCAGGCGCAATACCAGTCGCAGCTTGCCGCCGCCGGCGTCCCGGCCAGCGGTTCCTTCCCCACCAGCATTCCCACGGAAGCCGCCAGCGGCTCCCTCCATTTTCCGCAATACGTCACGCTCGGCTACTCCTTCCGGCCCACTCCGGACTGGAACATCGAGGCGGACGTGGACTGGACGGATTGGGATTCGCTGAATAGCCTGGCCATCAACCAGGCCAGCGGCACCACCGTCAATGTCCCCTTCAACTGGAAAAACTCCTTCCTCTACGAGCTGGGAGCCACCCATACCATTGGCGCCTATCGCCTCAGCGCCGGCTATATCTATAGCGAGAATTCCGTCCCGTCCGGCAGCTTCAATCCCGTCGCGCCCGATAGCGCCCGCCACATCGTCTCCGTGGGCGTGGGGCGCACTTTCGGGAAGTGCAGTGTCGATCTCGCCTATGAACTTTCAATCGGCGTAAATCGCACAATCGTGAATGACACTACCGCGGATGGACGCTACTCTTTCCTCGCCAATGCCGTTTCACTCTCCCTCGGATACCACTTCTAGGCAAGCGACGGATCCCGCCGCGGGCCGCGGCGCGCCTGCCGTGGATGGGACCAAGCCGGTGCTCCTCGTCGTCGATGACGAGGAGGGGCCGCGGCAGTCCGTCCGGATCATCTTCAAGGATGAATACCACGTGCTGCTCGCAAACAGTGGCGAGCAGGCCGTGGAGCTGGCACGCCAGAATCAGGTGTCCGTCGTGGTAAGCGATATCCTGATGACCGGGATGACCGGCATCGATGTCCTCCAGCAATTGAAGGAGATCGATCCCGCCATCGAGGTCATCATGCTGACCGCGTATGAGACCATAGAAACCGCGCGCCAGGCCCTCCGCCACGGCGCGTGCGATTACCTTAACAAGCCGTTCGATGTCCAGACCATGCGCGCCGCCGTCGCGCGCGCCCGGCAAAAGCACGAGGCCACCCGGGATTTTCACCGCAATAACGAAACCCTGCGCGCCCTCCAGCAGGAGATACAGGACCAGCGCGTGAAAGAGGAGATGATGCGGACCAAGGGCGAGATTTACGCCAGCGTCCTCCACGACATCAACAGCCCGCTTACCGTCATCTCCGGATTCGTGGATATGATCAATCGCTCCCTCAGTGATACCAGCACCGTGGAGGGGGAGAAACTGGAGATCATCAAGGGCGATCTCAACAAGCTCACCGGCCAGGTGGGCCGCTGCTTTGAGATATCCCGCCGCTACCTCTCCTTCCTGCGCGACCGCGAGAACGGCGCCGAGCCTCCGCGCGTGGGCCTCAACCAGATGCTCACCGATCTCAAGGAACTGCTCATCCGCCATCCCAGCTCGCGCGGCAACCAGCTTGCCGTCCATCTGCTGCCGGAGGAGCGCGTCGCCGCCATTAACGGCACCGATCTGCTGCAAATCCTCCTCAACCTCACCATCAACGCCCTCACGTGCACCGATCTGCCGCATCGGGTGGAAGTGAGCGCCCAGTTCTTTACCGGGCCGTTCAACGTGGACCGCTTTACCGACAGCGAATCGGAGCGTTTCGTCAATCGCGAGGGCTTTGAGAACAAGCCGCCGCTCCTGGCCATCTCCGTGCAGGACGATGGCCCCGGCATCCCGCCCGACATCCTGAAAAAGATGTTCGAGACCAAATTCACCACCAAGGCGCCCGACAAGGGCACCGGTCTTGGCCTCTCCATCGTCAAGCGGCTGATCAAAGCCGGCAACGGCGCCATCCATCTCCAGACCGCTCTCGGCCGCGGCTCGACGTTCACCATCTGCCTGCCCAGCGAGTAAGGCGTTAAAGCGTAATCTCCACCTCGCGTGTCTCGCCGGGTGAAAGTTCAAGGTCCTTCCAAAAGGTCTTGTATTCCGGGAACGGATGTACCACGCGGAGTTTCAGCTTTCCGACCGGCAAGGAGCCGACAAGCGTCGTTCCGTTTACGTCCGTCCAGCCAAGGAACTTCGCGCGCCGTCTCCTGTGAGAGGGTCTGCCGCGCTTATCCGGCTCCAGCCGCAAGAGATCATCGGTCTTCAATTCTTCGCCCGCCCCCGCATTTGGGCGCTGCCGCGGCGTTTCGCTTGTCTGGAAGAAGACAGTTGCTTTCGCCATTGCAACGCCATCGCGATCCTTCACCTTCACCCGCACGCTCGCAGCTTTCTCCATCTTCAGTACCATACCGTCAAATTCGCCGGGCTGCCGCGAAATATAACCCTCACCCACGGCGGTTATCTCCACGGTCCCCTGCGGCAGTGCTTCGAATCGAAAACTGCCATCCGGTGAAATCTCCTGCCAGGTGAACCACGGCAAGGGTTCATCTCCTTGCGGGCATGGCGTGGAGACGATGATCTCCACTTCGCCTGCAACGATCGGGCGCGGAACCTCGTCGCCGAGCCGCCCGCTGATGCGAATTCCCGATTTCAACGGCGCGTGGTATTCCAGTTCATCGCCCGGCTTTGCGTTCACCTCGATCACATCGCTGAATTGCGGCGTCCCCTCCTCGGGCAGAAAAGCTAACCGGACGTAGTGCAAGCCTTGCGGAATGTGACGCCCAGAGAGCACGCCGCCCGGTTCATTGGTCCACGCAGCCGGGTCGACCTCCAGGCCAAGGGCGGTGACGGTCTGGACGTAAAGCCGGTCCGGCGTATCGCCCGATTCCAGCAACGCGGTAAACTTCACCATCGCGCCGCGCGTCATGACCACCGGCCGGCCACCGCCCTCGGGCGTAATCTGCTCCAATGTGGTGCAATAGTCCGGATGGCTGATCGTCAGGTCAATCAGCTCGATTTTGTCCTCCCGCATCCGCGCGAAGTTCGGGCAGGCGACCACAGCGATTCCAAATTGATTCGT
>DATAXI010000104.1:0-26033 GCA_036266845.1 Chthoniobacteraceae bacterium | reverse complement strand
TTCGGCTCCGCGGCGATGGGCATCGCGATTGCCGCGGCGCTGGTGCGCGGCCTCGCGCGGCACACGGCCAATACCATCGGCAATTTCTGGACGGACATGGTCCGTATCACTTACTACCTGCTGCTGCCGATCTGCTTTGTCTTTGCCCTTGCGCTCATCTCGCAGGGCATGATCCAGAACTTCAAACCTTACACTCCGGTCAAGTTTCTGGAACCTTTCACCGCCCAGGTGCAGAAACTGGATGCGGGCGGCAACCCGGTGGTCGATTCCAAGGGCCAACCGGTGATGGTGAGCCAGACGGTGGACACGCAGACCATCGTCCAGGGCCCGATGGCTTCCCAAATCGCCATCAAAATGCTCGGCACCAATGGCGGCGGTTACACCAATGCCAACGCGGCGCATCCGTTTGAGAATCCGACGCCGTTCTCCAATTTCCTGCAAATCCTCTCGATTTTCGCGATCCCGAGCGCCCTGACCTATTACCTGGGCCGCATGGTAAAAAACCAGGCTCACGGCTGGGCGGTCTGGGCCGCCATGCTGATTCTCTTCCTCGGCGGCGTGCTGGTTTGCTGGCACTTTGAGGCGGCGGGCAATCCCATCCACACCGCGCTGGGCCTCAATCCGGCGGACGGCAATATGGAGGGCAAGGAGGTGCGCTTCGGCATCTTCAATTCCGCCCTCTTCGCAACCATCACGACGGACGCCTCATGCGGTGCGGTCAACTGCATGCATGATTCGCTCACGCCGATGGCCGGCCTCGTCCCGCTCTTTAACCTGCACCTGGGCGAGATCGTCTTCGGCGGCGTGGGCGCCGGCTTGTATGGCATGATCATCTTCATCGTCCTCACGGTTTTCATTTGCGGCCTGATGATCGGGCGCACACCGGAGTACCTGGGCAAGAAGATCGAGCCCTATGACGTGAAGATGGCCTCTTTTGTCATCCTCATCATCTCCTTTGCCATTCTCGGCTTTAGCGCCTGGGCCTGCCTCAATAAGTGGGGTCCGCCGGATCCCGTCAGTCACGCGGCCACCGACGGCACCAATAACAGCGGCCCGCACGGCTTTAGCGAGATTCTCTATGCCTACAGCTCCGCCGTGGCCAACAACGGCAGCGCCTTCGCCGGCATCTCCATGAATACTCCATGGTATAATACGACCATGGCCATCGCGATGCTGCTTGGCCGGTTTGTGATGATCATCCCGATCATGGCGCTGGCGGGCAACCTTGCCAGGAAGAAGGTGGTCGCGGAGAGCCTGGGCACTTTCCCGGTGAGCGGCATGCTTTTTGTCGGCCTCCTGATCGGCGTCATTTTGTTGATTGGCGCACTCAACTTTTTCCCGGCCCTGGCGCTGGGTCCGATTGTGGAGCACTTCCTGATGCACACGCCGAATCTGAAACTCTACTAACTTACCAATTACCTGATCTCTCACTGATCCATCCAATATGGCTGCCAAAAAACAATCCATCTTTGATCCGGCGATCATAGCCCCGGCTATCGGCCAGTCTTTCATCAAGCTCAACCCGCTTTCGCTCGTGGCCAACCCGGTCATGTTTGTGACGGAAGTGGGCGCCGCGGTGACCACCGCGCTCCTTATTGTGGGCGGAAGCGGCGATTCCACCGGTTTTCTGCTCCAGATCACCCTCTGGCTCTGGTTTACCGTTTTGTTTGCGAACTTTGCCGAAGCGATGGCCGAGGGCCGCGGCAAGGCCCAGGCCGATTCCCTCCGCAAGGCGCGCACGCAAACGTTTGCCAATAAGATAAACGGCTCGGCAATCGAGAAGGTAACCTCCGAGGAATTGCGCAAGGGCGATCTCGTGGTCGTCAGCGCCGGCGAATTGATCCCCGGCGACGGCGAGATCATCGAGGGGGCCGCGACGGTCGATGAATCCGCGATTACCGGCGAGTCCGCGCCCGTGGTGCGCGAGGCCGGCGGCGACCGCAGCGCCGTGACCGGGGGCACGCGTGTACTCTCGGATGTGATTCGCATTCGCATTACCTCCGATCCCGGCGAAACGTTTCTCGATCGCATGATCGCGCTGGTGGAAGGGGCGAAGCGCCAGAAGACGCCGAACGAGATCGCGCTGACGATCCTGCTCTCCGCCCTGACGCTCATCTTTCTGGTGGTGCTGCTGGCGCTCAAGGCCTACGGCATTTACGCGGGGGTGAATTTCACGATTCCCGTGCTGGTTTCGCTGCTGGTCTGCCTGATTCCGACGACCATTGGCGGCTTGCTGAGCGCAATCGGCATCGCGGGAATCGACCGTCTGGTCCAGACCAACGTGCTCGCGATGAGCGGACGCGCCGTGGAAGCCGCGGGCGATGTGGACGTGCTGCTGCTCGATAAAACCGGAACCATCACGCTCGGCAATCGCGAGGCGGTCCAGTTCATCCCCGCACCGGGCGTGACTGAGCAGACCCTCGCGGAGGCCGCTCAACTTTCCTCATTGGCGGACGAAACGCCCGAGGGCCGCTCCATCGTCATCCTGGCAAAGGAAAAATACGGCCTCCGGGGACGCGAACTCCATGAAATGCCGCACGCCGAATTTGTCCCCTTCACCGCGCAAACCCGCATGAGCGGAGTCGATGTGAACGGCACGAGTTATCGCAAGGGCGCCGCGGGTTCCATCCGCAATTGGTTGGAGGGCGGCGGCCAGGGGCTGCCGAAGGAAGTCGAGGCGCACGTGGACGCCATCGCCAGCAATGGCGGCACGCCGCTCGTTGTCGCGACCAAGGAAAAGGCGATGGGCGTCATTTACCTCAAGGACATTGTCAAAGGAGGCCTGGCGGAGCGATTCGAGCGTTTCCGCGCCATTGGCATCCGCACGGTGATGATCACCGGCGATAACAAGCTGACGGCGGCGGCAATCGCGAAGGAAGCGGGCGTGGACGACTTCCTCTCCGAGGCGAAGCCCGAGGACAAGCTGGCCTATCTGCGCCGCGAGCAGGCCGCCGGGCGCATGGTGGCAATGACCGGCGACGGCACCAATGACGCCCCCGCGCTGGCGCAGGCGGATGTGGGCGTGGCGATGAACACCGGCACGCAGGCCGCGAAGGAAGCGGGTAACATGGTCGATCTCGATTCGAACCCGACCAAGCTGCTGGAAATTGTGGAGATCGGCAAACAGCTCCTCATCACCCGCGGCGCGCTGACCACCTTTTCCGTGGCCAATGACGTGGCGAAATATTTTGCCATCATTCCCGCGATGCTGCTCGGCACCTTCCCGGCGATTGCGCCGCTGAACATCATGCATTTGAAATCGCCGCACAGCGCGATCCTCAGCGCGGTGATTTTCAACGCGATCATCATCATCCTGCTGATCCCGCTGGCGCTCAAGGGCGTGAAGTTTCGCCCGCTGGGCGCGGCAAAGATCCTGCAACGCAACGTGCTGATCTACGGCGCGGGCGGAGTCCTCATCCCCTTCATCGGCATCAAGGCCATCGATATCCTCATCGCCGCCATGCACCTTGCCTAAACTATTTCCCGCCGCCCTGCGCGCCTCCTGACGTGCTCTTACTGGACATAACGGCGGCCAGGGAGCCGGCAGAGGCGGCGGACCTTACTTTACTCAATAATAACTTATGAAAGAACTCCTCATCGATATTAAGACCTCGATCCTATCCATGATCCTATTCGCGGTAATCTGCTGCGGCGTATATCCGCTGGCGGTTTACCTGGTGGGCCACACCCTCTTTCGTCATCAGGCCGATGGCAGCCTCATCGTCGCCAAGAATGGCGCGGTTCTCGGCTCGGAACTGATCGGGCAACAATTCAGCACCGACCGGTACTTCAACTCCCGCCCCTCCGCCGCCGGCACGGGATATGACGCCGGCAGCTCCGGCGGCACCAATCTCGGCCCGACCTCGCAGAAGCTGCATGATTCCATCAGCGTCGCCGTGGACGCCTATCGCAAGGAGAACGGGCTGGGGGCGGCAACGCTGATCCCCGCGGACGCCGTCACCTCCTCCGCGAGCGGCCTGGACCCCGACATCAGCGTCGAGAATGCCGATCTCCAAATCGCCCGTGTCGCCAGGACGCGGAAACTTACCGTCGATCAGGTCGCCGCGCTGGTGCGGAGATACACCGAGGGGCGCGATCTCGGCCTCTTTGGCGAGCCCCGGGTCAATGTGTTAAAATTGAATCTTGCGCTGGACGGCAGGATATCATCGAACTGATGCGCGACTAACCTTCGATGCCTGATCTCTCGGCAACCACCAGACCCAGCGCGGATGAGTTTCTCCAGATCATCCGCAAGCAGCAGCGCGGGAAGCTGAAGGTCTATCTCGGCGCCTCGCCCGGTGTTGGGAAGACTTATCAGATGCTGGTGGAGGGCAACCGGCTGAAGAGCCGCGGCGTGGACGTGGTGATTGGTTATGTGGAGCGGCACGACCGGCCTGAAACGACCGCGCAGATCAAGGAGCTGGAAATCATCCCGCCGCACGTCAGCGAGTACCACGGAATCAAGCTCAACGAGATGGACCTGGACGCCGTGCTGGCGCGCAAGCCCATGGTGGCGCTGGTGGATGAACTGGCGCACACCAACGCCCCCGGCGTCAAAAACCGGAAGCGTTACGAAGATGTGCAGGATCTGCTGGCCGCGGGCATCAATGTCATCAGCACGATCAATATCCAGCACCTTGAGTCGCTCTATAACATCGTCGAGCAAAACACCGGCGTCCGCGTAAAGGAACGCATCCCGGACGAGGTGGTGGCCGGCGCCGACCAGGTGGTGAACCTGGACCTGCCCGCGGAAGACCTGCTGGAGCGGCTCCAGGCCGGCAAAATCTACCCGATGGAGCGCGTCCAGCGGGCATTGGAGAATTTTTTTACGGAGAAAAATCTCGTTCGGCTGCGCGAATTGACGCTGACGGAGGTTGCGCATTTTCTGGACCGCAAACAGCGCTCCGATTCCGGGCAGGAAGTTCACCAGCCGGCGCTCGGCCTCGTCGCGGTGGCCATCAGCTCGCGCGGGCCGGACCCCGGTGCGCTGCTGCGAAAGACGGCGCGCCTCGCATCGCAGCTCAATGCGCCATGGTTCGCAGTCTATGTGCGGACGGCCAGCGAGGCGCCGGCAAAAATCGCTTCCGAATTGCAGCGGCGCGTCACCGATACGCTCGAAATCGCCCAGAAGATGGGCGGCACCGTCATCGTGCTGAAGAACGAGGACGTGGCGAGCGCGCTGGAATCCTTCGCCCGCGAGTACGGCCTCACGCATCTGGTGCTGGGCCGGCCCGGCCATGCGCGCAAGTGGTGGCGCCTCAAGCCGCCGCTGCATGATCAATTGATCGGCGAACTCGAGGACGTGGATATCATCATCGCATAGTCCGGGCTTGCCACGCCGCGCGGATTCCTTCTGCATGCAAGGCATGCCGACCGGAAACGAGCCGCCCCTCTGGCGCAGGACTGCAAGCCTGCTGCTCGCGCTCGGGCTGGTCGCCGGGCTCTTCACATTCGCATTTGCGAGCGTGGGCTACCGCTGGAATTGGGCCGGCGTCTGGGTTTACCGGCGGCAATTCCTGACGGGCTGGCTGGTTACTGTCGTACTCTCCGTCATCGCGCTGACCGTCAGCACGCTGATCGGCGTCATCCTTGCGCTGCTGCGCCGGAGCCGGTTTCTGCCGCTCAAATACCTGGCGCGCATTTACGTGGAAGTGATTCGCGGCACGCCGCTGCTGGTGCAATTGCTGATCTTTTTCTACGTCGTCGCCACGGCTTTCCATCTCGACAATCGCTATGTCGTCGGTGTCCTGACGCTCTCGGTTTTCTCCGGCGCTTATATTTCCGAAGTGATCCGTGCCGGCATCGAGAGCGTTGGAAAGTCGCAACTGGACAGCGCGCGCGCCATCGGGCTTACCACCGCGCAGACTTATCGATACGTTATTTTTCCGCAGGCCATCAGACAAGTCCTGCCGCCGCTCGCCGGCCAGTTCGCATCGCTCATCAAGGATTCCTCGCTGCTTTCCATCATCGGCATCAGCGAGTTCACGCTGAACGCGCAGAATGTAAGCTCTTACACTTATAGTAACTTCGAGAGTTACCTGCCGCTGGCGTTTGGCTATCTCATCCTGACGCTGCCAATCTCCCTCTGGACACAGTCGCTCGAGCGCCGCAGCCAATTCGAAACATGAAACTGGAACTGGCTGGAGTTACCAAGAGTTTCGGCGCGCACCGGGTTCTCGATGATATCTCGCTCAACCTGCCGTCCGTTCACGCTTTTGTGCTCATCGGCCCAAGCGGCGGGGGCAAATCGACGCTGCTTCGCATCCTTGCCGGTCTGGAACATCCCGATTCGGGCCGCGTCTCAATCGACGGCGCGGCACTGCCCGGCGATGAGGAATCGCTGCGGCAATACCGCCGCGGAGCCGGCACCGTCTTCCAGGCTTACAATCTCTTTCCCCATCTCTCCGCGCTCGATAACATCCTGCTGCCGCTGGAGAAAGCGCACGGCCTCGCGCACGCCGAAGCCGAATCGCGCGCGATGGATACGCTGCGCCGCTTCCAACTGGAAGCCCACGCGCGCAAAAAGCCAGCCCAGCTCAGCGGCGGTCAGAAGCAGCGCGTCGCGATCGCCCGCGCCGTCGCGATCAAACCGCGCCTGCTCCTCTTTGACGAGCCCACCTCCGCGTTGGATCCGGAAATGACCGCGGAAGTCCTCGAAATGATCGAGGAACTCAAACGCGAGGGCCGGGACCTGGTACTGGTGACCCACGAGATGGCGTTTGCCCGTGTCGCCGCGGATCACGTGGCCTATCTGGCCGACGGAAAAATCCTGGAATCCGGCGCACCGGACGAAGTGTTTGCCACTCCGCACAGCGAATCCTGCCGGCGCTTTCTCGGAAAAATCCTGCGGTACTAAAGCGCCGCCTACACCTTTACCCGCTCGATGTTCGCGCCGAGGTCGTTGAGCTTGTCGTCGATCATCTCGTAACCGCGGTCGATATGATAGACGCGGTTCACCTCGGTGATGCCGTCGGCCTTGAGGCCGGCAAGCACCAGAGCCGCGGAGGCGCGCAGGTCGCTGGCCATCACGGGCGCGCCGCTCAGCGAGGGAACGCCGTTGATGATGGCGGTGTTATTTTCCAGCGTGATGTTGGCGCCCATGCGTTTCAGCTCGGAGACATGCATGAAGCGCTGCGGAAAAATGTTTTCGGTCACCGTGCTGAGGCCGCTGCCGCGGGCGAGCAGCGCGCACATCTGCGCCTGCATATCGGTTGGGAAGCCGGGGTAGGTCTCGGTGGTCAATTCCAGCGACTTAGGCTCGCCATTGCCGAAGACGGTGAGCGTATCGGGCGTGGTCTCGATGCGGTAGCCGGCCTTCTCCAGCGCCTGGCTGACGGCGGTCAGGTGGTCCGGCTGGGCCCGGCGGAGCCGCACCTTGGAGCCGCTGATCGCGGCGGCAACCATGAAGGTGCCGGCCTCGATGCGATCCGCAATGACCTCGTGCTCCGCGCCGTGCAGCTCCTTGACGCCCTCGATGATGATGCGGCGCGTACCGGCGCCCTCGACCCTGGCCCCCATCTTGTTGAGAAAATTGGCAAGGTCCACGACCTCCGGTTCCTCCGCCGCGCCATCGATGACCGTGGTGCCCTCCGCGAGCACCGCCGCCATCATAACGTTATCGGTGCCGAGCACGGTGGACCCGAATTTGCCCGTCATTGGGATGACGGCTCCCTTGAGCGCCGGCGCCAGCACCTTGACATCGCCACCCACCACGCGGACGGCGGAGCCGAGCGCCTCGAAGCCCTTCAGGTGCAAATCGATGGGCCGGTCGCCAATGACGCAGCCGCCCGGCATGGAGACGGTGGCCTCCCTCTCGCGGCCCAGCAAGGGGCCCAGGATGCATACGGAGGCTCGCATCTTCCGCACCACGTCGTAGGGCGCCGCGGTGGTCACTTTCTCCGCCTTCACGGTAACGGTGCCGCTGGCCCGCTCGACCGCCGCGCCCAGGTGATCGAGGATTTGGAGCATGTAATGCACGTCCGAGAGGTCCGGCACGTGATGAATGACGCATTCCTCCCTGGTCAAAAGGGTCGCGGCCAGGATGGGCAGCGCGGAATTCTTGGAGCCGGAGATATTGACCGATCCCGAGAGCTTCTTGCCCCCGTGTACTAAAATTTTATCCATAGATTGCGAAGAGGAATCGGTTAATGCCGGAGTAATCGGCTGTGGCCCGGACATCGTTATACCCGAGGGACCGCAGATGCTCCATGAGCATTTCCGCCTGTCCAGCCCCAATCTCAAGGGCCACGGAGCCGCCCGGAGCCAGATGCGCGCGCGCCTGTTCCAGGAAAATGCGGATAATCGCCGTGCCGTCCGGGCCGCCATCCAGGGCGGTGTGAGGGTCATGCCGGACCTCGCGGGAGAGCGTTTGGATTTCAGCCGCGGAGACATAGGGGAGATTCGCAACGATCAGGGCGTATTGGCCCGGCGCGGGGGAAAACAGGTCTCCCTGCAACAGGCGCACCCGCTCCGCAAGGCCAAGGCGCGCGGCATTTTCGGCGGCAAGCGCAAGCGCATCGGGGGAGATATCGATGGCGTCCACGGCCGCCTCCGGCCATTCCGCGGCCAGGGTGAGCGCGATAACCCCGCTGCCGGCACCCACCTCGAGCACGCTGGCCGGTTTTGACGGCAGCGCCAGCAGCAGTTCCACCAGTTGCTCCGTTTCCGGGCGCGGGACGAGCGCGCGCTTGTCACACAGGAAAACGCGTCCGTGAAACTCCACGGTCCCCAGCAGATGCTGCAGCGGCTCGCCGGCGGCGCGGCGTTTCATCAGATCGCGCAGCGGCTCCAGCTCGCGCTCCCCCAGCGGACGGTCGAACTCGAGGTAAAGCTCGATCCGTTTCTTCCCCAGCAGATGCGCCAGCAGCAGCTCCGCATTCAGGCGCGGGCTCTCGACGCCGTGTTTCTGAAAGTAGCCCGCGGTGGCGTTGATGATCTCCTGGACGGTTTTCAAGAGACACAATGAATGCCGCCGAAAGCGGATTGGCAAGATCGCTTGGAAAAACCGCCGGGCAATGGAACAGTGGCGGACTTATGCGTGTGCTCTATCTAGACTGTTTTTCCGGCATTAGCGGCGATATGACCGTGGGGGCGTTGTGCGATCTCGGCATCAAACCCTCGGCTTTCGAGTGGGAACTTTCAAAACTGGACATCGGCGATTTCCACGCCCACTGGGAGCGCAAAAGCCGCCAGAGCATCGAGGGAGTGAAATTCTCCATCCACGAGGGAGCGACCCACTCCCATGACCGGGACGAGGAGCATCACGATCACCATGGGCATCCCCATCACGAGCACGGGGAGGAACCTCACGAACACCATCACCACCACGAGGAGGAAGAACATCATCACCACGAGCATGGTGAGGAAGTGGAACATCACCACCACGAGGAAGAGGAAGAAGAGCATCATCACCACCACGCCCACGGGGAGCACCATCATCACGAGGAGCATGGCGAACATTCCCATCATCATGATCATAGCCGCGGCTTCCGGGAGATTCGCGAGTTGATCGAGAAGAGCGATCTCTCGGATTTTGTAAAAAAACACGCCACCGGCATCTTCGAGCGAATCGCGAAGGCGGAGGGGAAAATCCATGGGCACACGCCGGATGAAGTAACGTTTCACGAAGTGGGCGCGCTGGATTCCATCGCGGACATCGTGCTGGCATGTGCGGGCATCGAGGCGCTGAAGGTGGACCGCATCGTCGTCTCGCCGCTTGCGGATGGACGCGGCTGGGTGGATACGCAGCACGGGCGCTTCCCTGTTCCCGCGCCGGCCACGCTGGCCATCCTGGCCGGCATCCCGCTGGGTGCCATCGATGAGCCGTTCGAGTTCATCACGCCGACCGGCGCCGCGATTGTCGCGGAATTCGCGGCGAGCTTTGGCCCGATGCCGGAGATGAAGATCGAGAAAATCGGCTACGGCGTGGGCGGACGCGATCTGGAGAATCGCCCGAATGTGCTCCGCGCCATCCTGGGCGAGACCGTCGCGCAGGCCGCCGGCGCGGATGGTTACGAGCGCGATACGATCACGCGCATCGAGACAAACATCGACGACTTGTCGCCGGAGATCGTCGGCGCCGTGACCGAGCAACTGCTGAAGGCCGGGGCGCTGGATGTCTTCCTGACGCCCATCCAGATGAAGAAGAACCGTCCCGGGCTGCAACTGACCGTGCTCTGCGAGGAATCCGCGGTGGGGCCCGTCGCGGAGTTGATCTTCCGCGAGACCACTTCCTTTGGGGTGCGCATGGACCGCGTCGAGCGGCTGAAGCTGGAGCGCCGCATGGAGACGGTAAAGACTCCCTGGGGTCCGGTGGCCGTGAAAATCGGCACGCGCAACGGCGAGACGCTCCAGGTCTCCCCGGAGTTTGAATCCTGCCGCGCGCTGAGCGAGCAAACCGGCCAGCCCGTCCGCGCCATCTTTGACGCCGCGGTGCGCGCACACCCCCGGTAAATCTGTTTTTTGCGCGGCTGAGAGGTTACGGCTCTCCCAGCGCATCGCGCATCCGGGTGAGCTGCCCAAGCTTCGCGGCCCAATCGGTTTCGCGCTGGCGATGCTCCTGCACTACGGCGGCGGGAGCGTTGGCGACAAAGCTCTGGTTCTCCAGCTTCTTGCGGACGGTCGCCAGTTCCGCTTCGACCTTTGCGATCTCCTTCTTGATGCGCTCCGACTCCGCGGCGGTATCCACGGCGCCCTCGAGCGGCATGTAGAGTTCGCCCATGGGCGTGAGCGCGCGCGGCACACCGGCTGGCGCGGGGTAATTCGGCTCCACGGTCAACTCCTCCGCATTGACCAGGCGGGAAAGGGTGGGCAGCTCATCGGCGGCCCATGTGACCGTGGGCTTGAGGATAAAGTTCACCTTCTTGCTCGATGCCACGCGGTACTCGGCCCGCAGATTGCGCGCGGCGGTGACGCTGGCGTACACGGCGGCCACCTGCGCCTGCACGGTGGCGATCACCCCGCCGGCCGGCAGCGCGGTCTTTACCGGAAAATCGGCAAACATGACCAGGTTGCCCGCGCCGTGATTCGGCCCGGCAAAGCCGAGACGCTCCCACAGCTCCTCCGTGATGTGCGGCATGAAGGGATGCAGCAGCCGCAGCAGCGTCCAGAGGACGTAATCCATCACCATGAGGGCGGATGCCTTTGCCTCCGGCTGATCGGCAAAGATTTCCGTCTTCGCCGCCTCGACGTACCAATCGCAGTATTGGCTCCAGAAGAACTCGTAGAGCGATGCCCCGATTTCGTTGAAGCGATATTCCTCATAGCTCTTGCCCACCTGCTCGATGAGGCTGTCGAGCCGCGCGAGGATATCCGCGGAATAACAGGAGAGCTTCAATCCATCCAGCGATGGCACGGATGCGCCCGGCCCGTGCATCTGGCGGAAACGCGCGGCGTTCCAGAGCTTGTTGGCAAAGTTGCGGCCCTCCTCGATCTGCTTCTCGTCGAACCGGATATCCTGCCCCTGTGGCGCGATGCGCATGAGGCCAAATCGCAGCCCGTCGGCGCCATATTTTGCGATGAGGTCCAGCGGATCGGGGGAATTGCCGAGCGACTTCGACATCTTGCGCCCCTGCCCATCGCGGATGAGGCCGGTGAAGAAAACATTCGCGAAGGGCTTGCGCGCCGTGAACTCGAACCCCGCCATGATCATCCGCGCCACCCAGAAGAAGAGAATATCCGGCCCGGTCACGAGATCGGTGGTGGGATAAAACTTGGCCCGCGTCGCATCGTCCATCGTCTCGAACGGCCAGAGCCAGGAGGAGAACCAGGTATCGAGGACGTCGGTATCCTGCTCCCAGTTCTCCATATCCGGCGGCGGCTCCACGCCCACGTAGGGGGGATCGTTCGGCTCGAGCTTTGAGTACCATACCGGGATGCGATGCCCCCACCAGAGCTGGCGGGAGATGCACCAGTCCTGGATATTCGCCATCCAATGCTCGTACACCGCGGCCCAGCGCGCGGGGCGGAATGCCACCTCGCCGGTGCGCACGGCTTCCGCGGATTTCTCGACGGCCGGGTATTTTAAAAACCATTGGTCGCTCAGGCGCGGCTCCACGGGGATGTTCGTCCGCTCTGAGAAACCGACATTGTGCTCGTAAGCCTCCTGTTTCACCATGGAGCGCAACTCTTCCAGCTTGCGGATGGCCGCCTCGCGCGCCTCGAAACGGTCGAGCCCGGCGAGGTCCTGCCCCGCCCGCTCATTCATCACGGCATCGGGATTCATGATATCCACCACCGGCAGGCCGTGCCGCGCGCCGATCTCAAAGTCCGCCTTGTCGTGCGCCGGAGTCACCTTGAGCACGCCGGTGCCGAATTCGAACTCCACGTGATCATCGCCAATGATGGGGATGAGCTTTTGCTCCCGCGGCAACTCGTGCGGCAGGGGGCGCACGGCGTGCATTCCAATGAAGCGGGCGTAGCGTCCGTCGTTGGGATTGACCGCGATCGCGGTATCGCCGGGAATCGTCTCCGGGCGCGTGGTGGCAATCGTGAGCGCCGTGCCCGGCTCCTCCGCGATCTCCACGGTAAAATAATAGAGCACCCCTTTTTCCGGGCGCATGATGACCTCTTCATCCGAAAGCGCGGTCAGGGCCAGCGGGTCCCAATTCACCATGCGGTTGCCCCGGTAGATGAGGCCCTTTTTGTACAGGTCCACAAAGGCCGCCGTCACCGCGCGCGAGTAGCCGGCATCCATGGTGAAGCGCTCGCGCGACCAATCGCAGGAGCACCCGAGCCGCTTGAGCTGCTGGATGATGATGCCGCCGTGCTTCGCCTTCCATTCCCACACGAGCTTGAGAAATTCCTCCCGGCCCAGGTCGTGCCGGGTCTTCTTTTCCTTGCGCAACTGGCGCTCGACCACGTTTTGCGTGGCGATTCCCGCGTGGTCCGTGCCCGGCAGCCACAAGACCTCCCGCCCCAGCATCCGGGCGCGCCGGGCCAGGATATCCTGGATGGTGTTATTGAGCACGTGGCCCAGCGTGAGGACGCCGGTCACATTGGGCGGCGGGATGACGATGGAATACGCCGGCTTGTCCGAGGCGGGGTCCGGGGTAAAACATCCCTCCTCCAGCCAGTGGGCATACCACTTCTCCTCGACTGCCTGGGGCTCGTAAGCTTTGGAAATTTCGGTCATGGGAAAGGAAGGGAAGGTAGCAAAGAAAGCGGCGAGGGGAATGGAGCGCTTCGTTTTTCTCGAAAAAGGGCGGCTTTTGTAATCCGGGGGTGGATGTGGGCTCCAGTCTTAAAACCGAGGCCGGGTCAGACGATATTTTGGAGATCAAAATGCCCGGCGCGGGGAGTTTCTTCCTTGAGTTACCTTGATTTGGTTTGATTCGCGTTGATTGAACCTGGATTTGGTCTGGGAATACCTTGATCCCGAGTTTGAACCGGGACGGGCAGAAAAATCCCACCTAAAGGCCGCACAAGAAGCTGACGCTTTTCACCTTGCGTGATGCCCCAATTTCTCTGCCGCGCCGAGAACGACCTTATTCAAATATCAGAGAACCGATGCCAAACCTAGCATACGAAGGGGCGTCGCGGAGGGAAATTTTGGCGACCGCAACGTTCCGGCCCTTAAACGGGTTTCTTTATGGGTAATGATGATTGCCCTGCGGACGATTCTCCAGCTTGGGATTACGCTGGCCATCTTCTGTCCCGCACAGACCAGCCGTGGCGAGGATTGGAAGCTGGTCTGGCATGACGAGTTCGACAAGGATGGCCCGCCCGATCCCGCGAACTGGAAATTCGAGCAGGGTTTCGTCCGCAATCACGAGCTTCAGTGGTACCAGCCGCAGAATGCTTATTGCGCCAACGGGATGCTCATCCTTGAGGGCCGGCGGGAACATCGCGCAAACCCCGGTTACCTGGCGGGAAGCGATGATTGGCGCCGGAAGCGCCCATGGATCGATGTCACGTCCGCCTGTCTTACGACCCAGGGTCTGCATGAGTTCACCTACGGAAAGTTCGAGATGCGGGCCCGTGTGGATACCCGGGCCGGGAGCTGGCCCGCCTTTTGGACGCTCGGCGACCGCCCCGGGGTCCGCTGGCCTGCCTGCGGCGAAGTCGATATCATGGAGTTTTACGCCTCTCAAGTGCTGGCCAATATCGGCTGGAAACAAGCCGGCAAAACCATGTGGCTCTCCGAGAAGGAGCCGGTTGCGCAACTTTCCGACCCCAACTGGTCCAGTGAATTCCATACCTGGACCATGGATTGGGAGGCCCAAAAAATCGACCTGCTCCTCGACGGGAAATTGATGAAGCATCTCGACCTCACCCGAGCTGACGCCGCCAACGAGGGCAATCCCTTCCATTCCCCCGCGTATATCCTCCTGGATCAAGCCATCGGCGGCAATTGCGGCGGCGACTCCGCGCACACCACTTTTCCCATCCGTTATGAGATAGATTGGGTGCGGGTGTATCAGCAGGAGAAGTGAAGCTTCAATTCGCGAAAGGCCGGCCGATCTTTGTCAGGACAAGCGGATGTCTCCTGCGTGCAGGACCAACGGCCCGGCGGAAGGCTGGCATTGGAATGCACCAATGATCGGTTATTCTCGGGCGATATGCCGCAATCCCAGGCCCGGTTTATTATTCACGCCGTCTTCAGCACGAAAAACCGCGCGCCTTTCCTGAAAGACCCGGAAATGCGTGCGCGTCTTCATTCGTACGTGGCCGCGATTTTGCAGGACATCCAATGCGAGCCCATCACGATTAACAGCGTCGAGGATCATATCCACATTTTGTCGAATTTTTCCCGGCGCATCACGATGGCGGATTACATCGAGACGGTGAAATCGGGGCCATCAAAATGGATGAAATCCCACGGGGCGGCGTATGCCGAATTTTATTGGCAGCGCGGGTACGGCGCGTTTTCGGTAAGCCAGTCGAATGTGGACCGGGTCCGCGAATACATTGACGGGCAGGAGAAACATCACCGCCGAATTTCGTTTCAGGACGAGTTTCGCGAATTGTGCCGAAGGCACGGAATTGAGATCGATGAACGGTATGCGTGGGATTGACGATTCATACAGGCCGTTGGCCCTTGCCTCGCTTTTACGCCGGTTACCTGGGCCTCCGCTCGCTGCGCTCGCTCCAACCCAGGCTAGCCTAAGACGGGCCTTTGGCCCTTGGCAGACGTTCCTATGTTAATGCCATAGTGTTTTTGCCGCATAAATGCCGGGCTGATTGATTTCAGGGAATCGTAATTGTCGTCAGGGCGCGCGGCTTTGCTGTTGCGGATTTCATTACTTTGGAGCCCTGGATGACTTCGGCGGTTACCGGGAATTTTGAGGCGTTCCAGACGATGGCGGTGATTTTGTCTCCTTTGCGGAAGACGTTGCCGGTGGGGATATTGGTGTGCCAGCCGGGGGCGATGACGCCGTTCTGCGTGCCGTTATGGGTCATGTAATAGATGATGCCGGTTTCCTCGGAGCCGTGGGCGATGGGATCGTTGGATTGCCAGAGCTGGTCGAATTTCTCGGCGGCGGCCTCGGGATCGCCAAAGCTGAGGTAGCCGAGGACGAGGCTGCCCCAATCGGCGCCGATCTGCTCGAGGGTGGTCTCCTTTTTCTGCTGGGAGAGGTTCTGCATGAGCTGGTCGTACTGGTAGCGGACGAATTTCGGATCGTGGCCGAGGTAATAGAGGGCGGGGCTGTCCGGCAGCCACTCGATGCCGAAGACGTGCTGCGGGGCGCCGCTGAAGAAAGTGCCGAAGACGCCGCCGGAATCGCCCAGGATGCCGACGATGGCGCGCTGGTAGCTGGCGGGCCAGGTGGAGGCGGAGGCGCCGTCGCGCCAGCCGTAATAGTTATTCCAATAGCAGCGGATGGCCTCGCTCTCGATGGAGTAACCCATGGCGCCGCAGGAGAGCATATCCGAATCGCCCATGGCGCTGCCGAGCAGCACGAGCCCGCCCCAGGCGTTCATGCTTTCGGACGAGGATTCCTGGTTGTTGCCGCCCTTGCTGCTGGAGCCGCCCGCGTAGGAGTGGCCGGTCCAGGGATTGAAGGTGCGGAGGAAGGGGAAGATTTTGTCGTGGCGATCCCAGTTGGCGTACTGCCTGGCGACCATGCGGGCCATGGGGCCGTAATCCTTGATGAAACCGGGATCGAGCGCGCCCATGATGCCGGCGGACATGGTGAAGTAGCCGTAGTGAAAATGGTTATCCGTGAAGAACTCCGAGCCGTAACTGGGCGGGAAGCCGATCATGCCGCCCCATTTGGGATAGCGGGCAAAGTAATACTTATCGCCGGGGCCAGAGTAGGTGAGGAAATCGGCAAGGTAATTGCACGCGTCATCGTGCAGGTCCTTTGCGGCGGGATCCCCGGTTTGCGCGGCGATGGCGGCGTACTGCGCGGTCTTCTGGATCATTTTGCCGCCCCAATAGGTATCGCCAATGTTATCGCCCTGCTGCTGGCGCTTGGCGGCGACGGCGGCGATGTAGCCTTTCATGCGGGCGGGATCGTAGGGGCTTTTCGCCTGTGCATCGGCGGCGGGCGGAGGCAGGAATGGGAGGACGCCGGGGAAATCCCAATCGATATGGGTAATGTTGCCCTGGGAGAGGAGGAGCGGACCGCGCGGGGTCAGGAAGGGAGTGCCGACGGGCTTGATGTCATTGGCGGCGGCGCGGAAATGATGCTGCAACCAGCCCTGAAGGGGCGGACCGGCGTCCTTGCGCAGCGGCTCGGTGACCAATTGAAACGTGGTCTGCACAACGCCGCGCTCGGGATTGAGCTGCCAGGTGAAGATGCTGTCGCGCGGGATGGCGCCGGCTGCGGAGCGAAAGAGCGGCGCCATCTTTGGGTCTGGCAGGACGCCCACGGCGAGCCACGGCTTGACGCCGGCAGGGTAAGTGATCTGCGCGGCGTTGTTTGCCACCGTGACGGACATCCCGTCCGGGCCAAAAACGCCATAGTTATCCCCGCTCAACTGGATGAGAAAGCTATCCGCCGCGCCGCCGCTGAAAGGGCTGCCATCCAGTTTAGTGACGCTCAACGGGCCATTGCGATCCGCGCGGAGCACGGGCTTGAGCGCCGCGCCCTCGAACCAGACGAAGGGGAGGCCGTTGCCGAAGGTGACGTCCCAATACTCCTGCGGAGAGCGCGATTGCCGTGCGACGAGGGTCCAATCGCCCCATTTCAGTACGTTGGTCTGGGGCTGCGCGCCGGCACCGGCCCAGGCGATGCGCAGGGGCGGGCTCAGCTCGACGCCAATTCCCTTGGGGCCGCGCCGGTCGTTCCAACTGGTGGGATAGGAGACGGCGACTCCCTGGGTGTCGAATTGCACGACGGCGGGGTAAGCCCACAGTTGCCCGCCATCGCCGCCCTCCATGAAGAGATCGGTACACCAGTCATTGGTGGGAATGGGGGTGCCGGCCAGTGAAGGATCGATGTGCGGGTTGCGGTTGTACTTCTCGGCAACGTGAGGATCGCTGAGCGGGGGGCTATCGGCGTAAGAGCCCTTGCCCACGGGCACGGCGGTTTGCTGTGCTGCGGCAGGGAAAAGCGAAGTGGCGAGGAGAATGACCGGGAGGAGGGATCTGAACATGGCGATGGCCTATGGGATGAGGAGGGCGCTTTGCAGCATGTGCATAAATGTGCACCACTTTCAACCTTTGCAACCCTTATTCCAACTGAAAGTTTCCTCACTGCTCTTATCCCTGCTTCCCGCCGGCTATGGATTCGGCGTCCGGAGATCGATTACCGTCCGGCACGGCGCTTCTTTCTTCAGTCTCCCGATCTCGACCGCGAAGTTTGTCCCGATTCGCCTTCCGTCCCCGCGCCACCGGATTTTTTTGCCTTGGTCAGGCGAAACGGCGGTCCCTTTTGGGCGGAACGTGCCGTCATGATTGGGCGCGCCCGCGCCAGAATCCACTTGCCATGGGCCGGGGCGGGGGCACCTTAGGCCTCTCCATGATCCGGGTGGGACCATTGATTTGTGCGGTGTTACTGGCCTGCGCGGTCTTCGCGCGGGGCGGGGATTGGACCGTGCTCAAGAGCGACGGGCGGGATTACCTCTCCATGCGGAATGTGTCGGACTTTTACGGGCTGGGGAACTTCGAGCGGGTGGGCAATTCGCTGACGCTGGGGCAGCCGGGGCGCAGCCTGCGCGGGGCGGTGGGGTCCAATGAGCTGTATATCAACGGGTTGAAATTTATCCTCAGCTACCCGATTGAAACCGTGGACGGGGAGCCGGCGGTATCCCGGATGGACCTGACGAAAGTGATCGAGCCCGTGCTGCGGCCCAGCCGTATCCGGAACGCGGCGATGATCGACAGCGTGGTGCTGGACCCCGGCCACGGCGGCTACGATAACGGGGCGACGAGCATCTTTGGCTACGAGAAGACCTACACGCTGGACGTGGCCTTCCGCACGATGCCGCTGCTGGAGCAAATGGGGCTGCGGGTCTATATGACGCGGACGACGGATACCTTTGTCCCGCTGGAGGACCGGGTGCGGTTTGCCAATCAGCACCCGAGGGCGCTCTTCATCGCGATCCACTTCAACTCCGGCGAAGCCGACGCCAACGGGATCGAGACGTACACGCTGGCGCCGCGCGGGGTGCCGTCCAATGCCGCGGATGGGCCGCTGGCGTCCGATATGTATCCCTGCCCCGGCAATGTATGCGACGCGGAGAACATGGCGCTGGCTTGCGCGACGCATGCGGCAATGATCTCGCACTCGCAGCTCTTCGACCGCGGGATCAAGCGGGCGCGGTTTGTGGTGATCCGGGATATCACGATTCCCGGGGTGCTGGTGGAAGGGGGTTTCCTGAGCAACCCGAACGACGCCCGGCTCATCGCGACGCCGCAATACCGGGAGCAGGAGGCGCAGTGCCTCGCAATCGCGGTGCGCAACTACCGCGACGCGGTGAACGGGGTGCCCCCGCCCGAGGAGCAGGGCCACAGCGTGGTGATGCGGGATGAGGTGGACACCCACGGCGTGCCGCAGCCGGTGGGAGAAGCGCCCGAGGTGGTGGATACGAAGACGGAATTTCTGACGCCGGCCACTGCCGCGCGGACCGCGCCGCAAGCCCACCCGGGCAGCACGCCGGAGGCCGCGAAGCCAGCGCCGGCAGCGAAGCAGATCGCCAAGGCGGCGCCGAGCCCGGAAAGCGAGCCGGCGGCCCAGGCGCAAATCGGCGGCTCGCACTGGGAGTTGGCTCCGATTGTGGATTAGTCATAATCACGCCTACGGATGAGCACGACAGCCGCGCGAAAGGCGCAGAAGAAATTGTCAAAACCCGCTGTAAAAAAAACGCACTCCGCGAATCCCGCGGAGCCCGGCGGCTACGATATCGCCGCGAGCCCGCTGGGCGTGTTCGACTCCGGCATTGGCGGCCTGACCGTGGCGGCGGCGATCCGCGAGGCGATGCCGGCGGAGGATATTTTCTACATTGGCGATACGGCGCGGGTGCCTTACGGCGGGAAGAGCCAGCAGACCATCGAGCGCTACGCGACGGAGATCACCGGGCTGCTGCTGGCGGAGCGGGCTAAGGTCATTGTCGTCGCGTGCAATACGGCCTCGGCGCTCGCCATCCCGCGGCTGGAGGCATCGCTGCGGGTGCCGGTCGTGGGGGTCATCGAGCCCGGGGCGCGCGCGGCGGCGGCGGCCACGCGCAACGGGCACGTGGGAGTCATCGGCACGCGGGCGACGGTTTATTCCAAGGCCTACGAGACGGCGATCCGCGCCATTGATCCAAAGATTCGCGTGACCAGCCAGCCGTGCCCGATGCTGGTGCCGCTGATCGAGGAGGATTGGCTGGACGATACGATTACCGACCAGGTCATCCGCCGTTACCTGGAAAAGCTGGTGCGGGCGGATGTGGATACCCTGGTGCTGGGCTGCACGCATTACCCGCTGCTCAAGGAGGCGATCCAGCGTTTCGTGGGCCCGGAGATCACGCTCGTCGATTCCGCCCACAACTGCGCCGCCGCCGTGAGGAAGCTGCTGGCGAAGGAGGAGCTGTCCGCCGATCCCGGCCGCCTGGGCAAGCTGGACGTGGCCCTCACGGACCGCAGCGACGGCTTCCTGCGCGTGGCGGAAAAAGCGCTCTCCCTGCAGGTGGGGGATGTGCAACTGCGGACGGTGCAGCAGGGTGCGTGAGAGGCACGCCTTTGGGGATCGCTGATTGAATGGGAGTGGAGGGAACGTGTCCGGAGACATTTCTAAATGCGCGCAGGAGTTTCAGCACCGGATGGATTTACCTTGCCCGCCCTACTGGCGGCATAATTCAGTTGATGCCTCGAACGTTGACCGATTTTGCGACCCACTTCGGCTCTGACTCCATCACCCAGGTCATTTCGCTTGCCGTGTTTCCAGAGTCAACAATCATACAGAGATGACCACTGCTGGACGCCGGAGCATTAACACTGCCACCTATTCTTCCATCCTGCTGGCTGGTATCGGGACCGCGGCCGTCGCGTTGCTGCTGGTGTACCTGGCCGATGCGTTCCTTGAGTTCAATGTGATGGGACTCTATCTCGACTATTTGCTCCCGGTGGGGGCAATGCTGGTCGGCATCGTGGCGGGTAGCGGCTATGGCATGGCTGCATGGATCACCGGAGCCAGGATCCCGCGTGCCCTCCTCTGGGTTGTCATTCTCTTTCAATGCGCGGCCTATTTCTACGCTCAATATCTCGTCTTTGAGCGGATGCATCTGGTTTACAAGGATACCGGGCTCCCGGTCGGTTTCTTTCAATATTTCGACGTGGCGGCGCGTAGTTTCGCTTTCAAGTCATCGGATGGGACATCCGCGAACGCCATGGGAGTCTGGGGTTATGCGTTTCGGTTTCTCGAAGTGGCCGGTTTCGCTGCCGCCGGGGTTATCATTCCGCTTTTCGTGCGTGGCATTCCTTACTGTGAATCCTGCCAGCGTTACATGCGGCGAAAGGTCGCCACCGCGCTGCCGGCGAGCGTCCCGGCGCGCAAGATTAAAAAATCCGATGCGGCAGCCCTCGCGGCCTATCAAGAAGAGAATCGCCAGGCAGCGGAGTCAGCCGCAAAAGCGTTGGACACATTAAGCGAAATGGCGGCAAGCAGGGAGACGGCATCCCTTACCGACTCTCTGACGGCCCTGCGCCCGGGAACGGTAGCCGCCAATAACCGCCCCTTCAGGTACAGCCTCAGTTTGTACCTCTGCCGGACGTGCCCTGCCGGGGATTTGGTTGCAATTCCCTTGAGTGGACAGGGTAAAAAGTTAAAGAGGGGCGAGAAGATGGAATTTCCGATCCCGACCGAGGGGGATGCCGGGCATGCGTGAACCTTCCCTTTCCAGCGGTTGCAATATGCATCTGAATGATGCATCATTGTATGTATGAGAACGACGCTGAACATCGATGACGCGCTTTTGAAACAAGCCGGCGAATACACGGGGGAAACGGAAAAGACCGCGCTCGTGCGGATGGGCCTGGAGGCGTTGATCGAACGGGAGGCATATAATCGTCTGGCAGCACTTGGCGGTTCCATGCCGGATTTCCAGGTGCCACCGCGGCGCCGTTCGCAAATCAAGCGGCGCAAATGATTCTTGCGGATACATCGATCTGGATACGGCATTTCCGGGAGGGAATTCCTGATTTCGAAAGAGCGATGCAAAGACGCCAGATCGCGATGCATCCGGTTGTAATCGGAGAGCTTGCCACCGGCAACCTCCCGAAACGCCAGCAGACACTCGCAATGCTTCGCAAACTGCGAAAAACGAAGATGGGGTCAATGGCAGAGTGCCTCGATTTCATTGAAAACCATTCGCTTTACGGCCGTGGCATCGGCTGGAATGACATTCAACTCCTGGTGGCGGCGGTGTTATCTGGAAATCGACTCTGGACGCTCGACAAGCGGCTCCTGGGCGCCGCGGTGGAATTGGGAGTGGACAACCAGCCGGGCTGAATCGCGCCGGCCTCTCGACACCGCCGTTTCGCCCCGCTAGCATCGGCGGTCCGATGGCTGAACTTACCGCCGAGCAACAGCGCCTTGCCGACGATGCGGCGCGAAAGGGAAACTGGAAGCGCTGGGGGCCGTATCTCTCCGAGCGCCAATGGGGGACGGTGCGCGAGGACTACTCGCCGGACGGCGATGCGTGGAATTACCTGCCGCACGATCAGGCGCGCAGCCGCGCGTACCGGTGGGGCGAGGATGGGTTGATGGGCTGGACGGATCGCGAGTGCCGGCTCTGCTTTGCGCTTGCGCTGTGGAACGGGAAGGATGCGATCCTGAAGGAGCGGCTTTTCGGCCTTTCAAACCCCCAGGGCAACCACGGCGAGGATGTCAAGGAGTGCTATTTCTACATCGACTCCACCCCGACGCACTCCTACGCGAAGGCGCTCTACAAGTACCCGCAGGCGGCATTCCCTTACGATGACCTGGTGCAGACGAATGCGCGCCGCGGAAAGCTGGAGCGCGAGTATGAGCTGCAGGACACGGGCATCTTCGACCAAAGCAGGTACTTCGACGTCTTTGTCGAGTATGCGAAGGCGGAATCGGACGATACGTGCATCCGCGTCACCATCTGCAATCGCGGCCCGGAGGCGGCGCCGCTGGATGTGCTGCCCACGGTATGGTTCCGCAATACCTGGACGTGGGGCTGCTCTTATGAGGAGAGCTGCTGGGAGCGGCCCCGGCTGCAACAGAGCGGGCCGGGAGCGATCAGCGGCACGCACACCACGCTGGGCGATTTCCGGTTCGAGATCGAGACGCCGGCACCGTGGCTCTTTACGGAAAATGATACGAACGACGTGCGCCTGTTTGAGTGCGCGGACGCGACGCCCTACGTGAAGGACGCGTTTCATGAATATGTGATCCACGGGCGCAAGGAAGCGGTGAATCCGGCCGCGATTGGGACAAAGGCGGCGCCGTATTACCAACTGAACGTACCGGCGCAGGGGAGCGTGACGCTGCGGTTGCGGCTGGTCTGCTCCGCCAGGCCGGGCGATCCCGTACCGGCGGGCGGGTTTGGGAATTTCGATGCGCTGTTCGAGACGCGCATCCGGGAGGCGGATGAATTTTACGAGACGCGTTACTCGCCCGTCATCACCGCGGAGCAGCGGAACGTGGTGCGCCAGGGGTACGCGGGGCTGCTGTGGTCCAAGCAATATTACCACTACATCATCCGCGAGTGGCTGTACGGCGACCGCCTCATGCCGAAGCCGCCGCCCGAGCGGCTGGAAGGCCGAAATTCGGACTGGACCCACGTTTTCACCAATGACGTGATCTCCATGCCGGACAAGTGGGAGTACCCATGGTTTGCGGCGTGGGACCTGGCGTTCCACATGCTGCCGTTCTCGCGGGTGGACCCGGGGTTTGCGAAGGAGCAGCTCATCCTCTTTCTGCGCGAGTGGTACATGCACCCGAGCGGGAAGATGGCCGCGTATGAGTGGAACTTTAACGATGTAAACCCGCCGGTGCACGCCTGGGCGTGCTGGCGCGTGTACAAGGTGGCCGGGCGGGACGAGCCGCGGGACCCGCTCTTCCTGGAGCGCACGTTCCAGAAGCTGCTGCTGAACTTTACCTGGTGGGTGAACCGGAAGGACATTAACGGCAAGCAAATCTTCGGCGGCGGCTTCCTGGGGCTGGATAACATCAGCCTCTTCGACCGCTCCCAGCCGCTGCCCAATGGCGAGTACCTGAGCCAGGCGGACGGCACCGCGTGGATGGCGTTTTACTGCGGAACGATGCTCTCCATCGCAATGGAACTGGCGAAGACCAAGCCGGCCTACGAGGATATCGCGTCAAAATTCTTCGAGCATTTCGTCCAGATCGTGGATGCGATGAACACGCTGGGCGGCACCGGCCTGTGGGATGAGCAGGATGGCTTTTATTACGATCAACTGAGCGTGCACGGCGAGGCGATGCCGCTGCGGGTGCGGTCCATGGTGGGCATTGTCCCGCTGCTGGCGGTGGAAGCGCTGGAGCAGGATGTCATCGAGGCGCTGCCAGGGTTTCGCAAGCGGATGCGCTGGTTCATTCACAATCGGCCCGATCTCTCGCAGCACATCTCCTACCTGGATCGCAAGCTGGACAATGGCGAGAAATGCGTGAAGCGGCTGCTGGCCGTGCCCTCGCGGGACCGGCTGGTGCGGGTGCTCAAGTATGTGCTGGACGAGAATGAATTTCTCTCCCCGCACGGCATCCGCGCCGTCTCGAAGTATTACGCGGATCATCCCTACTCGATCCACTTCAACGGGAAGGAATATCGCATCGATTACGAACCGGGGGAATCAACCAACAATCTCTTTGGCGGCAATTCCAACTGGCGCGGCCCGGTGTGGATGCCGCTCAATTACCTCCTCATCGAGGCGCTGGAGCGGTATTACCATTTCTACGGCGACGAGTTGAAGGTGGAATGCCCGGTCGGCTCGGGCAATTTTCTCACGCTGGCGGAGGTGGCGCAGGAGCTGGCGCGGCGGCTTGCCCGCATCTTCCTGCCCGATGCCAAAGGGCAACGCCCCTGCTTTGACGGCGATGAGCGTTTCGCGAACGATCCCCATTGGAAGGACCTGCTCTGGTTCCACGAATATTTTCACGGCGATACGGGCCGCGGCCTGGGGGCGACGCACCAGACCGGCTGGACATCGCTCATCGTGCGTTGCATGGGCATCGCGGGAAAGGTGTCGGATTGATCGGCCCGGACGGGCCTGGCTAACGGCTGGCTGGCCCTTCCAGGCCAAGGGGTGCGCCGCCGGTTTCATTGATTGTTTCCTTTTATCGTCCCCTTTTGACCTGGGCGGCGGGCGTTGCTACGATTGGGTCTTTCATGTCTTCCCTGCAATGGTTCCTCCGTCCCGCGCTGCTCTCGGAGCAACCGCTGGTGGAGGCGCTGGGGTGTCCGCCGTTCCTTGCGCGGCTGCTGGCGTTGCGCGGAATCAATGATCCGGCGGAGGCGCGCCTTTTCCTCGATCCGCGGTTGAAGAATCTGGCGGACCCCTTTCTGCTGCCGGGGATGCGCACGGCGGTGGAGCGCATTCTGTGCGGAATCGAGCGCGGGGAGCGCATCGTGCTGTATGGGGATTACGACGTGGACGGCTTGACGTCGCTGGCGCTCTTCACGCGCATTCTGCGCCGGCTGGGCGCGGACCCGAAGCCATTCCTGCCGCTGCGCATGGACGAAGGCTACGGGCTGAGCCCGGAAGGGCTTGCGCGCTGCGTGGCGCAGCACCGCCCGCAGCTTTTGCTGGCGCTCGATTGCGGCACGTGCTCGGCGCCGGAGATCGCGGGGCTCAAGGCGCAGGGCATCGACGTGCTGGTTTTCGACCATCATGAATCGAAGGGCGAACGCCCGCCGTGCCTGGCGCTGGTGAATCCAAAGCTGGGCCCGGATTTCCATTACCTGTGCAGCGCGGGAATCGTCTTCAAGGCGTGCCATGCGCTGCTCAAGGAAAGGCCATCGCCGGAGATCGACCTGCGCGAGTACCTGGACCTGGTTGCATTCGGCACCGTGGCGGACATCGTGCCGCTGAAAGGGGAAAACCGCATCCTCGTGCAGCGCGGGCTTCAGCAGATGGAGCGCTCGCGCTGGCCGGGGGTCGCCGCGCTCATCGCCTCGGCGGGCATCGCCGCGCCGTTTTCGCCGGCGGATATCGGTTTCAAGCTGGGGCCGCGCATCAATGCGGCCGGGCGGCTCGCGAATGCGGAGCAGGCGCTGGAACTGCTCACCACGGACGATCCGGCGCGGGCGAAGGAACTGGCCGAGGCGCTTTCCTCGCAAAACCGGGAGCGGCAGGATATAGAAAAGGCGATCCGGCTGGAGGCGGAGGCGATGGTGCAGCGGGATTTTTTACCCGAGCACGCGGCGATCATCATCGCCGGCGACGGCTGGCACCCGGGGGTGCTGGGCATCGTCGCGTCGCGGCTGAGCAAGGCGTATCACCGCGCCACGTTTGTAATCGGTTTTGACGAAGCGGGCCTGGGCAAGGGCAGCGGGCGCAGCATCGAGGGCCTCTCGATGGTGAAAGCGCTGGCGGCGTGCGGCGATTGCATGGAGAAATTTGGCGGGCATGAGATGGCCGCGGGCATCACCATCCGGCGCGAGCGGTATGAGGAATTTCG
>DATAXI010000098.1:0-6417 GCA_036266845.1 Chthoniobacteraceae bacterium | reverse complement strand
AGAAGCTCTACCATTGCGCTTGTCTGGTGCTCGCTCGGAACTTTGGAACAACCGATATCACCCCCTATTATCCTCGCCCGGAACTTGCATTCCCATCCTTCATCCGTTCACTTCTCGCCCACTGCTATGCCGGTCTCCACTCCTGAAGCGTCTCTTTCGGTGCGGCTCGTGCTGGGTGACGCTCGAAACTTGGAATTTATTGATGACGAATCCGTGCATCTCGTCGTGACGTCGCCTCCTTACTGGAGTCTCAAACGGTACAATGAGCACCCGGATCAAATGGGACATATCGAGGGTTACGAAGAGTTTCTGGCTGAATTGAACAAAGTTTGGACGAATGTTTTTCGAGTCCTGGTTCCCGGCGGGCGGTTGGTTTGCGTGGTGGGCGACGTTTGCGTCTCGCGAAAGAGGTATGGGCGCCACGTGGTTTTTCCGCTTCATGCGGACATTTGCGTCGCTTGCCGCCGAATTGGATTCGACAATTTAAATCCAGTAATCTGGCACAAGATTTCCAACGCTGCCTATGAGGTTGAAAATGGTAACGCGGGATTTCTTGGCAAACCCTACGAACCGAACGCCATCATAAAGAACGACATCGAGTTCATACTGATGCAGCGAAAGCCGGGCGGCTATCGCAAGCCGTCGGAGCGGCAACGATCCGAAAGCCGTATGACTAAACAGGAGTATCAAGACTGGTTCCAGCAATTCTGGCGCCTGACCGGCGCCTCCACACGAGAACATCCCGCCCCTTTTCCCTACGAACTCGCCTATCGCCTCGTCCGAATGTTTTCCTTCACCGGCGATACTGTGCTCGATCCGTTTTGCGGCACTGGAACCACCCTTCTGGCCGCTGCCAATACTGGACGTCATAGCATCGGGATTGAACTCGACCGCGCCTATGCGCGAATGGCGGCGATTCGATTGCGCAGCGAAGCGGGCGGACTTTTCCAGAATGTAGAAATGCGTTTCGAATGCGCGGACCCAGTCGATTCCGCTATCGTCCACGAAGATCCGTTCAGCGATGCCGCATTTTCGGGAGCGGCTCGAAAGGCTGTTCGGTATAAGAACGGGGCCGTCCGGCAACCTAAATCCAAACTTCGCGGGAAAGGCAAATAGCCAGATTTCTTACCGTCGAAATTCTCGGTAATCTGCAGATCCCATGGCTTACGCTTCGTTTTCCCAATTCATCGATGCACTGGACAAGGCAGGCGAACTGAAACGCATTGCCTTGCCGGTGGCCACGGAACTGGAAATCACCGAAGTGGCCGACCGGGAGATGAAAAGTCCCGGCGGCGGAAAAGCGCTGCTTTTCGAGAAACCAGCCATCGACGGGCAACCGTCGCCAATCCCGGTGGCCATCAATACCATGGGCTCGGAGAAGCGGATGGCGATGGCGCTTGGAATCGGGTCCATCGACGAACTGGCGCACCAGATGCAGCTCATCCTCAAGGCGAAGCCGCCCACCGGGCTGCGCGAGGCCTGGACGCTTCTCCGCCAGGGGATCGACCTCCTCCACGCCCGACCCCGCCATGTCTCCGATGGCCCTTGCAAGGAGGTCATCCACCGCTTTGATCGCCCGGAGGAAGCCGCTTTTACCCTGGCCAATCTGCCGGTGCTCAAGTGCTGGCCCCAGGATGGCGGCCGCTTCATCACCCTGCCGAATGTCCACACCCGCGACCCGGATACCGGCGAGCGCAATGTCGGCATGTACCGCATGCAAATCTACGACGGGGCCACCGCCGGCATGCATTGGCAGGTGCACAAGGTGGGCGCGCGTCACGGAAAACGCTATTACGAACGCAACGAGCCGATGCCTGTGGCCGTGGCGCTGGGCGGCGACCCGGCAATGACCTTTGCCGCGACCGCGCCGCTGCCCGACGGGCTGGATGAGGTGCTCTTCGCCGGGTTCGTCCGCAAGAAATCGGTGGATTTGGTGAAGTGCGAGACCATTGATCTGGAGGTGCCCGCGGATGCCGATTTCATCCTGGAAGGCCATGTGCAGCCCGGGGAGACGCGGCCCGAGGGGCCGTTTGGCGATCACACCGGATTTTACACGCCGGTGGAGGATTACCCCGTCTTTCACGTCACCGCCATTACGCACCGCAAGCAGCCGGTTTATCCCGCGACCATCGTGGGAATCCCGCCGATGGAGGATTTCTACATGGGCAGCGCCAGCGTGCGGGTTTTTCTGCCGGTCTTCCGGATGAACTTCCCGGAGATCGTCGATATCGCGCTGCCGGCGGAGGGGGTATTCCACAATCTTGTCTTTGTCAGCATCCGCAAGCAATACCCGTGGCAGGCGTTCAAGGTGATGCACGGGCTGTGGGGCATGGGCCAGATGATGTTCTCGAAATACATTGTCGTGGTGGATGAGGATTGCGACGTCCACAATACGAGCGAGGTTCTCTTCCGGCTGTGCGCGAATACCGATCCGCAGCGGGACAGCACCTTCATCAAGAACCCGTGCGACGCGCTGGACCACGCGCAGACCTTGCCGAACATCGGCTCCCACATGGGAATGGACGCCACCCGCAAGCTGGCCGGCGAAGGCTACACGCGCGCCTGGCCGGAGCTGCTGAAGATGGACCCCGCAGTCAAAGAGCGGGTGGATGCGATTCTGAAAACGCGATAGCCGCCAGGCGGCGGCTTGGAGCGCTGATGGCTCAAACCGCTTACGGCTTGATGAAGCGGCCGCCGGTGGTGGGGTCTTGCACTACGGCGCCGTGCGGGATGCCGCGTGTATCGATCACATTGTGCGGGTAATAGGGGCTGGCCACCATGCCGTGGCCGAGCCAGCGGCCATAGGGGAGCCGGCGGCCATCGTAGTAACCGTCGTTCCGCGCCTGGCCAATCTCGTGGCCGATGATGGCGCCCGCCGCCGCGCCAATGCCTGCGCCCAGGAGCGCCGTCCGGGGTCCGCCGAAGACGGAGCCGGTGAGCGCACCCGCGCCGGCGCCCGCGACCGCCCCTGTGGCCGCGGGAGATTCACAACCAGTCATGCCCATGGAGGCGACGAGAGACAACGCAATGGCGGGTACGAGGAATTTCATAACAATCGGATTTTTAGTTTAGGAGGTTTCGAATTTGCAGACGAATAAGGGCGCGAATTTCTTCAAAAAAAAGTTCATCGCATGAACATCGAAAAAAGGCTCAGGCGGCTCACGATGGCCGCCTTGCCCAGCGTTCCCAGCCGGTAGCGCTTCTCGTACACGCGAAATCCCTCCGTGCGCATCTTGCGCAGGATGCGCCCGTAAACTTCCGCCATGATGCGGGCCGGCGTCATCGAGCGCCGGTCCTCGGGCGGCAGCTCGGCCGCGGCTTTTTTGTAAAAGGAGAGCGCGCGGACGGCCTCGAAATTCATCAGCCGCAGGAAGCGGTCGTCATGCGTGCGCGCGGCGATATCCTCCGGCGTGTAATTGAAACGCGACAGGTCCTCCATGGGCAGGTAAACGCGGTGGCCGTTTTCCCAGTCTTCCCGCACGTCGCGCAGGATGTTTGTTAACTGCAAAGCCATGCCGAGATCGACGGCGTACTCTTTGCAGGCGACGTTGCGATAGCCGAAAATCTCGATGCTCACCAGGCCCACCGCGCTGGCGACGCGGTAGCAATAGGCGCGCAAATCCTCGAATGTCTCGTACCGCCTGGGCTCGAGGTCCATCTCGACGCCATCGAGGATATCGACGAAGAGGGAGCGCTGGATCATGTATTTGCGGATGAGCTCGCGCAGGGGCGCGGCGAGCGGCGGCTCGCCGGCAAAGGTGTCCGCGATGCTCTCGCGCCAAAGATGGATGCGGCGGCGTTTTTCATCCACCGGCAAATCCGGAGCGTCCGCGATATCGTCCACCAGACGGCAAAAGGCGTAGAACTCCGTGATATCCGCACGGCGCTCCGGCGGCAACGCAACGAAGGCGAGCGCGAGATTCGACTTGCTCGCCTTGGTGATTGCGGCCGCGGTCTTTGGCTCAGTCATGCGCCGGGGCCTCCTCCACCGTGACGGGCCGCGTATCCGCCGCGATGGCGCCTTGCTCGAGCCGGATTTCGCGGTCGGGATGGAAAAGCCCGGCGCCCGCCGGCGAAGTGGCGATGACGGCAATGCCCAGGGTCTCCGGGACGCTGCGCAGCAACGCGGCAAAGTTGTGAAACTCCGACGGCGGAATGTTCAGGCCCGCCTGCTCCGCGATGAGGATGCGCGGGTTTACGGCGAGCGCGCGGGCCAATGCGATCCGGTAATGATCATGCAACGGCAATTCCGATACCCCCATCTCCGCGGAGCCGGTCAATCCCGCGAACTCAAGCATCTGTCCGGTGCGGATGCGGGCCGGCTCGATCTCGTAATCGGAAATCTTGAACAGCGGCATCGCGATGTTTTCCGCGACGGTAAAGGAATCGAGCACGAAGGGCTCCGCGAACACATAGCCGAAGGCGCGGTTGCGCAATTCCAGCCGCGCGGCGTCATCGAGCGCGCTGGTAGGCCGGCCTTCCATCCACACCTCGCCGGCTTCCGTGCGATCCAGCAATCCCAGGATGCGGAGCAGCGCGCCCGAGCCCGAGCCGGAAATCATCGTGAAACCGCCCGGCTCGATCGCGAGGGAAATCCCCTGAAGCTCGCGATGGCAAAGCGCATCCGCGCGGAGCAGTGGGGACGAGGGCGTGGCCATTCTTTGGTTGATTGAGGCGATAGGCGCGCCGCGAATCAATCTTCAATTGCGTGGCGGCCCCGGATTACGCGATTGCACGCGCGGTTTTAGGAACGCGCAATCCATGGCGGCGCCCGCATCAGCGAATGCCTCCGCGAACCTTTGGAGAGGCCGGCTGGACACGCCCCGGGCATGACTGCGCCGGAGCAAAAAGTTTTACTGCGCCGCGGGCGAGGCTGCGGGAGCCGCGCTGTTGTGCTGGATGTATTTTGCGGCGATTGCCTTGGCGGTATCGTCCGTCTTGGCGGTATCGATCAGGTCCTGGGCGAGCTTTGCGAGGTTGGTCTCGACCTGATGGGCCTGGTTGACCTGCGGCTCCTGCCGGGTGATGGCGTTTTGGAAGACGCCATACTGCTGGGAAAGCAGGCCGCTCTGGGTGTGGCTGATCTTGATCTGCCAGATCAGGAGCACGATGAAGCTGATGGCGAGGATGATGACCGGAATGGAGGCATCCATGACGGAACCGCCGTGGGAGGAAGTAGGCTCGTTGCTCATAGAACTAGGGGGTGGGAGAGGAAGCGGGGGTGGATGCCGGAGAAGGCGAGGAAGTGGGATTGACGGTGACGGTGTATCCGTTCCGGCTGAGGAGATCCTTGAGCTTCGGGTCCTTGACGGAGGCGGAGGCGATGTCCTTGAGCATATTGACACCGATCTGCTGGCTCATGGAGCCCTTGTTGATCAGTTCCTGCTGCTTCTGGAGCTGCGCCTGCAGGTCCTGGTTCTTCTGGCCCTGGGTCTCGTTGGCCTGACCCATGAAGATCAGGATGATTACCAGAATCAGGGCCACCAGGGACAGGATGACTGTCGTGATGAATTGGGGGGGCTTCATAATTTAATAGGTAAATGGGAAATAAGGGGGTCCTATTCGGTCGCACCGGGAGACCCGAGTCAAGGCTCGATTAATTCGGCTCGATTAAATCCGGGGCCTTGTTCAGTTGCCTTTTTTCGGCGGGGCGCTGGAGGCCCGCTCCACCAGTTTCACCGGCAGCAGGATGCGATTGGCTTCTGTGGGGAAACTATCCCGCTCCCGCACCCGGCGGTCGGTTTCCCTGACGGCGGCGGCGCCGATTTCCTCCGCCGGCAGGTGGACGGTGGTGAGCGCCGGCTGGGTGTGACCGGATACGGAGTTATCCGCGCAGCCGACGACGCTCAGATCCTCCGGCACGCTGATGCCCCGGGCCTGCGCCCGGGCAATGACGCCGGCCGCGGCGGCATCGTCGAAACAAAATACCGCGGTGGGCGGCTCGGGCCGCTCCATGAGGATGTCCACGGCCTTGTAGCCGTTCTCCATTGCCAGGTCGCCGTAAATGATGTTTTGCGCCTCGATGGGCACGTTCACTTTATCGTACCCGGCGCGGACGCCGCGGTTTAGCTCGATGATGTGGTAATCCGTCGCGCCAAATGGCCCGGACAGGATGGCGATGCGCTTGTGTCCAAGATTGAACAGGTAATCGATGGCCGCCTGCGAGGCTGCGGCGTAATCCGGCAGGAGGCTGGTGACGCCGGTGAGCGCCACATCAAACCCCGCGACCGCGACGCCGAACCCGCGGACGATGAGCGTCTGGCACAGGGAGGGATTCGGCTTGCCGACGAGCAGAAACTTGGAGGTGGTGCCGGTGCGGATGGGCTGCGGAAATTGGTCCGGATCCATCGTCGGATAATCCGCATCCGTCCGGTAGCGCCCGATGGTGACCGCCTCGGCCATCGCCCCCATGGCGCC
>DATAXI010000097.1:0-9500 GCA_036266845.1 Chthoniobacteraceae bacterium | reverse complement strand
CGGCTCAACAGCAGCCCGCTGGAGGTGAATCAACTGAACGATCTGCCGATCCGGCAGGTGAACGGCGCGATGGTCTATATCCGCGACGTCGGGCAGGCGCATGAGGGATACGCGGTGCAGCAGAACATCGTGACGGCAAACCGGGTGCGTTCTTCGCTGATGGTCATCCAGAAAAGCGCGGAGGCATCGACGCTGGACATCATCAATCGCGTAAAGGCGCAACTGGTAAAGATCGAGGCGGGTTTGCCGCCGACCCTGAAGGTCACGCAGTTGTTCGATCAATCGATCTTTGTGCGTGCGGCGATCAACGGAGTGCTGCGCGAGGGAGTCATCGCGGCGGGCCTGACGGCGTTGATGATCCTGCTCTTTCTCGGAAGCTGGCGGAGCACCCTGGTGGTGGCTACATCCATCCCGCTCTCGATCCTGTGCTCCATCATCATCATGGGTGCGCTGGGGCAGACGCTCAACATCATGACCCTCGGCGGCCTTGCGCTGGCGGTGGGTATCCTGGTGGATGATGCAACGGTGGAGGTGGAGAACATCCACCGCAACCTCTCGATGGGGAAACCGATGGTGCGGGCGATCCTGGATGGCGCGCAGCAGATCGCGGTGCCGGCGTTTGTCTCCACGCTGTGCATCTGCATCGTGTTTGTGCCGGTATTCTTCCTGAGCGGCACGGCCAAGTACCTTTTCATGCCGCTGGCAATGGCGGTGATCTTCGCGATGCTGGCGTCGTATTTCCTCTCCCGCACCGTGGTGCCGACCATGGTGAAATTTCTTCTCAAGGAGCACATGGACGAAGTTCACCACGAGGGAGAGCACTTAAAGCGCGAGCCCGGCATCATGGGAATGCTCAACGGCATTTATGAGCGGTTCAACGGGGCGTTCGAGCGGTTGCGGGAACGGTACACGGGCGCGCTCGAGTGGGTATTGCGGCATCGCGCGGCGCCGTTTTGGATCATGGGCGGGCTGCTCATCGTATCGTTCTGTCTGATACCGTTCCTCGGGCGGGATTTTTTCCCGTCGGTGGATGCGGGGCAGTTTCGCCTGCACGTGCGCGGACCGGTCGGGACGCGAGTGGAGGAGATGGCGGCGCGTTCTTACAAGGTGGGCGAGAGCATCCGGGAGGTGGTGCCGGCGGCGGAGATCCACACGGTTATCGAAAACATCGGGCTGCCGGTCAGCGGCATCAATCTCTCCTTCAGCGATGGCGCGACCATCGGTGAGGCGGATGCGGAAATCCTGGTGGCGCTGAATGCGAATCACCATCCGACGGCCGGCTATGTGCGGACGCTGCGGATGCGGCTGAAGAAGGAATACCCGGACATGCAGTTTTTCTTTGGGGCGGCGGATATTGTGAGCCAGATCCTGAACTTCGGCATCTCCGCGCCCATCGACGTTCAGGTGCGCGGGAAAGGCACGGGCAATTACGCCGCGGCCGTTGAAATCGCCCGGGAAATGCAGAAAATTCCCGGCGCGGTGGATGTGCATGTGCACCAGGTGGTGAACGGGCCGGAACTGCGAGTGAATGTGAACCGGACGCTCGCGCAGGAGTCCGGCCTGCAACAACAGAATGTCGCCAGCGCGGTGCTGATCTCCCTGGCATCGAGCGGGCAGTTGGCGCCGAATTTCTGGCTCAATTTCAAGAATGGCGTGAACTATAACGTGGCGATCCAGACGCCGCAGTACCGGATGTCCACGCTGGACGATTTGCGCAACACGCCCATTTCACTCAGTGGCACGGCGCGTCCGCAATTGCTTGGGAATCTGGCCGCCATTGCGCGGGGCGAATCACCGGAGGTCGAGGATCATTACAATGTATTGCCGGTGTATGACGTGCTTGCGAGCGCGCAGGGGCGCGACTTGGGCGGAGTGGCGGACGACGTGCAAAAGATCGTCAATCGGTACGATCCGAAGCCGGGCATGGTGAGGAGCTTTGCGAAGTCCATGGGGCTGGACGGGTTGCTGGATAAGTTTCACCTCTTCATGCCGCCCAAGCCGCTGATCGCCGGCGGCAATACGGTAACCGTGCGCGGACAGGTGGAGAGCATGAACAGCTCCTTCATAGGACTGGGAGCGGGCATCCTGTTTGCCATCGTGCTGGTCTATTTTTTAATGGTCGTGAACTTCCAGTCCTGGACCGATCCGTTCATTATCATCACGGCATTGCCGGGGGCGTTGTGCGGCATTATCTGGATGCTCTTTATTACCGGCACCACGCTCAATGTGCCATCGCTGATGGGGGCCATCATGGCAATCGGCGTGGCCACCTCCAACAGCATCCTGCTGGTCACCTTTGCCAACGATGAGCGATGCGAGGGGAAGAGTGCGCTGGAGGCGGCGCTTTCCGCGGGCCACACGCGGCTGCGCCCGGTATTGATGACCGCGCTGGCGATGATCATCGGCATGCTGCCGATGTCGCTGGGCCTGGGCGAGGGCGGCGAGCAAAATGCGCCGCTGGGCCGGGCGGTGATCGGCGGCCTGCTGGTGGCCACCGTGGCGACGCTTTTCTTTGTGCCCGTCGTGTACAGCCTGCTGCGGAAGAAGGCTTTCTCGGGCGACCCTGACGAACAATTCGAACGCGAGGCGAATCGCGAGTATAAAGAAAGACCAGCATGACCAGCGACCCAATGACCGGACGGGAAACCAAACCCCGCCAGCGGGACGAGCCGCCGCACGATGAGCAAAAGGCGCCTGAGCGCCGGTTGCACGCGCCGCAGCGCGCCACGGCCGTGTGGGGGCCGGTGATCGGGGTGATGATCGTCGCGGCGATCATCCTTTTTATCGGCGTGTGGATCCATGTGCGGGCGGCGCATGAGCGGGCGGACTTTGCGCGGCAGACCTCCGAGGTGCTCGTGAGCGTGCGGACCGTGCATCGCAACAACCGGCCGATCGACCTGGTGCTGCCGGGAACCATCGACGCGAATCAATCCACCACCCTTTACGCGCGCACCAACGGTTACCTGGGCAAATGGTATGTGGATATCGGGGACAACGTGAGAGCCGGGCAGGTGCTGGCGAACATCGAGACGCCGGATGTGGAGCAGCAATTGCGGCAGGCCGAGGCGAGTTTGAACCAGGCGAAGTCCAACTTTGAGATCGCGCGCGTGACCGCGGTGCGGTGGCAGGATCTGTACGTGAAGAAAGTGGTCTCCGCGCAGGATAACGATACGCAGCAGAGCAATTACCAATCGGCCGCGGCGGCGCAAGCGGCGGCGCAGGCCAACGTGAATTACCTGCAACAGGAACTGGCTTTCAACCAGATCGTCGCGCCCTTCCCGGGCAAGATCACCTACCGGTATCACGATACCGGCGCGCTGGTCTCCGCCGGCAGCGGCGCGGCGGGCACGCCCATTTACGATCTGCAACAGACCGATCCGCTGCTGATTTATGTGTACGTGCCGCAGGATAATGCGCCGGACATGCACGCGGGAATCACGGCGGACCTGCTGGTGCGGGAATATCCCGGGCGGAAATTTGTGGCAAAGGTGACGCGCACCGCCGGGGCGATCGACCAGAACTCGCGGACGCTGCTGACCGAGTTGCAAATTCCCAATCCGGACGGGGCGCTGTACGCGGGGATGTACGGGGAGCTTCAGTTTTCGCTGAAGGAAACCGTGAGTCCGCCGGTCATTCTGCCGGCAAATGCGTATATATTCCGGACCGCGGGCCCGCAGGTGCTGGTGGTGAAGAACAATAAAATCCACTGGCAGAACATCCGGGTGGGACGGGACTTCGGGACCACCATGGAGGTGTTGCAGGGGCTGAATGACGGCGACCAGGTCGTCATGAGCCCGGCCGATGATTTGCAGGAAGGGGAACAGGTGACCCCGAAGGAAGCGCCGGCGGACAATGGGAAGGGGTGAGCGGGAGACCCAAAGGGCATTGCGCCCATAAGGTCCCGGCAGTGCCGGGAGGATCCTTACTTTTCGCGAGAGCGGATCATTGATAATCCATAGCCATCCACCGGTTCCCTCGATGAATGCAATGATATTAAACAAGGCCGGGACGCCACTTGAATGGGTGGAGCGGCCCGATCCGCGGCCGGCGCCGGGGGAGATTCGTATCAAGGTGGCGGCGTGCGGCGTATGCCGGACGGACCTGCATGTGGTGGACGGAGATCTGGCGATTGCAAAATATCCGATTATTCCCGGGCACGAGATCGTGGGGCGGGTGGATGCGCTGGGCGGGGGAGTCGAGGGATTGAAAATCGGCGAGCGGGTGGGAGTGCCGTGGCTGGCGCACACGTGCGGCGTGTGTCCGTATTGCGCGCGCGGCGAGGAGAACTTGTGCGATCACCCGGAGTTTACGGGTTGCACGCGGGACGGCGGTTTTGCGACGCATACGATTGCGGACGCGCGCTTTGCTTTTCCACTGGGCGAGGAGGGGCGGGACGAAGCGGTGGCGCCGCTGCTGTGCGCGGGGTTGATCGGGTGGCGCTCGCTGGTGATGGCGGGAGAGGGGAAGCGGATCGGGCTTTACGGGTTTGGCGCGGCGGCGCACATCGTGGCGCAAGTGGGGGTGTGGCAGGGGCGGACGGTGTTTGCGTTTACCAGGCCGGGGGATGCCGGGACGCAGGCTTTCGCGCGGAAGCTGGGGGCCGCGTGGGCCGGGGGATCGGATGAGTTGCCGCCGGAGCCGCTGGATGCGGCGATTATTTACGCGACGGCGGGCTCTCTGGTGCCGCAGGCATTGAGGGCGGTGCGCAAGGGCGGTCGCGTGGTGTGCGCCGGCATCCACATGAGCGATATCCCGGAGTTTCCCTACCGGCTGCTGTGGGAGGAGCGGCAGGTCGTTTCCGTGGCGAATCTGACGCGCCAGGATGGGATTGATTTTTTGCGGCTCGCGCCGGAGGCGGGGATTAAGACGCAAACGACGGTTTACCCGCTGCGCGAGGCGAATCGCGCGCTGGAGGATTTGCGCGAAGGGCGGTTTGACGGCGCGGCGGTGCTGGCGCCGGGAGATGCCGATTCAATCGCTAAAGCCAGTCCGCCGGAGCGCGCTAATAAAGTGCCTTGATCAATCCATCCATAGTGCAGTAGCCTTGTCAGTTGAACGGGCATTTGTGGCATGGCAAACCAGATATGTTCCGTACACTCGATTGAAAATCCTGCCCCTCATGGCGTCGCATTTTCTCCCACCGGTATCGCCGGCGGGAAGACGTCGGCGCGCCCGTACCCTCCTCCCGTGATCTCACCCAACGAATTAGCTGAACCGGCGACCACCCCCACAACCACCGCAGGCAGAGCCGACCTGCGACCTCAAAGCATCCGCGACGCCGTCATCCGCCTCGCGGGGAACTCCCAGGATGGCATCCAGAGCGCCGGCGCGCTGCTGGCGCGGCTGGCGGGCCGCAGCGAGCAGGAGGTCATGACGTACATGACCATCCCGTCCACGATCTCCGGCGGGCCTTCCATCTTCCAGGTGCGCATCGGCACCGGCGATGTCCTTTCCGCGGGAGATGAGGCGGACTTCCTCGTAGCGTTCTACCAGCATAGTTACAAGGACCACATCAATTTCCTAAAGGAGGGAGGCGTACTCCTTTATGATTCCGACAACGTGCAACCGGATATCGAGGATAAGCGGTTTGTCCATGTCGGCATCCCCATTACCGGTCTTACCGTCGAAGCGCTGGGCGGCACGGCCAAGGACAAGGGAAAGAACGTCTTTATCCTGGGCCTGCTGGCGAAGATTTTCGACCTGGATGTGCCGAAGCTTGAGATTCTGCTGCGCGAGAAATTCGGCGGCAAGAACGAGAGCATCCTGAACACCGCGCTCATTGCCTTCCATGCCGGCTACGCCTACCCGGTGGGCAATGTGCTGAGCACCCGGTACAAATTTGAAACCAGCCAGCAGCCCGCGGGAGTGGCGCAGGTGACGATGGATGGGAATCAGGCGCTCGCGTATGGCTTGATCGCCGGCGGCGTGCGGTACGGCGCGGCCTATCCCATCACGCCATGGTCCACCATCATGGAGACGTTGCGGTCGGAATTTCCGAAATATGGAGGGCTGTTTGTCCAATGCGAGGATGAGCTGGCGGCGGTGTCGATGGCGCTCGGTTTTTCTTATGGCGGACACCTGGCCGTAACGGGCAGCGCGGGTCCGGGTATCTCGCTCAAGACCGAGGCGATCGGGTGGGCGTCGATGGCGGAGATTCCGCTGATTGTCGTCAATGTGCAGCGGGGCGGCCCGAGCACCGGGCTGCCGACCAATGTCGAGCAGAGCGATCTTTACCAGGCCATCTTCGGCGGCCATGGCGACAGCCCGCGCGTGGTGCTGGCGCCGTGCACGGTGGAGGATTGCTTTTATACGGCCATCGAGGCGGCGCGGATCGCGCGCAAGTACAGCACGCCCGTCTTCATCCTGAGCGATGCTTCGCTCGCCACGCGCATCCAGGCGTTCGATGAGCCGGACCTGAAGAATTTGATGATCGACCCGAAGCTGGATCTCACGCCGCGCGAGGCCGATTTTCGCCCCTATCCGCTGGATGGCATCACCCGGCACGCGCCGCCCGGCACACGAATGCTGGGCGGGAAGTACCCGGTCGTCACCGGCCTGGAGCATGACGAGATGGGGCACCCCACCGGCAGCCCGGCATTGCACACCGGGATGACCGCCAAGCGGCGGAACAAGCTGCAACAACTGGCGGCGGAGATTCCCGTGCCGGAGGTCGCCGGCGATCAGGAGGGGGAGGCGCTCGTCGTCGGCTGGGGCTCCACTTACGGCCCCATCCGCGAGGCGGTAAAGAGCGCGCACGCGCGGGGTGAGAGCATCGCCGCGATGACCCTGCGCCACCTCAATCCGCTCCCGAACGGGCTGGAGAAAATCTTCGCGCGCTACAAGCGCATCATCGTCGTGGAGATGAACGACCAGGGCCTCTACGGGTACGGGCAGCTCGCCACCGTGCTGCGCGCCCGCTATTGCGACCCCAAGATCCGCAGCTTCACCAAGACCGACGGACTTACCTTCCGCGTCAAAGAAATCCTCCAGGGAGTATTGAAATGAGCCTTGCCGAATCCGCCCCCGCCGCGCCGAAAGTTACCAAGAAAGATCTCACCGCGGATCATCCCACATGGTGCCCGGGCTGCGGAGATTTTGCCGTGCTCGCGGCCTATTACAAGATGATCGAGCGCATCCAGCTCCCGCATGAGAACATCGTCACGCTGGCGGGAATCGGCTGCTCCTCGCGGTTCCCGTATTTTGTGAACACGCACGGCGGGCACTTCATCCACGGGCGCGCGGTGCCGCTGGCATCGGGGGTCAGCCTCTCGCGGCCGGATTTGCATGTGTTCCTCTTTGGCGGGGATGGCGATGCGTTTTCCATCGGCGGCAATCACCTCGAGCATGGCGCGCGCAAGAACATCAACCTGACGTACGTCATCATGGATAACTTTGTCTATGGCCTGACGAAAAAGCAGACTTCGCCCACATCGCCGCTCGGGTTCAAATCGAAGACCGATCCCACGGGCGCCATCGATCAGCCGGTAAACCCGGTCAAGAAGCTGCTCGCGGCAGGGGCCACGTTCATCGCCCGCACCCATTCCACGCAGATCAATCACATGATCCAGATGATGGAGCGGGCGCTTAATCACAACGGGTTTTCCGTGGTCGAGTGCCTCTCGGAGTGCGTCGAGTTTTATCCCGGCGCGTTCGATGCGGGCAACCCGCGCAAGGGGGGAGAGTTCCGGCTCATCGAGGAGAAGAAATGGGACGGCACGCCGGAGGATGAGCAGCGGCACGATGTCACCGACGAGATCGCGGCGTACAAGCTGGCCAGCCTGCCGTTCCCCGGCGCGTTCGGCGTTTTCTACGAGAGCGACCGTCCGTCGAAAAATGCGCTTGAGAAAAAATGGAGCGAAGCGAGCCGGGCGAAATTGGGCAATCCGGGTGATCTGGAGCTGTTGCAGTCCACATTTGACCGCATGAAATAGAAAAACCCGGTTCGCTATTCTATTGAGAATACAGGATTTCGAAGGAAATCTGCGTTGAGGTGCGGATAATCCTTGGAAATCGTGAATATCTATTGTTATATTCCATCGGTGAACGATAGATTGCCCGCTTTTCCGATGTCTGATCCTGACCCCTTGCGCCCATCCGAAGCAGTGCGTAGCGCCGTTGCAGTTACGCGATGAAGGCCCTCGCTCAGCGCTTCCAACAAATCCACGGAAAAGCCCGCCCGATCTTCGGGACCTGCCTTTACGGCTTGGTGGCCAGCCTGGCGGCCGTGGCGTTTGCCGTGATGATCAACTGGATTTACCGGTGGTGCTATTTACGCCCGGCGGCTTCCGGTAACTTCTCGCACTTCGCCCTGGTCAGCTTTTTGGCGATCGTCAGCTCCTGCCTGCTGGCGGGGTGGCTGCTCAATTCCTTTTGTCCCGAGGCCGCGGGAAGCGGCATTCCGCAAGTGAAGCTGGCGTATTGGAAAGAGTTTGGGTACGCGCCCAAGCGGATCGCGTGGATCAAGATCATCGCGGGGGTGATCAGCATCGGCGGCGGCCAGAGCCTGGGACGCGAGGGTCCCACCGTTCAGATCGGCGGCAATTTCTCCGCGAGCATTGCGGGAATGCTGGGTGTCTCCAAGCAAAACCGGCGCGCGGCCAGCGCGGCGGGCGCGGCGGCGGGCCTGGCGGCGGCGTTCAATGCGCCCCTGGCGTCGGTGGCGTTTGTGCTGGAGGAGATCATTGGCGATTTGAACAGCCCATCGATTGGCATGGTGCTGCTGGCGGCGGTGGTCGGCGCGCTGGTGACGCACGCCATTCTGGGGGCGCAACCGGCATTCGCGCTGCCGCAAATCGGCGAGCCGACATGGCGCGCCTATCTGCTGATGCCGATTTCCGCGGCGTTCGCCGCAGTGGTGGGCGCCTATTACCAACGCGCAACGCTGGACCTGCGGATGTTTTCGCGGAAGCGGATTCCGATTCCAAAATGGCTGCATCCGCTGATGGGGGGGCTGATCACGTGGGCGCTGGGCATCGCGATTTTCGCAAAGACGGGGCGGCTGGGCGTGTTTGCGCTGGGTTATGACGATCTCTCGGACGCGCTGCTGCATGGCATGGCGTGGAAGCTCGCGGGGCTGTTGCTGATCGGAAAATTCATTTCCACCGTGGCCTGTTACGGGCTGGGGGGATGCGGTGGGATTTTTTCGCCGAACCTGTTCTTTGGCGGAATGTGCGGCCTGGTTGTGGCGGGTGTGAGCCAGCAGTTCATTCACCTGGGCGAGGCGGATTCCGTGGTGCTGGTGATCGGCGGCATGAGCGCCTGCCTGGGCGCGGCGGTACAGGCGCCGGTAACGGCCATTCTGATTATCTTTGAGATGACGCACCAATTCGCCCTGGTGCCAAGCCTGATGCTGGCGGGGCTGGTGGCGCAGGTCATCGCGCGCGCCATCAATCCAGTGAATTTTTATGAGGAAGCGCTGGAGCAGGATGGGCATGAGATGGAACACGTCATCCCGCCGCGCGATCTGAGGAGCTGGCACAGCCTGCCGATTTCGGCCATTG
>DATAXI010000090.1:0-12255 GCA_036266845.1 Chthoniobacteraceae bacterium | reverse complement strand
AAGCATCCCGGAAGGGATGCCAGAGCTACCCGAGATATTTCCGTCGCCAATATGCGAAACGAACCCGGAGGGGTTCGTATATCGATAGCCGGGGGTAAAGGCCGAAGCGAAGCGAAGGCCAGCACCCCCGGGGCCGATGAACAAAGGGAAGCATCCCGGAAGGGATGCCAGAGCTACGCGAGATATTTCGGGTTGTAATCGATTTCGTGTTTCTTGAGGAGGAGTTTCAACTCTTCCATGAAAGACACCCTGGTGTGGTGTTCTTCCTGGCTGTCTATATAATGCCGGACTTTCTCCTGAAGGCTCGCACTGACGGAAAATGCGGCGTAGCCTTCCTGCCATGCGAATTCGGGGTCGTAGGTTTCGGCAGCCCAAACAGAGGTGGCCTTTTTCAACTCCCGCATGAAATCGGCGATGTTGTGGGTGGCCGATAAACTGACTAATAGGTGAACATGGTCACTGGCGCCGCCGACGCAGCGTCCGATGCCATTTAATCCTTTAACTGTGCCTCCGATGTAACGATGGAATTCGCCTCGCCATTTTTTGTGGATGGATGGCACGCGGCCCTTCGTGCCGAATACAATGTGATAGTGAAGGGAGAGGTAGGTGGAACCCATGGGGGCTTTTTTGCTATGGCATCCCTCCGGGATGCGAGCGCAAAAATATGGATACCGGGGGTATCGGCCTTCGCTGCGCTGCGGCCTCGACCCCCGGCTACCGATATTGCATGCCTTCGGCATGCGTCCTTTCGGATAGGGGTTCGGGCTTCCGATGGACACGGTCGCTGGGATCGGCGGAGCGAGGTAGTGGACGGGGTGCAGTGATGGATCGGCCTTCGCGATGGATCGGCCTTCGCGATGGGTGGACCTTCACGATGAGTGGACCTTCACGATGGGTGGGCCTTCGCGATGGGTGGGCCTTCGCGATGGGTTCCGTCCGCTGATATGATTACCTGATAACTACCGTGTAGAGGCTGTTGGTGGGGAGGGGGATGGTTGCGGCGGTGACCGTAAGTTGCGGGTGTAACTCGGTGCGGGGGTAACCTTGTTCATCCAATGCGATGGCGCGGAGATTGGGGGCGGCGGGGAGGGTTACAGTCGCGGAGATATCGCGGACGAGAATGGGCGGATGGCCAATGTTCAGGATGCGGCCGCCGGAGGATTGGAAGCCGGACATCTTTTCCTCGGTAAATGCCTGGATCAGGAGCCGGCGGGAAGTGGCGATGGGCAATCCATCGAGGCTGATGACATGGATCGCGCCGTACTGATTGCCGGAATTGATGACGACATTGCCGAGGCGGTTGGAGCCCGCAATGAAACCAATGACGGCCTGGCTGCGGGGCGAGTTGACAGTGACGAGGCCCCGGCCATAGTCCCACACCAACTGGCCGGTGCTGCTGGTGATGCGTTTTGCGGCGCGGTCTATGTAAGGACTAAGATCGGTGTTGATGGGTTGCGCGGCGGGGTCGAAAGTGCGCTCGACGCGGCCCACAAAATAGGCGAGCGGATCGAAGGCGGAGGATTGATTGGCTAGGGCGGCTTTGGGCGCATCGGCCATTCGGAAATCGGCGTTTGGCCCCTCGATCAGATTGGAGCTTTTGAGATCGAGTAAGTCATTCAAGCTGGTGACCTGGCGCAGGATCACGGCGCCCGGAGCGAGATCGCCGCGGCGGTATTGCAGCGCCTCGGCGGGAGATTGGCCGATTTCTCCCGGCATCATGTAAGTCCAGTTACCGCCGCCGTTATTGAGCCAGTCGCCATTTGCCGCGGCAAAAAGATACACGCCGTTGATATCCTGCAGCGATTCATACGCGCTGATGAGCGGTTCACCCTCGGCGATGAACCTGTTCGGCTTGTTCCAGGCAATCTCCGTCTGGATATGGGGATGGCCGGGAAGCCGCACGTACTGGAATGGGACGGAGGTGGGATCGTACATTGCCGTGCGATCCCCGTAAGTCTGGCCGGCGCGCACGGACCAGCCCGCGCCTTCGCCTTCATGCTTCCCGCCGAAGTAGCCGTGGCGGTCGATAACATCGACGCCGGAGTAAGTGTAACGCTCGATGAATCCGAGGCCGGGAGCGGTGGTCCAATTACTCGCTGAGATGGGCCATCTGGCCCCCAGGTCATTGCGCAGATAGTCGCGCATGCCCACATAGAAATCGTGCTGGAGCTGGGCCAGGAAATGGATTTGATCGAGGAGCCGTTTCTGGCGGCCGGAAGATTGTTTGGGGAAACCGGCGCTGCTCATCTCGAATGCGCCGTAGAGCCCGGCGCGGTCCTGGCCGTCATCGGGATGCTTCTCGCCCGGCCATGCGGCAAAGGCGCGCGGGAGTGAGCCATATTTCCGCGTGAGCCACACGGCGAATTTCTTTTCCAGCAGCTCCCGCGGACCTTTCCCGAGCGATGCCGGGTTGAAGGTCCAGAAAAAAAGGCTGTCCTCATTCTGGATTTCAAACACGCCAACCGCAGGCTCCTGCGCCAGCGTGCGGCCGGTGTAGGGATTGCGCGTAGTCAGGATTTGACGCAGCCATGACTTGTAAATCTCCTGCATCCGCGGCTCGAAAATCAAAAGGCCGAATGGAATCTTCCCATAGATATCTTCCGTGCCGGGAATGCCGTCGCTCGGCTTTACTTTGAGCCAAAGGGGAAAGTAAGTGGATAAGTGGACATAGATACCCTGTTTCCGGAATGCATTGATGAGATAGAAATAACGATCCAGCCGCCCAAGATCGATTTTCTCCGGGTCACTCGCCTCGCGGTCGAACAGGCCGCCGTGGATTCGCACCATGTTGATGCCCAGCTTTGCGAAGCGGGCGGCCATGAAATCCATCTGATCGTTGGTTAAATTATCCGCCGGCGCACCGGTGTTTACGGCCCAAAAGCGAACGGACTGGCCATTGCCGAGCCGGAATTCATCGCCATCGGCGCGGACAAAACCGGATTGGCCGGCGGCGGCTTCGTTAAGCGGGCGGAGATCGAGCAAGGCATCGGCCCCGAACCGCTCCGGGCCGGGCTCAAAGGACCACCAGCCGGGCTCCTGGCTGCCCATCTTCTCGCCCGGCTTCAGTTTCCCATTGGGCGTAAAGGGAGATTGCGTGAAGAGGAAGCAATCCAGGCTGCCATGGTTATTGTTGGCGCTGTGAAAGCGGAAATCGATGGTGTTCCCGCCCGGTTGCAGCGAAACCTCGCCGGCATCGATCCACGCGATGAACCGGAGGTCCGGCTTGCCGTCCTTGGCGATATTCACCAGGTCCAGCGGGTGGCTGAAATTAACGGGAATCCACGGGCCGCCATTGAGCCGGAAATCGAGCTTCGGATCGCCCACGGGATTTGCCCGCAGCCAGAAGTGATAGGCTCCCCCGGGCTCGGCGGCGAACCGGTAGGTCGCATCGCCTTCGGCGGGGCCGAAGTTCGAGATAAAATCGCCGCCCGAAAGATCCGCTTTGACCACCGCGCCGGCGTACCAGGGGTGAGGCGTCATATTGGTGGACGCCGGCTTTTCGCCCTCGATCCAGATGAAGCCGCCATTGGCGAATGCGTGGCAAGTGAGGAGGAAACCGAGTAAAAGAGCGCGAACAGGCATAGAACGAAATTTGGCTGAAACGAGCGGTTGCCCCGAGTGCCGATATCATGCACTCTCGCGCCCCTATGAGTCGTTTGGAAGGCAAAGTATTGGTCGCCCAAGGTGGCGGCCCCACCGCAGTGATCAACCAGAGCGTCGTGGGCGTTACCCTCGAGGCGCGCAAGTTCACCCAGGTCAAAGCCGTGTATGGCGCGATCCATGGGGTGCGCGGCATTATCAATGAGGACTTTCTGGACCTCACGCGCGAGACCACGCACAACCTGGAGCAGGTTGCCGATACTCCTTCATCGGGCCTGCTTTCCACCCGGGACAAGCCGGACCAGGAGTATTGCGCGCGGATGTTCAAGGTGATGCAGAAGCACGATATTCGTTATTTCTTCTATGTGGGGGGCAACGACTCCTCGGATACGGTCCGCATCATCAATGAGCAGGCGGAATCGACCGGCTACGATTTTCGCGCGATCCACATTCCCAAAACCGTGGATAACGATCTGGCCGTGAACGACCATTGCCCCGGCTACGGCTCCGCGGCGCGGTACGTGGCGCAGGCTTTCATGGGGTTGAACCTGGATAACAGGGCGCTGCCGGGGGTGCTGATCGGGGTTGTGATGGGGCGGCACGCCGGTTTCCTGACTGCGGCGGGAGCGCTGGCAAAGAAATATCCGGAGGACGGACCGCACCTCGTGTATCTGCCGGAGCGGACGTTCGTGAAGGAGAAGTTCCTCGCCGACGTGGATCGCGTTTTCAAGGAATTCGGGCGCGTGGTGATCGCGGTTTCCGAGGGCGTCCAGGATGAAAGCGGCTCGCCGGTTATCCTCTCCCTGAGCGAGCGGCGCGAGCATGATGCGCATGGCAATGTGCAACTCTCCGGAACCGGGGCGCTGGGCGATCTGCTGGCGGACCTGATCCGCGACAATCTGAAGATCAAGCGGGTGCGCGCGGACACTTTCGGATACATGCAGCGCTCCTTCATGGGCGTGGTCTCCGACCGGGATGCGCACGAGGCGCGGGAGTTGGGAGAAATCGCGGTGCAATACGCCATGTGGGATAACGTGGACGGCTCCGTGGTCATCCGGCGGCCGGTGCTCAATTACAGCGTCAGCTATGGCTTGGTGCCGTTGCCGGAAGTGGCGGGGAAGACGCGGATAATGCCGGATCATTTCATCAGCGCGGAGGGCAATAATGTGACCGACGATTTTCACCATTATTGCCGGCCGCTGGTGGGCTCCGGTTTCCCTGAGCCGCACCGCTTGCGCGCCCCGCGGGTGCCGAAAATCGCCGGCTAGCCGGGTTGCCGCAATGCGGCGATTTTTTCGCGGAGGGTATTGAGAGCGTTCACCATCTTGTCCGTCTCCACGCCGATGAGGGCGTGGCGGGCGGCGAGGGGTTCGCCGCAATTCACAAGGCGGTAATGCGCGGCGCGCAGATCCGGGAATGCGCCGGGGTCCGCGCCCCGCAGCGCGGAAGCCAGTTTTTCCAGCGCATCGATGATTGCGTGGAAGAAATCTTTGAACGGCTGGCTTTTTCCCAGCGTGGAAAGCGAGCCCGGCGAGGCAAGAAGACTGGCGTGAAGCGTGATGAGGGAATTGGAGAAAATGTGGGCGCCGGCGAGCATCGCGCTCCATTGGTCGCGCTCCTGGGGCGTGGTGGCGGGCTCGCCGGCCAGGCGGTCCACGGAGGCTTCCAGATTGGTGCGAGCCAGGCGCGCCGCATTGCGGGAGCGGTCGATGGCGGTGGCCAGGTCTTCGCCGCCGTAGGCGCGGGAGATGAGGGTCACATGCCGGCGGTAGGCGTCGAGCATCCGCGCGAAGATTTCACCCACCTGGGATCGCTCCCATGTGGGCCATAGCCAGTAGGCCATCAGGGCAAGCGCGCCGCCGAGAGCGGTATTGCGGGCGCGCGCGAGAATCACCTGCCCGGGCTCCACCCCGGTAAGCGCAATGAGGAGCACCACCAGCTCGCTCACGCACATCGCGAGAATGCCGTAATGGGCGGGACCGCTCCAGCGCAGGATGAAGGTGGCGGCCATGATGAGCACGATCTCCACGGCATCCGTCCGCGGCAGGAGGTGAAAGGCCGCGGTGGCGAGCCCCAGCCCAATGAAAGTGCCGGCCAGGCGCAGGACGCCACGGGTGAACGTGGAGGAGAAATCGGGCTTCAACACCACCATTACCGTTAGCGGCAGCCAGTAGGGACGGGGCCAGCCGAGCACCCGGCCAAAGGCGTCCGCCGCGGTGACACACGCGGAAAGCCGGACGGCATGGCGGAAGGTCGTGGATTGGAAATTGAGATTTGCGCGCAGGGTGGTCAGCGCGCCGCCGGGACGCAGCGACCAGAAACGTGCGGACTCGCGCCTTGCGAAGGCTTCGCGTCCGGCGGGCGTTGCGTGGCCGGCCAGGCCCAGGATGATGCGTAGCTGGCGCGTGAGCGCGTCCATTTGCGTAACGACGTCCGCGTGAAGGCTGGATTGCGGGTTCTGCTTCCGGAAACCGTCGAGGATTGTCTCCATTTCCAGGACCGCATTCGAATCCACGGCGTGGCCGGTATGGAGCATTTGGGCGGCATCCTCCAAAACATGGCCGGCGGCATCGGAGTAAGCGTCCAGGATCGCGCTTGAGTGATCGTCCGCTTCCAACTGTTCGCGCACGCGGGCGAGAGTAAGAAGGTACACGCGGATGCGCTCCGCCTGGTCCAGCAGAGCGCGAAAGCGGACACTGTCGGTGGAGTGATCGCCCCGGCGATTCGCCAGAGCCTCGGTGGCCTCATTGGCGCGGGTCGTGCCGGGCGGACTTTGGGCATCCAGCTTGCGGAGGCCGCACAGGCGGGCCAGCCCCAGGTAAAGCGCCGCGAGCGCCTGCCGCTCCGGCTCATAGGGGCGCACAGGCCAAAGGAGCACGGAGAGCCCTGTCTGGATGAGGCCGCCGCCCAGGGCCAGCAGCGCGGCGAGAGTTGCGGCGCGAAGCGACAGCGGGCGGCTGGCGAAGACCAGCAGCACGCAGGTGCAGCTCACGCCCATGTTCCCCGTCTGCGCCCCCAGGCTTACCAGCATTCCCGCGCCAAAAGTCCAGAGAGCGGCTGCCGCGAGCGCGCCGGCCACCGTCCACCCGGAAAGCGAGCCGCAAAATACCGCGAGCGTCACCAGCGCGCAGGCGGCCAGCATCCGCCGCACGCGCGGCAGGTAGGGCTCCGTGCTATCGGCAAAGCCGACATTGAGCGCGCCGGTGGCGACCACGAGGGCCGGCTGCATCCGTCCCAGCCATGCTCCCAGCGCCATCGGCAGCGCGACGCCCACGGCATTGCGCAGCCCTCGGGCGGCATCCATCTTTCCCCGGTCGAACTGCGTGAGCGCGTCCCGGAATTTCCGCCATGTGTTACCGCCCGATACGTCCGGCATCCCGTTTTACTCCGCCGCGACGTGGGCGCCTTTTTCCGCCACGGAACGGCGCATCATAAAGGCAAGAAATACGAGGCCGAAAGAGAGCGCGGCAAACGCCGTGAACGTATCGAAATAAGCGAGCGTGGAAGCCTGCTGCTGGCGCAGGCCATCGAGGGCTTGCAAGGCCAGTTGCCGGGCTGCAACGGGATCGCCGGTCTGTTGAAGGAATGTCGGCTGGGCATTGGCGAGAAAGTGGGTGACGGCCGGGTTGAGAAGGTCCAGGTTTTCATTCAGGCGCAACAGGTGGAACTGTTCCCGGCGCTCCTGGAGAGTCTGGGCCACAGAGGTGCCGACGCTGCCGCCCTCATTGCGCAACAACGCCAGCAGGCCGACGGCGGCGGGGCGCAGCTCGCGCGGGATGTGGAGAAACGCGGCCACATTGAGCGGGGCAAAAAGCATCGAAAGGCCGACGATCACCACGACTCGCGGCCATACCACCTGCCAGGGACTGATATCGAGGTTCAAGCGGGACATCCAGAGATTGCCAAGGCCCAGGACAAAGAGGCCGGCGGCCATCAGCCAGCGCGCATCCATGCCTCGCAGCAGCAGCCTCCCCACGATGAGGAGCATGACGACGGCGAAAAGCCCCGCGGGTGAAAGCACCAGCCCGGAGGTGGTCGCATCGTAGCCGAAAAGCGATTGCAGCAGAGCCGGCAGCGTGGTGGTGTTCGCGTAAAGAACGCCGAAGGCGCAAAAAATCACGATGCAGCAGGTGCGGAAATTCCGGTCCCGCAGCGTGCGGAAATTGATGAGCGGATCGCGGATGCGCAGCTCGCGCCAGATGAGGAGAGAGCCGCAGACCAGAAAGAGCGCCAGCAGCGTCTGGACGCGGTAGAAAGGATCGCCCAGCCAATCCCATTCCTGGCCCTTGCTGAGCATCACCTCCCAGCAGACCATCGTGACGCCCAGGAGGCAGAGGCCCGCCGTATCGAAAGGCTTGCGATCCGTGCGCGCGGCGGCGGTGGCGGCCGTGAGATAAGGGGGATCGAAAACAACGGCACGGCAGAAGACGAGGGCGGCAATGCCGACAGGGAGATTGAGATAGAAGATCCAGCGCCACCCGTAGGTATCCGTGATGTAGCCGCCGAGCGTCGGCCCGACGACCGGCGCCAGCAGCGCCGCGATGCTGAAAATCGTCATCGCCGCGCCCTGTTTCTCCTGCGGAAAAGTATCCAGGAGCACCCCCTGGCTGGAGGGTTGCAGGCCGCCGCCGGCAAAACCCTGAAGCACCCGCGCGAAGATGAGCATTCCCAGGCTGGTGGCCATGCCGCAGAGCACGGAGGCGAGCGTGAAGACGCCAATCGAAAGCAGGAAATAATTGCGCCGTCCCAACCGCATCGAGAGCCAGCCGGAGATGGGGAGGATGATCGCGTTTGCCGCCAGGTAGCTGGTGATCACCCACTCGCTATCCGTCACCGGGGCGGAGAGGCCGCCGGCGATGTAGCGCAGCGCGACATTGGCGATGGTGGTGTCCAGCACCTCCATGAAGGTGGGAATAACCACCGCCGCCGCGACGATCCAGGGATTGATCACGCGCGCCCTCCCCGCAGTGGCCGGGGCGTTCATGGCGCCGGCGAGGCTGCCGCAACGTTCTCCTGGAGGAAATGGCCGGCATTCGGACCCGTGGGCGGAGCGACGAGGTCCACCGTGGGAGTGACCGACAGGCCGACAAAGAGCGGAGTCTTGTCCGGATGGTAATTGACTACGTCGATGCGGACCGGGAGCCGCTGCACCACCTTCACGAAGTTGCCCGTCGCATTCTGCGCCGGGAGCAGCGCAAGCGTCGAGCCGGTGCCCATCGTGAAGCCGGAGATGCGGCCCTCGAATTTCTGGCGGCCGCCGTACATATCCACCTCCAGGTCCACATGCTGGCCGATCCGCAGATTGCGAAGCTGGGTTTCCTTGAAATTGGCATCCACCCAGATATCGGTCAGGGAGCGGACGGCCATCAGGCTCTGGCCCGCCTGGACAAAATCGCCGGGGTTCACATTGCGCCGTGTGACAACGCCATCAATCTCAGAAACAATCGTGCAGTAGCGGAGATCGAGCTGCGCCTGGTCCAGATCGCGCTGCGCGACGGTCACCGCGGCCTCCGCCTGCTTGAGGGAGGGGGCTTCCTTGATGATCTTCGCGTAGATGCGGTCGATATCGCCGCTCGGGTCCCGTTTCATGAACTCCTCGATGATCTGGTTTGGCTTCAAGTCAAAGGAGGAGGAGGTGATTCCAAGCTCGGCGGCCCCCTTCATCAATTCTCCTGCCGCCTCGCGGACGGCGGAGAATGTCTGGTCGATATCCGGGGGCGTATCGACGAGGCTGTGGCCCGAGGGCGGCTGGCGCGGCAGTCCCAGGGCGACCCGGGTTTCGTAAACATTTTCGAGCGCCTGCGCCACGCCGGCGTTGGCCGCATCCAGAGCCTCGCGCTTTTGGTCGAATTCATCGGGGCTGATGACCTTGTTTTCGAGGAGATGCTGCGCGCGTTGATACTCGGCCTGCGCGAGCACCTGCTCCGCTTTTGCCTGGTCCAGCGTGGCGGCGCGCGCGTGGAGAATGGCCACCTGGTTGTTTACATCCTCCATTGCGTGATCGAGCTGGAAGCGGAGGCTGCGAATCTGGCCGACCTGGCTCTGCACGGTGGCCTGCGCGACCGTGAGGTTCGCATCGGCGGCGTCCAATGCGGCCTGCTTGATGGCGACCTGCACGCGGTAGGGCTCCGGGTCCAATTGCACCAGGACGTCACCCTTTTTTACCCGGTTGTTATCATCCACCAGCACCCGCAATACCTGTCCGGTCACGCGGGGCGCGACGAAGGTTACGTAACTGTTTACGTACGCGTCATCGGTGGAGACGGTATGGAAAGCATGGACGATTCGCGGCGCGGCAATGATCGCGACGATCAAAATGCCCACGAGAATCAAAACCACGCGTCCCTTGCCGCGCCGAGAGGCCGGTTGCGCCGGGGGAGGAGCCGGGGATGGCGGAGGCGTGGAAGGTGCGGGCCCGGTTGGTTTCGGTTCCTCTGCGCTCATGGGCTTTTTCTTACTAGGTGCCGGGCAAAAATTCACGCGTTCTCTTTGACCCGGCCGCAACTTTGGCCAAAGGCCAGTTTTTCATGTCAAAGTAGCGTTCCCGGCGTTAAGCTCGCGAACGTCGTTTGCGCTGCCGCAAAAAACTCCGCCTCCCTCCACAAAATCCGAAAGGCATCTCCATGAACCACGAACAAAAAGGCGGCCTCAGCCGCCGGGACTTCATCCGCGCGGGAGCCGCGGGCGCGACGGGCATCGCGCTCTCCGGCATCGCGTCCACCTCCGCATTTGCCGACGATACGGCGCTGGGCAAGCTGCCGCGCCGCCGTTACGGCCGCACCGGCCTGGATATCAGCGCGCTGGTCGGCGCATCCGACTGGAACCCGGCGGTCATCCCGATGGCGGTGCAGGCGGGCGTGAACTACTGGCACAAGTCGCAACGATGGACGGCGGAGACGATGCCGGCGGCGATCAAAAGCCAGCCGCGCGAGTCGTATCACCTGGAGTGCGTGGTGGATCGGGTGGGCGGCGATAACATGACCGGGCACATCGACGAGGAGCAGCATTACCAGTTTGTGAAGCAATGCGTGCAGCGGTCGGGCGTTGGCTATTACGATATCTTCAAATTCCACTTCGGCTATCACTCGGTCGCGGAGGCGCAGTCCCAGGAAGGGCAGGGAATAGTGCGCGCGTACAACCGGCTGAAGAAGGAAGGGCTGGTCAAGCATCTGGCGCTCTCCCAGCACCATTACAATAACATCGGCGGCCAGATGGCATACGAGGTAATTGCCTACCTTGTGAACAATTCGCCGTTCGAGGCGGCGCAGTTTTTCTATACCTATGGCGACCGCAAGGAGATCGAGGACTCCATTGCGCTGGCAAAGAAAAATGATTTCGGAGTGATCGCGATGAAAACCATGGGTGGCGTGGGCCGGGCGGCCCAGGATAAGCGAATCCAGACGATGCTGGCCGAGCCGCGCTTTGCCGGCAGCACGCCGGGCGCCGCGATGGTGAAATGGCTGATGTCCAATCCGAACCTCACGGCGGCGGTGATCGCGACGAAGAACTTCGACCAATTGCAGGAGAATATGGCCTCGGCGCAACAGGCGCCAAAGGTGGGCATGACCAAGGGCGACCAGGAGGCGCTGGGGTTGCTGGCGGCGTTCAACAAGGGACAGACCTGCCTGCTGTGCGCGGATTGCGTTTCGCATTGCCCCGAGCATATCGCGATTGCGGATATCCTGCGGTACGAGCGCTACGCGCGCGATTACGACGAGATGGACCGCGCCAAGGCGGAATACGCCACGCTCACCAAGAACGGCACGGCGTGTATCGCGTGCGGCGATTGCATGCCGGGGTGCAAGGCGGACATTAACATCGTCGCCAAGTTGAAGGAAGTGCACGATCTCCTTGGCTAAATACCGGCACGTTTTCGCGCTGATCCTCCTCCTTGCCGCCATGGCCGCGCGGGCCGCGGATGTCGCGACGTTTCCCTTTGTGCTGCCGTGGGACGATGCCAGCCCAGGCCTCACGGACATGAGCGGCCTGCTCGACAAGCCGGCGGGCGCATCGGGGTTTGTCGCGGCAAGGAATGGGCACCTTTACGAAGGGGCAAAGCGGTTCCGCATCTTTGGCGTGAATACCGCGTTCAGCGCGAGTTTTCCGGCGCATGCGGATGCTGAAAAAATCGCGGCGCGCATGGCGAAACTCGGGATCAATTGCGTGCGGCTGCATCACATGGACAATCAGGCCGCGCCGAATGGCATCTGGAGCGCGGATATGCGAACGATCAATCCGGATCAGCTCGACCGGCTGGATTACTTCATCGCGCAGCTCAAGAAGAACGGGATTTACGTGGACATCAACCTGCACGTGAGTCGCGAGTATCCCGGGATGCCGCGCTGGCAGGGGATGCCGAGTTTCTTCAAAGGGGTGGATTTGTTCTATCCGCCGATGATCGCCATGCAGAAGGATTACGCGCGGGACTTGCTGACACATGTGAATCCTTACACCGGCAGGGCCTATGTGGATGAGCCGGGCGTCGCGATCATCGAGATCAACAATGAGAACGGGTTGATTGGCCAATGGTGGGGCGGGGCGCTGGACACGATGCCGGATGTGTACCGGACGGAATTTCAAAGTCAGTGGAATGCCTGGCTGCGCGCAAAATATCCCACGCGCAGCGCGCTGGCAGCCGCATGGAACGTGGGCGCG
>DATAXI010000083.1:0-10250 GCA_036266845.1 Chthoniobacteraceae bacterium | reverse complement strand
AAACGGCTTGATCAACTTGGCATTGGTGATCGGGTACGAAACGATATTCGCGACGGTACCGCTGGTGGTCACGGTACGGAAGGTGCCGTGAATGACGAGCTCATGGTGCGTATCGGCCTGGCTGACAGCTACGGCCAGCAGGGAAACGGTGACAAAAGTAAGTAATGATTTCATGGAGCGCGCAGCACATAGATAGGTGCCCGGCTTGTCAACGCTAATCAGGGCAGTTTTAACCTGGAAGTCAAACATGCCAAAATAGTTATATATAAAGCGCAAATCGGGCTATCCAGATTCCGCTAATCCGCCTTCAACTTATCCACGGCGGCCTTCAGGCTCGGCACATCGGAGACGGAGAGAATGGGAAAATCCTTCCGAATGCGTCCCACCAGCCCGGCCAGTACCTTGCCTGGGCCCAACTCGATGAAGAGCTCGATGCCCTCGCGCTCGATCAGGTATTCAATCGACTCCGTCCAGCGCACGGTGCCGGTAACCTGCTCGCGCAAGGTTTCCCGGATCCGGGCGGCATCGGTTACCGGCTCCGCATCGACATTGCACACGACAGGAAAGCGGGGAATGCCAATTGGCGTCTCTTCCAGCACGGCGCCCAGCTTCTCGTAAGCCGATTTCATGAGGCGGGAATGGTATGCGCCGGCGACATTAAGCAGCGTGGCCTTGCGGATGCCGGCCTCCCGGGCCAGCGATACGGCCAGCGATACCTTGCTGGCCTCTCCTGAAATGACCACCTGGCCGGGGCTGTTCAGGTTTGCCACGTCCACATCCGTCTGCGCCGCGAGATCGCGCACGGCGTTTTCATCCGCGCCGATCATGGCGGCCATCGCGCCGCTTGTGCTCTCGCACGCCGCCTGCATGAAGCTTGCGCGTTGCGCGACGAGCCTTAGCCCGGTATCGAAATCGAACGTGCCGGCGGCGGCGTGCGCGGTAAATTCCCCCAGGGAAAGCCCCGCAGCCGCGGAGAAAGTGAGTTCCTCCATCTCATCCCCCAGCGCGCGCAGGCAGGCCAGGCCATGGACGTAAAGCGCAGGCTGGCAATGGATCGTCCTGGTCAATATCTCCTCCGGCCCCGTAAAGGCGATATCGCTAATGGAATACTCCAGCACCTCGTCCGCCCGCACAAAAAGCTCCGCGACGCCGGGATAAGCGGTAACCAGGTCCTGTCCCATGCCCACGGTCTGTGCGCCCTGGCCGGAGAATAACAACGCGATCTTTTTCATATGGAATAAAAGGGGGAGAGCCAGCATCCGGCAGCGGCCGGGCGTTACACAAGCGTTTTTCGCCGCACGGGCACTCCGCGCTGGACCCGCTGCCATCCCCTCGCCTATCCCTGAATCCCATGAATCAAAAAGCGCTCATGGTCTGGGGAGGATGGGAGGGGCATCAGCCCCGCGAATGCGCGGAAGTCTTTGCGCCGTTTTTGCGCGCCAATGGGTTTGACGTCACGGTGTCCGATACGCTGGATGCCTACCTGGACGAGGGCCTGATGGGCAGCCTCAGCCTCATTGTCCCCGTCTGGACCATGGGCCAGATAAGTCCGCAGCAGCTAAAGGGCCTGCTCGCGGCTGTCAAGGCCGGCGCAGGCCTCGCAGGATGGCACGGCGGCATGGCCGATTCCTTTCGCCAGGAGCCGGAGTACCAATTCATGGTCGGCGGGCAATGGGTCGCCCACCCGGGCAATATCATGGATTACACCGTGCGGATTACGGACCCCGCGCATCCCATCACCGCGGGCCTGGGCGACTTCCGCATCCGCTCGGAGCAATATTACCTGCACACCGATCCGGGTAACCAGGTGCTGGCCACCACCACCTTCTCCGGCATCGAGGGAGATGTCCCGTGGATCGCCGGCACCGTCATGCCCGTGGTGTGGACGCGCATGTGGGGCAAGGGCCGCGTGTTCTACTCCTCGCTCGGCCATCAGGCCGCGGAATTTGCCGTGCCGGAAACGCGCGCCATCACAGAGCGTGGATTGCTCTGGGCTGCCGGCATCCTCGGCGCCTGAGAGGCCGGCACGCGAGGCAGGCGGCGGCAGCTATTGCACGGAGCCGGGGTTCGGATTCGGCGCCGTGACGCCAATCCCCGCCGGCGTGCCCAAGCCGGTGCCGGGCGTCACGTAAGTCGGGATCACACTCACCGGAGTCGGCGCGCCATTCACGCTGCCCGGGCCGCCATTATTGATCTGCACGCTGCCGGCCACATTGCCAAGGCCCACAGAGCTGGCATTCTCAGAGATCACCACCGAACCGGGAACGATCGGCGCCACCGCGCTGCTTGCCGGCACGTTGACACCCGTACCCATCGACCCCTGGCCATGCGTTACGGCGCTTCCCGTGATCGCGTTATTATTGAGCGCCGTGCTCGCCGTGCCCACCGGCGGAGGCGTGGGCGTGGCTACCGCGACCGCCTGGCCGGATGCGCTGGTCTGCCCATGCGCCGCCCCCGCGCCGCACACGGCAAAAACCGACGCCACGCAAGCCAGGATGAAAATTCTCATGTGCCCAAGTGTACTCCGATCCCCGCGCCGATCAACAGCGAAGGAAGACCCCGGAGCAACGAGCGACTGGAAGGTTTCCAATAAACGAAATCCCAAGCCGGGAGCGGGAATATCCGCGGGCCGCAAATCGCGACCGAACCATGAATCGAGAGGCCAGCCACGCGGCCTGCATTTCCCTCAAGCCCAACCGGCGATTCTCCGTAGCGACCCCCGGCGACTCGGCTTAGCCCCCTGGTGACCCGCCTTAACCTCCGGCCATTCTGCCAAGCCGGCGAACAGGCTCGCGACGGGCGCAGAAACAGCTCATCCCTGACATCGAACCAAAAAGCGCGCCCGGGGTGACTCGAACACCCGACCCGCGGATTAGAAATCCGCTGCTCTATCCGGCTGAGCTACGGGCGCTTCAGTTTCGCTGATTTGAAGAAATAAAGGAGAAACGATTTCCCATCAAGCTATCAGAGAAATCCTCCATTCGGGGTGAAATGCCGCAAATCCAAACGTCTCCCGGCGTACTCAAACGAATACAACCATCCCCCCTACCCAAACCAGGCGGGGGAAACGCGCAAAAATTTCGCCTGCCTTGAAGAGAGACATCTCTCTCAAAGCGGAATTCCATCCAAAGCGAGACTGGAGGTTCGCCAAAAATCAAGACCCTGAAAGGGTCAAAGAAATTAGCCGGGGGTCAAGAAAGCGGAACGCGACCCCCGGTAACCGATCCGCGAACAGCCACACATTCTCGATTTAGGAACCGCCAAGATTATTCCGCTTTCAACATTCCAAAAGACGAAAGCCGCAGCCTGAAAAGGAATCTGTCACCGCCCGAACCCGGCCTCGGCATCGAGGCGGTGCGCTCGCGAGAGGGCGTGATGCACTACGCCAGCAAGATGTACATGGGCAAGACAATCGAAGGCTTTTCCGGCGCGGGCAGATTCTGGGGGTGTGTTCAATCGTGCGAGAATGCCACTTTCCAAAGCGGTACGGGTCGAGATTGCACAGTCGCTACTCGTGCATTTTCAGCGCACCGCACGGCGTTTCATTCAATCGTAGATGAAGGCGTCGTATCTTTGGAAACGTGCCTTTGGGAAGCGTGTGCGGTGGCGTCGTTATAGGTGCGGCAGACCGGCCCGGGTGCTTGTTGAGAATCCCGATTGAATGGCTTCGGATAGGCGAATGGGCGGAATCGGAGTTTCAACGCCGTTTAGGTGTCGCGGGCCATCCCTATTGAGGGCAAAGCTGGTAGGGAATTTCGGCTTGGCTGCACCCATTATTCATGCGAAGGGAGGGATTGCCGCGGCTGATGACGCTGCCCTTTTTACATGAAATTACGTGAAGATGCGATTGTAATTGGAATTCCGTACAAATGGAAAACCAATCTCGCCGACAACGAAATCGCTGATTTCTATAGGCTTCATAAAGACAACATTGGAGAGAAAGCCTGTGAGGAACGCTCAACAGGGATTAGAATTTCGATTCGATTCGGATTCCTCCCATTTCAAGACGGGTTTTGTGTTTGGACTGCAAATGGGGATACACACACCGTTATATTTCGAACCGTGCGAGACTGGGAATTATGGGACGCGCGCCAGAACGAAATCGAGGAGCTACGTCAAGAACAAGCAGAGGAGGAATATATCGAGCAGCAATTACTAATGATTGAAGATGCTCATCTCGAAAAAGAAGCCGAACTGGCGCTCAATGCTAAAAATTATGATGCTGCTGCGGCTTACACGACAACCCGGGCGGAACTAAGAGCTAGTTTCAAAAAGTATCGCCTGATGCCACCCGGATGGGAGCATTGGTATCCCGATTTAATCTTCGCCCGATTCCCCACCTCACAACATGGCATAGAGTTTTTCCGCACTTTTTTCCCATTGGCTCAAACATTCGCGAATTTCGCGCATTGGTATTCGGTTCGCTGCGGTTTGACAGGTGATGCACTTGTCGAGCAAACAAAGGCTATTTACTTTGTAGGCATGAAGATGTTTCCGGATAACGGTAATCTGGCTCAGGCCGCATGCCTATTTTTTCGTCGCGTCGGGAGCTTTGAAATGGCAATTAATGTTTGCCGGGACGCAATTAAACGTGGACTCCGAGATCAAACCAAATCCGGCTTCGAAGGGAGACTTGTTCGACTCCAACGGGAATTTCAACATGCCGCATTCTCGAATTACGAACCTCAGTAAGGGCTGACACGGACCTGCGGATTCGAACATCCGCTGCTCGATCGGCGGAAATTTAGTAACCCAAAAAAGTAACCCGGTGGAAAAATTTGGGCTGATTCGAGAGGATTCGTGATGAGGCGGAATCGGCGGAAGTGTCTGGCCTCGTGACAGATGATGACCGCTGATGACAGAGGCAAATTCAGGCGAAAATGCCTTATAATTATTAGAAAACCGCTGCTCTATCCGCCTGAGCTACGGGCGCAAGTGCCTGATATAAATACTTGCCGGCCTACATGCGGACCGGCAAACGTCCATCAGCAACCTGATTTGGTCACTGCGGCAACGGCGAAACGGTTGCTGGCGTCAAGGAAGCCGCTTCGGACTAAGGCCGTCTATTTCCCGGCGACTGATCTACGCTTAACTTCCGCGGTCGCGTTTGGTGAGCCGAGTTTTGCGGAAACGCATCTCGCCACGCATGACGTAGAGCACGAATACCCGAGATTTGTCGCGGCGGTAAAAAACGCGGCACGGCGGCTCTACGATCTGGCGGTAGCGCGACTGCCGCAACTCTGGCGGCCGGGAACCGCTCTCGGGATGCCGCGCAAGCTGTCCGACGTGTTGAAACACCCGCGAGACAAGCCCGCGCGCCGCCTGCGGATCATCAAGAGCGATGTAATCGGCAATGGCGTCAAGGTCTTGGATGGCCGGTTCGGTCCAGATTATTTCAACCATCGCGCCATCCGTCTTTTGGCCTCGGCGTGAGTTACGACACGCCCCTCCTCAACGGCGCGTTCGCCACGCGCAATGCCCTCCAGGATGCCCAGGCGCCTGTTCAGATTCTCGTACGCTTCAACGGCCATCAGATACGCAGCGGGTTTGCCATGCTGGGTAATGAGCACCGGGTCCTGGTCCGGTTCCAGGCCAGCAATGATTTCTGTGGCCTTGCGCTTCAGCGTCGTGACCAGTTCAGTTCGCATGAAGTGATACTTTAGTGCCATTCTCCCGCGGAGCAAGCGCAGAAACTCCGGCGATGGCGAAACCTTTCACCCGCAAAATGTAAATCGTTAGGGCCATTGGAGGCTTCTTCGGCGTGGGGCGCTTCGGGGAGTCCAATCGCGCGAGGTCGCCATTGTCGAAAGCGGGGCGGGTCGAGATCGCCCAGCGCGATTCCCGCCAAAAAATCGTACCCGCCCATGTCCGGGAATCCTTGGCGGTGAAATTCCACCGGGTGATTTCTGAGCCTGGGGTTATCGCGTGGACTGCCGGGCGTTCTCATTTAATACGGAAACGGATTGCGCGCCGCCCGGGGCCTCCAATTCAAATATCAATGCAGGCATCTCAGCGGCGGGCGCGGCGCGATTCACTATTCGTGAACACATCCGTGAAGCTATTATCCGTGAAGCTATTCGCGTGCTGGTGGATCTTCCTTTTGGGGGTTTATCTCCTGCTGGCGGGTGCGGAGACTCTGCCGGAAATCGTGGCAGGCGCCTTTGCCGCCGCTCTGGCTGCGAGTGCCCTGACTGCCGTGCGGCATCACGCCAAATGGAAGTGCGACTTCCACATGGCCTGGCTGGCTCCGGTTGCCGCGGCCTGTATCGATGCGCTCCGCGCGTGCGCCGTCATGCTGGCGGCGGATTGTGAACGCCCATTCCGCAAGCGCGGCAGAGGGAGGACGCAGGCAGTCGCGTTCAATACGGGCAACCATTCGCCTTCCTCGAATTGCCGGCGCGCGCTCGTGCTTGCGGCGGTATCGCTGGCGCCGGACAGCCTGGCGTTGGAGATCGACCGGCATGGCCACAAGCTCGTCATCCATCATTATGGCCCGGTGGAATCCGGACCGCGAAACAGGGAGTGGCCGTTATGAATCTGTGGGAAATCGCGATCCTCATCCTGGTGCTTGCGATGATGCCGGCCATGGTGCTGATCGCGAGGGGCAGGACGATGGACGCGCTGGTGGCGCTGGAGTTTGCATCGAGCGCAGGAGTGCTCGCGCTCATGCTCATTGCGGAGGATATCCGGCGGCCTTCATTCCTGGATATCCCGCTGGCCCTGGTGCTGCTCTCTTACCCCGCCAGCCTTTTGTTCGCGCACTTCTACGAGCGCTGGTTATGATTCGCGAAGCCGTTGTCACCACCCTGCTGGTGTGCGGAGTGCTGGTGGAGATACTCTGCTGCGTGGGGCTTGTCGCGATGCGAAATCCCCTGGACCGGCTGCACGCCATCGCCCCGGCAAATATTCTGGCGCCGATTTTTTTTGCCGCGGCGGTCATGGTGCGGGAGGGCGCGGGACAAGCGTCCGTTAAATGCGCGCTGATCGCCTTTGTGCTGATCCTGGTCTCGCCGGTCATCAGCCATGCGACCGGACGGGCTGTATGGATTCGCGAAAAAAATCACCGGGAACATCACTCATGAATGTGTTGCAAATGGCGCTCTTCCTGGCCGTGGCAGCGGCGGGCACGCTGACGGTGCTCGCGCCGAGCCCAAGCCGGCAGGTCCTCCTCTTTAGTCTCTATGGCACGCTTTTAACGATTCTCTTTGCATTGATCGAGGCGCCCGATGTGGCTCTCTCGGAGCTGGCGGTGGGCGCCGCCGCCTCTCCGCTGATGTTGCTGGTGGCTCTGGCGAGCGTGCGGGTGCGGGAGAAAAAGCCATGAAAATCCGTGCTCGTCTCGTGGTTTGCCTGGTGGGAATTGTGGGGTTGGCGGCGATTCTCTTCACGGGGATTTCCGGGCTGCCGGGGTACGGACATTACCCGGGGCCTTACGGCGATTACATTAACGCGCTGGCTCCCTATCAGCGCCATGTGACCAATGCGGTGAGCGCCGTGAATTTCGATTACCGGGGCCTGGATACGCTGGGAGAGGAGTTCATTCTTTTTGCCGCCGTGGCGGGCCTGGTGTTGTTGCTGCGCAGCCCGGGGGTCGAAGCCGAGGACCGTCCGCCAATCGAAATCCCGAATCGCCCGATCGAGCCGGCGAGCGATGGCGTGCGGTGGCTGACTTTCGGATTAGTGGCCGTCGTGAATCTCTTCGGCACTTATATGGTGCTCCACGGGAATACCACGCCGGGAGGCGGTTTCCAGGGCGGGGCGATTCTCGGCACCGCATCGATGATGGTGTACCTGGGGGCCGGCTATCGGACTTATCGCCGCAGCACGGCAAAGCAGGCGACGGAGATCGGCAAATCGCTGGGAGCCGGAATCTACGCGCTCACCGGACTGGCGGGGATGGTGGCCGGCGGCGCTTTTTTACAAAACGTGCTGCCGCTGGGGAGACGGGAATCGCTGCTTTCCGGTGGAACCATTCCTGTGATCAATTTTGGCGTGGGGCTGGAGGTGGCGGCCGGCTTCGCGCTGCTGTTTCTTCAGTTCATCAAGGAAACGCGAAAGCAGCCATCCGTGGAGGAAAAATGACCTGGCTTCCGTATGCCTGCGCCGCATGGCTGTGCCTCATCGCGCTGTACGCGATGGCCACCAGCCGGAACCTGATCCACATCATTGTCTGCCTCTCGGTGATGCAATCCTCCACCTATCTCGTCATCCTTGCGGCGGGTTATCGCCTGGGGGCGACCGCGCCGATTTTTCTCAAGGCGGAGGCGCCACCCGGCACGCCCGCAGTCGATCCAGTCGGGCATGCGCTGGTCCTCACGGACATCGTGGTGGGCGCCACCGTCCTTGCGCTGCTGCTGGCGCTGGCGGTGCAGGTTTACAAGCGCCGCGGGACACTGGACCCGCATCACCTGCGCCCGTTGCGCGATTAATAAAATGGAACCGCTTGTCCCGCTTGCAATCGCGGTTCCATTGCTGGCGGCGGCGCTTGTGCTGCCCATCGCGAGATTGGTGCCGCGCATCACCGCGGACACGATTGCCATTTTCACGGCCCTCAGCACCGTTGTCATGGCATGGCTGCTGTTGCGCGCTTCCACGGCGCACACGCTGGTTTACTGGTTTGGCGGCTGGAAGCCGATCCATGGAGCCGCGATTGGCATCGCCTTTGTAATCGATCCCCTGGCCGCGGGCATGGGGTTGCTGGTGGCGTTTCTGGTGTCAATGGCGCTGATCTTCGCGTGGCGTTATTTTGATTCCGTGGGGACGCTCTTCCACGCGCTCATGCTCACCTTCCTGGCGGCGATGCTTGGTTTCTGTTTCAGCGGCGATATCTTCACGCTTTTCGTTTTCTTTGAATTGATGAGCGTCGTTGCGTTTGCGCTCACGGCGCACAAGATCGAGGCGTCATCCATCGAAGGCTCACTCAATTTCGCCATTACCAATTCGATTGGCGCGTATCTCTCCCTGTGGGGCATCGCCTTGATTTACGGGCGCACCGGGGCGTTGAACCTCGCGCAGATTGGGCGTGCGCTGGCGGGCCGCCCGGACGATGGGATGATCCTGGCGGCGTTTATCCTGATCTCCACCGGCCTGCTGGTGAAGGCGGCGATTGTGCCGTTCCATTTCTGGCTGGGGGATGCGCACGCCGTGGCGCCCACGCCGGTGTGCGTGCTGTTCTCCGGCGTCATGGTGGAGCTTGGGCTTTACGGCGTCTTTCGCATTTACTGGACAGCCTTTGAGCCCGCGCTGGGCATGCATGCAGCCGGCCTGCGCGTGGTGTTCCTCTCCTTTGGCGCGCTCACCGCGCTGGTGGGCGGCGCCATGTGTATCACCCAGCGGCACGTGAAGCGCCTGCTTGCGTTCTCCACCATCAGCCACGTGGGCATGATCCTGATTGGCGCGGGCCTCCTTGGCTCCGCCGGCATCGCGGGCGCCGCGCTCTACGTGGTGGCGCATGGGATGGTCAAAGCCGCGCTCTTCATGTGCGCCGGCATCTTTCTCCAGAATGCGGGCACGCTGGATGAGGAGGAACTAAGGGGAAGGTGCCGGCAGGCAAAGGTCCTGGGCGTGATCATGACGGTGGCGGCGCTTGGCCTCGCCGGTTTCCCCCCCTATGGCACTTATGTCGGCAAGGCGCTTATGGAGAACGCCGGGAGCGGTTATGGCTTGCATTGGATTCCCTGGGTTTTTGGAGCGGCTTCCGCGCTCACCGCCGGAGCCGTGTTGCGAGTGGCCGGCGGCGCTTTCCTTGGCTGGGGCTCTGCCGCGCGGGTGGGCGCCGATTCCGCGGCTCCGCCGGAGAAAAAGGAAACCTACTCCAATTCCAGGAAAACTCCGCTCCCCATGATTGCCAGCGCGGCCCTGCTGGCGCTTTTGCCTTCGATGTTCGCTTTTGTCCCGAATCTGGCGGGCGAGGCGGAGGCTGCGGCGGCGCGATTTGCCGACTCGGCGGCCTATGCCCGTGCCGTGCTGGACGCGGGCACCACGGGCGCCATCCATCCTGGCATCGTGCATGCCATTTCCGCCGGGAGCATCTCTGTCAGCGTATGCACCGCACTGGCGGCGGCGGGGCTCGCCCTGGGAATGCTGGCATCGGCGCGATTTCCTCACCGGTACCGGACGATGGCGGCGGCATTGATGCGGCCTCTCGTGATTCTTCATAGTGGCGATGTGCGCGATTACGTGGCGTGGCTCGCATTTGGAGTGACCATGATGGCGCTCCTTGCCCGCTTACTGATGCGAGTTTAATACGG
>DATAXI010000078.1:0-10205 GCA_036266845.1 Chthoniobacteraceae bacterium | reverse complement strand
GTCGGGAAAACCGGCATCCTTCCCGATGCGCCCCAGCATCCGGGAGGTCATCTCCCTGCTCAGATAAACATCCCCTTTCAATACCTGAGCGATCGCGGCCATGACTTCGGCGGCTGCCTCATTCTTCGTAATGTAGCCGCGGGCGCCGGCCCGCAGCGCGCGCTCCGCATAAAGCCCCTCGTCATGCATCGAGAGCACCAGGATGGGAAGCCCGATGCCCCGGGATTTGATATCCTTCAAAAGATCGAGGCCGTTGGACTCGCGAAGCGTGATATCGACGATGGCGATATCCGGCCGCATTTCCTCCACCAGCGCCAGCGCGTCGTCCGCATTGTTCGCCTCCCCGCAAATCACCATGTCGCCGCCCTTTGAGATCACGGAAGCCAGGCGCTCCCGGAACATGGGGTGATCTTCGACGAGCAGTACTTTCACGGGAGTCTTGGACGATTCAGCTTGCATAAACTATGAGCGGCGCGGCCGGCAGCGGGGCGCGGCACTCGATGCGGGTGCCCCCCTCCGGTCGTCTGGCGATCTCGATGGATCCGTTCAGGACACCGGCGCGATATTTCATGCTCCGCAGCCCCATGCCGGAGGAGTTTTCCGCGGCATCGGCGATCCCTGCGCCGTTATCCCGAATCGAGAGAATCACCTCTTTGTCCTCAACCCTGAGGTCGATGTAAATCTCCGTGGCGTGCCCGTGGCGAAAGGCATTCGAAGCGGCCTCCTGGGCGATGTAGTAGAGATGCGTGGCCATCTCGCAATCGACAGACAAGCCCTCACCCACCGACTCGAATTCGCAATGAATCTCCTGCATCCGCCGGACCGTCGCCGCCAGTTCATCCAGGGCGAAGATGATCCCTTCATCGTCCATATGCACCGGCGCGATGCCGCGCGCGATGTTGCGCGCCTGAACCACGGCATCCTTGAGCAGATCATCCAGTTCCTCAGCCATGGGCGCCAGCGGCGGGAAAAGCCTGACGAGATCTTCATGTAGGGATTTGGTCACGCACGTGATCCCCGCGAGGTGCTGGCAGAGGCCGTCGTGAAGATCGGCGCCAATGCGGTGGCGCGCCCGCTCGCTGGCGGCAATGACTTCCCGTTCCAGCTCCCGCATCCGGTTCATATTCGCCACCTGTTCCAACATGCTGTCGCGCCGGCTCTTCACGGCGGTGCCCGCGATTGCGACGATCACGAAAAACACCAGCCGCACCACGGTTTCCCAGATTTCAAGCCAACTGGCAAAATATGGGTGTCCGCTCGCGCGATCCGCCCAATACCACGCAACCGCGCTCATCATCACGATGAGGGAGGTGCACTTCCAATCCAGAAACCAGACTGAAAAGAGAATCGGCACGCCGTAGAAGAGAAAAAAGCTCACCTGATAGCCAGTGAGGTAATCAAAGAGTCCTACAATCAGGACGCCCAGGATGGCGGCGATCAAGCGCAGGCTCTTCGGATAAACGCCGATGGTTTGCTCAAAGGACATTGCAACGAAAGACGCGGCCACCGGTCCGGATGGGATCAATGGAAGAATGAAATCGGGCGCCGCTCATGGTTAAATTCAGCGGGGAGTGTAGCCCGCCATTGCCGCACGCTCAACAAAATGGCGCGTACCCTGGATGCCAGGCGGCAGCCCGCGCTTGCCTTTGGGTGGCGTGTTTCTCTCCGTGCCGGCGGCCGCGGAACATCCCTTTACGAAACCGGGAAGTGGCCGCCTTTTTCGTTCAGACGCGATAAACCACCGACATTTTGGCCGCTGACGGCCGTCAGCGCTCGAAAACGAGTTTCGCGGAAACGGGTTCGGGGAATGTCAGCCTCGCCGGGGCAGCGGTGCTTTGCTTGATGACGAGGTGCGGCTTTAGGGCAATGTCTTTGGTGGTGATCTCGGGCTCTCCGCCGGCGAGGTTTTCCTCGATGAGGCGGATGACCTCGCGCGTGTAGTGGTCGAGGTCCACCTGCACGGCGGTCAAGGGAGGCGCGGTGAAATCGCAGATCGGCGCCTCGCTGGCAAAGGTGATGACGCTCATCTGCTCCGGCACGCGGATGCCGCGCTCACGGAAGGCGCGGAGCGCCGCCAGGGCGCCGGTCCAGCCCACGCAGAAAAGAGCCGAGAAATTCAGCGGGCGCTCATCGAGCCATTGGCAAAGCCGGGCGTAGGAGCCGCTCATTGCGTCCACGCCGCTTTCGACGGAGCAATCGACGATCAGCGAATCGATATCCTTGGTCTTCGCTTTTGCCATGGCCTGGCGCCACCCTTCCAGGCGGGTCGAGCTGGAGGGATTCGGCGGTTCGCTCAACATGACCGCGATGCGGCGGTGGCCGAGCTCGAGCAGATGGCCGGTCGCCAAAAGGCCGACGGCGAGATCATCCACCCATACGGAACCTGCGCGCACGCCGCGGGGTTTATCGCGCAGGAAAACGATGGGCTTGCGCGAGCCGTTAAGGGCCGTGATCTGCGCGGGGGACATGTCCAGGTTTCCGAACATGAGACCGGCATCGGCATTCTGGAGCGCATCGTCGATGTTCAGTTCCTCGATATCGCTGTAAATATAGAGGCCGAATCCGAAATGCTCCTTGTGGCCCAGCTCATAGACGCGGTTGGTCATGCCATCGTAATCCGGCGATGACCATAAGGGGCGGATCAGGTTGAGGCGAAACTTGGGCGCGACTCCGTTTTGGGCAACGACGATCCGTTTTTTGCCTGAGGGACGCTCGATGAGGCGCTGCATGCGGAGGCGGTCGAGCGCCTGCATGATGGTGGCCTGGGAGCAATCGTACTTTCGCTTCAGCTCTTCGATCGTCGGCAACATTTCGCCAGGCGACATGAGCCGCAATCTTTCTGCGAGCAGCTTGGAAACCTTGAAATGCTTCGTATTTGCGACTCTTCTGGCCATGACTGCTAGTAGGCCAATGCCATCCCTTGGATAGGGGGAAAAGTCAACGAAACTTTGCGATATAATCGTTCCAAAGGGAGCTTTGCAGGGCAAAATTCACTTTGTAAATACATCGATATCCTCGAAATTTCATAATGGCTCTCCGGCTGAGGCCCGATTTTTCCGCCTTCGTTTGCCGCTTTTTTACCCTTTCACAGTTTTGGCGACGCAACCTCTCAAGGCGTTCTGGGAGAGGCTCGAAGGCGTTTCATATTCGCATTCGATGGGAATGCCCCGGCGCACCGCCCGTTTCATGCATCGATATCATTTGATCCAAAAGGCGCAAGCCTTGGCCCGCAGCTCTTTCCGGCGGAGCGGCTTGCGAAGAGCGGGTCCCGCAGATCCCGAGGGAAGAAAGGGGGCCAATGCGGAAGCGGGGATGGGGTCGAGAGAGAAAAATGTCCTTGCAAATCGGCCGTTGATATATATCGATGTATTCGCAGCGCACGATTCCCCCCTCCTCTTTCATGTCCAGTTCCTCATTTTGCATTGAACGCTCGGGCGGATCCCCGCGCGGGGTTCTGCTTTTTCTCGCCTCTTGCCTGGGTTTTGCCGCTCTCGCTTTCGGGAATGCCCTGCCTGCGCGGCTCACGCCTCCGCCTGCCGGTACCCCCGCGATCAATGGGCCGCAGGTCTTTGGGGTTCGCCCGGGATCGCCTTTTCTGTTCACGGTGGCGGCAAGCGGGCGGCGGCCCATGCAATTTGCAGCGGCCGGGTTACCCGGCGGGCTTTATATCGATCCATCCAATGGTCAAATCACAGGGGTGTTGACTGGCCCCGGCGATTTCAAGGTAACGCTCCAGGCGAAAAACGATCTCGGGATCGCCACGCGCGAGCTTCGCATTGTTTGCGGCGGGACCATCGCCCTGACGCCGCCCATGGGATGGAACAGTTGGAACTGCTGCGGCGCGGATGTCACGGATGCCGATATCCGGGCGGCGGCGGATGCGATGGTGAGCACCGGCCTGGCGAATTACGGGTGGGATTACATCAACATCGACGATGGCTGGGCCGGCGGGCGCGACGCGATGGGCAACATCCAGCCCAACCGGAACTTTCCCGATATGAAGGCGCTGTGCGATTACGTTCACGGCAAGGGCCTAAAGATCGGCATCTACTCCTCGCCCGGCTCGAAGACATGCGCCGGCTTTACCGGAAGCCTGGGCCACGAGCAGAGCGATGCGAAGCGTTACGCGGAGTGGGGTTTCGATTATCTGAAGTACGACCTCTGCTCCTATCAGGCATTGATCAAAGCCAGGGACGATGAACAGGAGAACCTGCATCCCTATGCGGTGATGAATGGCTTTCTCAAGGCGCAGAAGCGCGACATCGTTTACAGCCTGTGCCAGTATGGCCGGGCGCATGTGCCCCAATGGGGGCCGGAAGTGGGCGCGCAATCGTGGCGGACCACCGGCGATATCTGGGACCGTTGGGGGGATGGCAAAAACGTCTGGGAGAATGGCATGGCGACAAACGGTTTTGGGGAGAACGGCTTGGAAAAATATGCCGGCCCGGGCCACTGGAACGACCCCGATATGCTGGTGATCGGCGTAGTCGGCTGGGGCAAGCCGCGGACGAGCCATCTAACGCCCGATGAGCAATACACGCACGTCAGCCTCTGGTCGATGCTGGCGGCGCCCCTCCTCATAGGGGCGGACATGGGAAAGCTGGATGACTTTACGCTGGGGCTTCTTACGAATCCGGAAGTCATCGCCATCGACCAGGACGCGCTGGGCCGGCAGGGCTTTTGCGCCATCAAGAATGCCCAGAGCCAGATCTGGGTGAAGCCGCTGGAGGATGGCTCGGTGGCGGTGGGTTTGTTCAATCTCGGCGCGAAGGGCGAGCCAATCGCCGCCTCCTGGAGCGACCTGGGGCTGCACGGCTCCCAGATGGTGCGCGATGTATGGAGGGATAAGGAGATTGGCATTCGGGATCGCGGATTCCAGGCGGAAGTGGCGCCCCACGGCGTGTGCCTGTTGCGAATCAGCCCCTGCGGAGACCGCATATCGAGCAACCGATGAATTGCGATGAAACTTTGCGGCAACTTGACTGTTAGTAAAATATCGATATAACTTAAAAACCACCCCAGGTATGCCCCCGCACACTCCCCTGAACCTCGCCCGCTTCCCTTCTCCCGCCCGCTCGGGCCGAATCCAGGCTCGCGCGCGGCGGAGTGCATTTACGCTGATTGAGGTCTGCGTGGCCCTGGGCGTCATGGTCTTTGCCGCAACGGCCATGCTGGGACTGCTTTCCACCGGGATCACGCGATTAGGGGGCCAGATGGATGCGAGCCAGGGCCAGAATATTCTTCAGCAGGTTCTCATCGAGGCACGGCAAATGCCATTCCCGCAATTGGCTGCGATGGGCACTTACAAGCGCTACTTCACTTACGAGGGGGATATGTTCGATACCTCCGGGCCGCAGACCGTATATACCGCAATCGTCACCGTGGGCGGCAGCACTCCCCCTCCCGGTGGCGCCACGCCCAGCACGACGCTCGCGACGCTCACGGTCCAAATCCGCAAAACCCCGGGCGGCATTGACGCCCATACCAATCCCCCCATTGCCAATTATGTGAGTATGGCGAGCTGTCCGGATCTCACGCTCATGCTCACAGGTTCCTGAAAATGGAGCGCCGGGGTCCGCATCATCCGGTGCGCGGATTTGCCCGCGATTGCGAAATTTTTGCCTAAACGATGTCGCGCCCAACGCTTTCGAAGCTGCCTATCGATCGGGCCACAGCCCGGAGCGGGCGGGCATTTACCATGGTCGAGATGCTGGTCGCCCTGGCCATCCTGGTAACGATCATGTTGCTCGCTGTCGAGATGATCGACAGGACCAATTCCATCTGGACTTCCACCACGTCCAAGCTCGAACAATTTCGCGGCGCCCGGGAGGCGTTTGACTCGCTCATCGCAAATCTCGGCGAGGCCACGCTGGACCAATATCAGGGCTACCAATTTCAGCAGTCCACGTTCGCGGCATCGGGCATCTCGTTGACGGTGGATATCCCGTTGAGTTACGGGCGCAAGTCGGACCTTCGTTTCCTCTGCGGACCGGGCGCCACGGAGGCGCAATTAAATGCCGGTTCCCCGCCATGTGTTACGGATTCCGTCTTCTTTACGGCGCCGCTTGGGGTCATCACCGGCAGCAATTCCACGGAGCCGACCCCGGGTGAGTACACCAATGCGGCCTCCAATTCCCCCGGACTGCCGGGACTATTGAATACCTGCGGATATTTCATCCAATGGTCGAATGTCGATCCGCAGTGCCCGTCGATTATCAGCAGCCGCTACGGCAACGGAGCGGGCAACGATATTTACCGGTTCCGCCTCATGGAATTTGTCGAGCCTGCGGAGCAGATGACCTTATACAATCTTACCACCTCTTATAGCGCGACAACCGGTTACCCCACTTACAACCCCGTCGTCACCGGCACATGGCAAAAAGCAGCCCTGGCCGCGTCTCCCTCATCCATCCACACGCTGGCTAATAACGTAGTCGCGCTTCTCCTGCTTTCCGCGACCTCCACGACGGATACCTCCGGCCTGCTGGCTCCCGGCTTTGTCTATAACTCGGAATCGCAGAACAGCGCATCTCCGCAGTACAGCCAGAATAATCGCCTGCCGCCCGTGGTCCGCGTCGTTCTATATACCATTGACGAAGTTTCAGCCCACCGATTGGCAAACACGCCGAGCGTGCCGAATCTCTATACCGGTACGACCGGCCAGCCGCTGTTTCAGGACCCGACCAAGCTTTATCCCGCACAGGATGGCAGCGACCCGGGCGACCTCTCCCGGTTCGAGCAGAATCTCACGCAGCTAAAACTCAGTTTCCGGCGATTCGAAGCCGCAGTCCAGATGCAGCCACAACCATGGAGTAAGAACCTGTGAAGCGCAAAAACCTTCTCACTTGCCAGCATGGTTTCGCGGTGATCATCGCGCTGATGCTCATCGCATTGATCGCGGTGGTGGTGGTGGCTTTCTTCTCCAGCATTCGCACCGAGGTACGCTCCGGCACGGCCAGCGCCGCCGGCCAGAGCGCGCGTCAATTCGCGAACATGGCGCTCCAATTGGTGCAATCGCAAATCCAGAATGCGACCACGCAGAGCGGCGGTCCATCCTCGCAAATGCCGGCGGTAACGTGGGCTTCCCAGCCGGGCCTCATCCGCTGCTACGACAATACGGGCGCCGAAACAGAGTGGTACAAACTTTACTCCGCCGCCACCATGGTGGTCCCAAGTCCCAGCAATACGAACAATCAATTGTTCAGCGGCCAGGCCGGGGATCTCCCGCTATCGCCATGGGCTACGCCAGGCACTGCCAATTACGGAATCTATACGGATATGAACAGCCCGGTGATCTCCGAGAGTGGGTCTCTCTGCTGGCCCATCATGGCGCCGCCGGATGCCTACGCCTCCGGCACCACGGTCCCCGGCTTCTATGTCGATTCGACCAAGGAGGTCGGCTATGTCTCCGGTACGGAATCCGCGACCGATAACTCCGCCGCAATGCCTGTGCGCTGGCTTTACGTGTTGCAAAGCGGCACGATGGTACCGGCGGTCGCCACCGGCAGTTCCGGCGTCGTAAGCGTTCCCGGGGCCAGCGGCAGCAATCCCATTGTCGGCCGCGTAGCTTTCTGGACCGACGACGAAAGCTGCAAGCTCAATGTCAACACCGCCGCCGACGGCACTTACTTCGACAGCCCGCGATTCGATGGCCCCACTCCGTCGAGCAGTCCGAACCCGGCTTCGATAAGTTCTCTTTTCGGTGAGGAACAAATGGCCATCACCCCGCCGGTCGGGGGCGAATATCAGCGATATATCGGGCATCCAGCACAGACGAAGATCGGTTTTGTCCTTCCCTCGCTCTCGTCAACCAATCTGACAATCGTCGATCGCTCTCACATTGAATCGTTAATCTCTCCTTTCATGCAATGGGGGGGCTCAGCCGGGGGAACTCAGACTATTTGGAACATCATCGGAAACTCTTCCTATGCGCTGGCTACTCCCCTGCGCCGCACTCCCTACGCCTCTGTCGATGAGTGGCTGATGAGCACGAATGTCAATGGGGCGTACCGTGTCGAAAACGCGGCCCTCACAGGCTATTCGCTCTTTAACAGCAGCGAGGCTATAAATAAAACCGCCGGAACTATCGCGCAGCGAAATCAGCTCATGAATCAGCTGCATTTCTTTCTCACGGCGAACAGCCAGGCTCCCGAGGTCAATCTCTTTGGCCAGCCTCGCATTGCCATCTGGCCGAATGATTACCGGACCGCGGCGGCCAATCTGAACGGTACCACCACGCCATACGCAACCACATTCGATCAAATGATCGCCGGCGCGGCAACGCTCGACCCGGTCACTACGGGCACGAATTTATATTACTTTCAACGATTCGATTCCACCAGCACCACCAACGATTTCGCGAGCACTATGCCCGATATGTCGCGAAATCGCGCGCTCTTCCAATACCTCCGCACGCTCGCGGGCAGCCCCATCCCGGGATACGGCCCGGCCACCTTCGATTCCAAATATTCCAATTCGGAAATGGATCAGATTCTTACGGAGATATTCGATTACATCCGCTCGACGGATACCAACGATCCAATGCTCTCCGGTTCGTTGGGCGGAGTGGGCCTTCAACAATACGCGCCCGGGCGCCCCGAGTGGTATTACAGCGATGCGAACGGCTCCACCCTTGCTTATCCCGGGACCGGACAGGTAACTCCGATCATTATTTCCGGCACCTCGCTCGGCGCCAGTTATTCAACCAAGGGATTCGGCCGTTTCGATAGCATTAGTGAAATCACCATGGATTTCACGCGCAGCCAGCAGGCTTACGTCACCGGCAGCAATAACACCATCTCCGCGGACCCAAATAACACCTATGTTGTGGGCCTTCTCTATCTTGGGCTTTATTCCCCCTCATTGGGCCCGGGCAAGATGTACCCTGACATCCGCATCGAGGTGGATCCGGTCAATGGCGCGGGCGGACTTGGCGCCATGACTGTCACCACCGGTGGTTCAACTTACAATGTCTTCGCCTCGCTGGCCACCAGCGGCACTGGAAACACAGCTTACAGCGTGATCCCGAAATTCAGCGACTGGCACAACGCCTACTCATTCCCCTTCTTCTGGGGCGGCGTGGCCGGTCCCCGCCAATTGACCGTGCTGAAAAATGCGACCGCCATGTACACGCTCTCCAGCGGCTCGGTGCCGATGCTGAGCGGAACCGCCGCCATCGCGGGACCGGTGACTGAAAAAACTCTCTCCGACAATTACAAGTTCTGCGGCATCCCGATTGAAATGAAAGTTAACGGTACATTCACTTTTTCCGGGGGGCCGCTGGATATCAAGATATCGTATTCGGGTCTGCCTAAGACTGCAGTGGACCCCAGAGACTACGAAGGTCAATCCGGCAGTCCCTCCAATGTTGTGCAGGATATCGTAGTCAACTTTCCAGGCTTCACGAGTCTTCCCGTGCCCTGGGTGCCCACCCTGCCGGGAAGCGCCCTGGTGACGTCCGGCACCGTGCCGTTTACCACCTTGAGCAACCGTCTTGATTTAGGATATTACGGGCGTAGCGACTCCGGCCCGGACAATATGCCCATTATGAACGGCGACGTAGCCCGTTCGCTGGTCGTGGGGTATAATGGCGATCTGCGGATGGTGGCCGGGCAAGCGAGCATCCCTGAAGGCGACACCACAAACCCCGAATCCCCTTTCACTGAAATAGGAGGCGATAGTCTTTACAAGGGCAGTACCGCGATGCTCCAGTCGAACCGGGATGTCTTTAAGGACGATAGAGGCAAAGCACCCTATGATTTCACCACTTACGGATTTTCCCCTCCCGGCGGTACCGGTTCGAACGGGCAGTTCCTGACATTGGTCTCCGGCGGATACGCGGATTCTGTTACTGGTTTTCTGGATTCTAGCGCCACGACCCCCTCCCCGACCGTCACCGGAGATTGGGATAACGGCATCAGTTTCTTCCCTGACGGACCCTATATCAACAAACCGGACGAGACGAGCCTTCAGTATTATTATTTCAACACCTGGGCGGGGGCGGGGATGAACGATATCCCGTATTTTACAGGAGGTGACAGCGGCGGGGAGCCAACGGCCGTCACTTACTCCAGCCCAAACCGCACGGTCGCTTCGCCGGTTGAATTCGGCTCGCTTTCCACCGGCGTTCCCGTAAACGGCAGCGCCGCCGTTCCGTGGCGCACACTTCTGTTCCGTCCACAGCAGAAACATTTTGGCGGCCCGGC
>DATAXI010000045.1:0-4209 GCA_036266845.1 Chthoniobacteraceae bacterium | reverse complement strand
ATCGGCGCCCTGGCGGTTGAGCGTGGTGGGATCGTGCGCTTTCCAGAAGGTGTCCAGCAGCTTCTCCAGCGGCGCCTTGGAGGGATCGTACACCAGGCGCGTCACCTCCGCGTGGCCGGTATCGCCATCGCAAATCTGCTCGTAGGTCGGCTTGGCGACATGCCCTCCCATGTAGCCGGAGGTCACCGCGAGCACCCCGGGGATTTGCTGGTAAACCGCTTCCGTGCACCAAAAACAGCCCGCGCCCAGGGTGATGACTTCCGTTCCCGCCGGGGCCTCGGGGATGGCGGCCGGCTTCCTCTCGTCGTTCAAGCTTAGTGACATGGCGGCATCATGCCACCGGTCCGGCTATTTCACAAATTGCTTGTAGAACATCACGGCAGATATCCCGAAGCCGATGCCGGAAATGAGCTGCCGCACCCGATGTTGGGGGATGCGCTGGGCGTAACGGGCCGTGAGGTAATAGCCGATCACCGCCCCTACGGTCATGACGCCCGCCTTTGACCAATCGATCAGCCCGGCCTTGATGAACCAGAGCGTCGCCACCGCATTGATGAGCGAGCCGAGCACGGTCTTCAAGGCGTTCATCTCATGGATGTGGGTCATGCCCAGGAAACCGAGCGACGCGAGCATCAGGATGCCGATGCCGGCGCCGAAGAATCCGCCATAGACGGCGACCGCCAATTGAAAGGCCATGGCGCCCCACATTGCCGCGCCGCCGCTGTGGGCGGCATCGGAGCGCTTGCGGCTGAAGCGCCGGAAGGCGTCCTGGGCCATGAAGAGAATCGTCGCAAAGAGAATCAGGAAAGGGACCATCTTCGAGAAAGTGGAATCGCTGGTATGGGTGAGCAGCATCGCCCCGGCGACGCCGCCAATGGCGCTGACCAGGGAGAAACGGACCAGCCAGGGCTTGATCGCCCTGAGATGCTCCCGGTAGCCGAACATGCTGCCCGCCGTGCCGAACACCAGGGCCAGGGTGCTGGTGGCGTTGGCCATCTCCGCGCCCGTCCCCACGAGGATGAGGGTGGGAAACGTCACCAGTGTGCCGCCGCCGGCCACGGCATTCATCGCGCCGGCCGCCATCGCAGCCGCCGCCAGTTCAATCATTTGCACAACAGTCACAGTGCGGAAATCCTTTCCATTCGTGCGCCGGGAAGGCAAGTCCCCCGGATGGTTAATGAGAGGAAAATCGGGATGCGCGGGCCATCTGGATGCAGCATTTCCCGGGCGCAGGAGGGTTTTTTCTGCGAAAACAGGCAGGCTCCGCGAAAATTATTTTAGAACTCCTTCGCTGCTTTGGCATTGCGAAACCGCCTTCCATGCCGTTATGAAGCGCCCATGGCCAAATCCTCCGAGACTCCCAAACGTAAAGCGAATCCCGCCCTGCTGAAGCCGGTGCAACCCGACGCGACGCTAGCCGCCATCGTCGGGTCCACCCCGATTCCGCGGAGCGAGGTCACGAAGAAACTTTGGGACTACATCAAAAAACACAAGCTTCAGGACGAAAAGAAGAAGACCAACATCAACGCGGACGAAGCCCTCACCGCGGTCTTCGGTGGCAAGAAGCAGGTGACGATGTTTGAGATGACCAAGCTGGTCTCTCAGCACATCAAGTAACCTCCGCCTCCCCGTCCCACAGGCTCACCACCCGGCCGCGGTCCACGCGTTGGACCCGGCCGGGTTTAATGCCCGACAGCCAGTCGAGGTGTGTCGTGGTAATCAGTTGCTGCGCGGCGGCGGGCAGGTGGCCCAGCAGCGCGTTGCGGCGGGCAATATCCAGCTCGCCAAAGATATCGTCCATCAGCAGCAGCGGCGCGGTGCCGTGCCGCGCCTCGAGCAGGCCGGCCTGGCCCAGCTTCAGCGCCACTGCCATGGAGCGCTGCTGCCCTTCGCTCGCGTATTGCGCCCCGCGTCCGTTTAATAAAAGCAGGATGTCGTCCCGGTGCGGGCCGCTTCCCGTCTGGCGCAGCCGTGCATCCGTCTCCCGCCCGTCCGCCAGCGCCTTTGCAAAGTCTTCGCCGGCGCCGCGCGCGTATTCCAGGCGCAGATCCTCCTCCTTGCCGCTCATGGCCCGCTGTCCCGCCGCCGCGTGCGGCTCCAGCTCCCGCAGGAGGGCGGCCCGCATTTCCGTGAGGGCGGCGCCGTGCTCGATGAGCGGCGCATCGAAGGCGGCGATCTCCCGCCAGCTCGGGCGCGGCGCCTTGAGCAGGTGATTGCGCGAGCGCAGCGCCCGCTCGTACGCCCGCTGTGTCTGGCGGTAGCCCGCGTTTACCTGCGCCCCGGCAAAGTCCAGGTAGCGCCGCCGCAGCTCCGCGCCGCCGCGCACCATATCGATATCCGCATTGCCAAACCAGACCACGCGCGCCACCGCCAGGAAATCCGCCGTGCCCGTCTGCACCACGCCGTCCAGCGCCAGCTTCCTGCGCTCGGGAGCGTAGTAGAACTGCATGTGCCGCCCGGCGACCCGCCCATCCACCACAAAGCCGCGCCGCCCATGCTGCAATGCCTCGCCCAGGCGGCTGGTCCGCGGCGATTGCAGCCGGGCCAGCACGCAGACCGCCTCCAGCAGAGAGGTCTTCCCCTGCGCATTGGCGCCAATGAGGACGTTCATCCCGGGCGCGAATTCGCACGCAAGCGTCTCAAAGCAACGGAAATGGCGCAGCGTCAGGTCGGTGATCACTCGGCATGGAATCTAGCCGTGCAATGCCGCCGCTCGCAAGAATCTCGACTCCCGGCGATATTCCCCCTCTGATCGTGACTTTTCCCATGCGCCGCCTTTTTCCGTTGATCCTCTTTGCCGCCGCCTCTCTCTGCCATGGGGAAAACTTCACCTTTGCCCCCCGGGACGGGGATCATTACATCGTCACCAGCCACCGCGAGATTCTGACCGAGATGTCCGGCCAGGCGAACGAGCTGGATATCTCCGACGACCGGGCGGAGGAGACCGTGCACGTGGCCGGCCCGCTGGCGCGGATTACGCGCGTCCTGAGGTCGGAGTCGCAGAAGGAGGATGGCGTCGAGATGAAGAACCCGGCGACGGCACTGCTGCTCAATTGCCCGATTACGCGCGTCTATGACCGCAAGGGCCGGCTCATCCGGATCGAGGGCAATGACAAGCTGCTGGCGGCCGCGAGGCAATTGCAGCCGGCCAGCCTGCGGGAGGCCGCGGAGGCGGAATTCAGGACTGCGAACCTGGAATCGACTGAAGCCAGCGCATGGCGGGTTGCCGGTTGCGGCTGGCTGCCGGGCCATCCCGCGCGCCAGGATGCGGAGTGGGAGGAGGAGGAGCCGGAGCCGTTTACCGTGGATGGCCAGCCGGCACGGCTGCACGCGGTCGTGCGCGTTGCCGGGCTGCAATACAATGGCGACCGCCTCGCCGCGACGGTCCTCATGTTTGGGTCCACCGCTCCGGCGTTGCTCAGGGATGTCCGCTCGTCCACCGTGCGCAGTCTGGATGATCCCGTTGTGCAGGATTTTATCGAGTGGGACGTCGCGGACTTGCCGTTGCACAAGGTGATCTCCCGCATCGTGGTCGATCCGCGCACGTTATCGATCACCGAACGCGAGCGGATCGACGTGGGAGTGGATGGCACTGCCGACTCGCTGCGGACCCGCATCGAGCACGACACGATGAAGTACGCGCCGTATTCCCCCCAGGTGATCGTGCAGTAGAAAATTTCATCACCGGAAGCAAGACCTTGGGCTCAGTGGTGGCGTCCCGGGATGAGGAGCAAACGCCATTGGGTAAAAGAGGATGGCGCTGGAACGAAGGAACCATAAGACTTCGCGGGTGATTTGGCATTCGTTGCGCCTCCGTTTACGATGTTCAGAACAATTCTCGCAAACCGAACGAGGCGCCCATTAAAACGACATGCGGAAAAATAAAAAGCCAACCCATCGCCAGGAGCTCGCGAGCAGGCTCCGAATGCGGGGAATAAAGGCAACCCAAGCACCTTCCATGTGGTCGCTTCACGGATTCAAGATATTGCCCATCAAGCCGCTCCTCGCGTGCGCCTTCGCCGCAGGCCTCGCGCTGTCGGCTGTTCACGCTGAGACACCGCAACCCATTCGAACCGTGTTCTACATATTGCTGGAGAATCGTAACTTCACCTCCGGCACCTCGCTCGCCGCGTATGACGCTTCGGGCGGCTCCGTTGTTTTCGGCAACCCCGCGGCTCCTTATATCAACAGCCTGGTCAGCGGAAGCAA
>DATAXI010000037.1:0-11645 GCA_036266845.1 Chthoniobacteraceae bacterium | reverse complement strand
CAGTCCGAGGATTTGGGCGAACAAACCAGCAACGAAAACGGGGAGGCCACCTTCGATCTCGACCTGGATAACTACGCGGACGCCACTTACCAGATGAGCTTTCAGACGGAGGGTTTCGAGGCCGAAGGCGGACGGAGCGTCGCAACCACTTTGAATGCGTTGGTGTCCCCGCTCCCCTATGTCGTAGGTTATAAGTCGGACGGTTCACTTGATTACGTGAAGATGGGCCACGGGCAGACACTCCAGTTCATCGCCATTGATCAGGGCTTGAACAGGATCGCCGTGCAAAACCTCAAGCTGAGTGTGATTCAGCAGGATTATCTGTCGGTCCTGACGCGGCAGGAGGATGGGACGTATGCCTATGAGTCGGTGGAGAAAGATCAACCGGTAAGCTGCCAGGAGGTCACGATCCCGGCTGCCGGCTTCAACTGGACGTTGCCCGCGGGCAACCCCGGAACTTACCGGCTGGAATTGCGCAATGCGGATGGGGACCGGGTCAGCGCTCTCTGGTTTACCGTGGTTGGCGCGGGGGATACCAGGCGCGCGCTGGATCGCAACGCGGAACTCAAGGTGAAATTGGACCGGAAATCCTATAACTCGGGGGACGATATCGAGGTAAGCATCGTGGCGCCATATACCGGCAGCGGATTGATTACCATCGAGCGGGAGAAAGTCTATGCCTGCCAATGGTTCACTACGGATAAAACCAGCACGGTGCAACATATCCGCCTGCCGGCGGGCCTGGACGGCACGGGCTATATTAACGTCTCGTTTATCCGGGCGCTGGATTCCCGCGAGATTTACATGAGCCCGCTCAGTTATGGGGTGGCGCCGTTTGAGGCGAATCGTGACCGGCGGAAGATCAGCCTCACATTGAGCACGGCGAAAACCTGCAAGCCGGGCGAGCCAATGAAGATCGATTACAAGGCGGACCGCCCTGGCAGAATCGCGATTTTCGCCGTGGATGAGGGCATCCTGCAGGTAACCGGCTACACCACGCCGGATCCGCTGGACTTTTTCTTCACGAAGCAGGCGCTCAACGTGACGACTTCGCAGATCGTGGATTTGCTCATTCCGGAGTTTTCCATCCTCCGTGCGGCCGCGACGGGCGGTGACGAGGGCGCGCGCCAACTAAACCCGTTTCGGCGGGTGACGGAAAAGCCGGTGGTGTATTGGTCGGGAATCCTCGACGCGGACACAACGCAACGCGAGGTCACTTATGACGTGCCGGACTTTTTCAGCGGAAACCTGAAAGTCATGGCGGTGGCGATTTCCGGCGATGCGGTTGGCTCCGCGGAGACGGCATCGCTGATTCGGGGACCGTTTGTAATCACTCCGGGCGTGCCGACTTTTGTTGCGCCGGGTGATACGTTTGAGGTTGGCGTGACCGTTGCCAATAATGTGAGCGGTTCCGGAGCGGCCGCCCAAATCGCGCTAAGCGCGCAGGTGTCGGAACACCTGGAGGTAACCAAGGCGCCGGGCAATAGAGTGACCATCCCGGAGGGAAAAGAATTGACTGTCGTCTTTACGCTGCGTGCGAAGGAAAAGCTGGGCTCGGCGAGCGTGATATTCCGCGCATCGGCCGGCGGCCAGGAATCGACGCTGCGCTCCACGCTCAGCGTACGCCCGCCCGTCGCATTGATGACGGATGTGCGCGGAGGAAATTTCACCGGCAAGACCGCGGAGTTGAAGGTAACCCGTCAATTCCACCCGGAGTATCGGAGTCTGGAAGCAGTCCTCTCGCCATTGCCGCTGGGGCTGGCCCATGGTCTGGACGCATATCTGCACAATTACCCGAATGGTTGCTCGGAACAAATCAGCAGCGGCGGTCTCTGCCGGTTGCTGCTTTCAGACGAAACCGATTTTGGGCTGAAGCGGGCGGAGGTGGCGGATCAACTGGAGCATACCTTTGAAATCCTGCGGCAGCGCCAGAGCGATCAGGGCTCGTTTGGATATTGGGGGCCGGAGCCGGACCCGCATGGAATTGATTTTTTGACGGCCTACGTCATGCATTTTCTGATCGAGGCAAGGGATGCCGGGTTTGACCCACCCGTGGATATGTACCAGTTGGGCATCCGCCGCCTCCAGCGAATGGTGGCATTGACGCCGGCGAATCTGGAGGAGGAGCGTACCGAGGCCTATGCGATTTATCTTCTGACACGGGAAGAAATCATTACGACCAATTACGTCCTGAATTTACGCGATTACCTGGAGCGCTCCCCGCAAAAGGATACATGGAAGAGCGATATTACCGGTACTTATCTTGCCGCCGCGTATGCCTTGCTCAAGAAGGATGACGAGGCGAATGAATTGATCCGTGCCTACCGGTTCGGCGAACCCGGGAAGAATTATTGGTACGATTACTACACGCGGCTGGGAATGGACGCGCAATATTTTGCGCTCGTCTCACGTTATTTTCCGGACTTACTGAATCATTTCACCGCGGCGGATTTCCGGCATGTAACCGATCCCATCCAGCGGGGCGATTTCAATACCCTGTCAGCCGCTTATGCCGTGCTGGCTTTGAAGGCATACTCGCATCACCTGGAATTGAATCCGCGGGCGCTCTCGATTTCCGAGAATGTGGGAAACCAGTGGCGACTTATCCGGACAAGCAATGCACTGCTCCTGCGGACTGGATTTTCCGCCGGGGGAACGGCGTTGCGGTTTTCAATCGATCCTCCCACGGGCGGGCCGGGCGGCTATTACCAAATGATCAGCACCGGATTCGAGACGGGAATGCCGGCGGAGGAAATTCAAGACGGCATGGAAATTTATCGAGAGTACAGGAATGCGGGCGGTGTGGTTACGGATCGCGTAACGATGGGCAATCCGCTGACCGTTGTGTTGCGGATGCGAAGTCTGAACGGGCGCAGTATTGATAACGTCGCCGTGGTCGATTTACTGCCCGGTGGGTTCGAGGTTACGAGATCGTCCATTCAGCCGGGCCAGCACACCTGCGGGTGCGACTATGTGGATGTGAGGGAAGACCGGGTATTGCTCTATACGAGGGTCGGGCCGCGGGAATCGGAAATCCGCTACCAGATCAAGCCGGCGAATCGCGGGCAATTTACCGTGCCGCCGGTTTTTGCGGAATCGATGTATGACCGTGGCATCAAGGCGCGCGGCCTGGGGGGAACTTTAACCGTGACCAATAACCAATGAAACTGCGCCGTCATTTACCTACATGGGCGGGTATCTTCGCCGGTTTCCTTGCAATGGGATGGATGTGCCTGCCGCGGCCCGTATTGCTGGATGGCATATCTTTCTCGCGAAAAGTCACCGCCCGCGATGGAACCGTTCTCTGGATGAGCCTTTCGAGGGATGAAAAATACCGGATTTACGAGCCGCTCACGGCAATCGCGCCGGAGGTGGTGCGGGCGACCCGTATGCAAGAGGATCGATTTTACCAATATCATCCCGGCATCAATCCTGTGGCGGTGGCGCGTTCGGTTTTCCAGATGCTTTCGGATTCACGGATTCACTCCGGGGCATCCACCATCAGCATGCAGGTGGCCCGGTTGCGGTATCATTTAAAGACGCGGAGCATCCGGGGAAAGCTGGAGCAGATGTACCGCGCAATCGAAATCGAGCGGTATTACAGCAAGGCGCAAATCATGGAGGCGTATCTGAACCTCGCGCCTTACGGCGGGAACATCGAGGGAATCGAGGCGGCGAGCGAAATCTATTTTGCGAAGCCGGCCTCGCAACTGACGCTGCCCGAAGCCGCCGCGCTGTGTGTGATCCCGCAAAATCCGGTGCGGCGCGGTTTGAGGCTGGGCGCTGAGAATCCGGCGCAGATCGCCGCGCAAAACCGGCTGCTGGCGAAACTGGGGGTAAGCGGCGATGCCCTGGAGTTTCGCGCCCGGCGGGAAACGCGGCCTCCCTTTCTGGCGCCGCATTTTACGCGGCAGGTATTGCGCGCGAGCGACGGGAGCGTTACGACAACGCTGAGTCTCGATCTTCAGCGAATCATCGAAGACCGGATCGCAAGTTACACGAAAGAGAAGCGCCCGCTGGGCGTGAATAACGCGGCGGCGCTGCTGGTGGATAGCCACGGAATGCAGGTGCTCGCGCAGGTCGGCTCCGCCGCGTTCTCCGATAACCGCATCGATGGCCAGGTGGACTGCACGGCCAGCTTGCGCTCGCCAGGTTCCACGCTCAAGCCCTTCATCTACGCGCTGGCGCTGGAGCAGGGATTGATTCATCCGTTGAGTATCCTCGAGGATGCGCCGAAGAGTTTTGGAGGGTATAACCCGGAGAACTTCGATCGCGAGTTTGTGGGGCCGATTCGCGCCACCGATGCGCTCGCGCGCAGCCGGAATATCCCGGCCATCACGCTCGCCTCGGAATTGGCAAATCCGAATCTCTATGAGTTCCTGCAACGAGCGGGCATCAATCTTCCGCACGACGAGAAATTTTACGGCCTGGCGCTGCCGCTGGGCGGCGCGGAAGTTACCATGCAGGACCTGGCTAAACTCTATGGGGCGCTGGCGAATAACGGCGTGCTCCAGCCGCTGCAATATGATTTGCATGCGCCGGCGCCGCCATCGATGCGGGTCCTGACGCCGGAAGCGGCCTTCCTGACGCTCGAGATGTTGAAGACCTCGCGCCCGGATATGGCGGACCCGGGCGAGCCTGAGCCGATTTTCTGGAAGACAGGCACCTCCAATGGCTACCGCGACGCCTGGTGTGTCGCGGTCTTTGACCATTACATCCTCGCGGTGTGGCTGGGAAATGCGAGCGGGCGCGGCAATCCGGCGTTAATCGGCCGGAGCTGCGCCGCGCCGCTGCTCTTCCGGATGATCGACAGCATGCGCGCCGCCGGTTACGTGCGGCTGCCGCCGCACAATCCACCGCCGGGCGCGAACCTGAAGCGCGTGGAGTTTTGCGCGATCTCCGGCGCGCTGGCGACGCCGCTTTGCAAGCATCGCATCGAAGGGTGGTTCATCCCCGGCATTTCCCCCATCGCCAGTTGCCAGGTGCATCGGGAAGTGTACATCGATGCGGCCACGGGAATGCGTGTGCCGGCGCCGGATGGCGTGCACGAGACACGGAAGGAGATTTATGAGTTCTGGCCGGATAATTTGCTGAAACTCTTTCGCGAGGCGGGACTGCCACGGCGAACACCGCCGCCATATCTGCCCGGGAGCCGCACGGAAGATACGGCTTGGCGGGCGGGAAAGGCGCCGCGCATCGTCTCGCCGCGGGCCGGCGCGGTGTATGAGGTGGAAGCGCGGGAGGAAGTCACGCTCAAGGCGGAGACGGAGGCCGGCGTGGACCAGCTCTATTGGTTTGCCGGCAGGCAATTCATCGGCAAGGCCGCCCCGCGCGAGGCGCTGGCGTGGACCCCCGCGCCCGGCACTTACAGTCTTACCGCGGTGGACGATGCGGGCCGCGCCGGCACTGAGCAAGTGCAGGTGGAGTCCCGGATTCGATGACAGCGGAGTCCTGAGCCCGGCTGCACCCGGCCGGAGAAAGCCTTTTGGGAAACTGATACGGGACTTGGTGCGAAAGCTCTCGCGGCGCACCGGTTTCCGCCTCGCCCGCCCATCCTTCCGCCGGAATGTCTGCGCCTACGGAAGATCGGTCGAGCCCATCAGATAGCGGTCGCACTCGCGGGCGGCGGCGCGGCCTTCGCGGAAGGCCCAGACCACCAGGCTCTGGCCGCGGCGGCAATCGCCGGCGGCGAAAACGCCCGGGATACTGGTGGTGTGCTTGCCATCCTCGGCCTTGATATTGGTGCGGGCGTCGCGCTCGATCTTGAGGGCATCCAGCAGCGGTTGCTCCGGACCGAGGAATCCCATGGCCAGCAGCACGAGCTGGGCGGGAATCACCTTTTCGGTGCCAGGGATGTTCTTGGGGATGAACTGGCCTTTCTCGTTGCGGTCCCATTGCACCTGTACGGTGTGGACGGCGCTCACGTGGCCGTGGGCATCGCCCTCAAACTTGGTCGCGGTAGTCAGATAAACGCGCGGATCCTGGCCGAACTTCGCCGCGGCTTCCTCCTGGCCGTAATCCATTTTGTAAACTTTTGGCCATTCGGGCCATGGATTTTCCGTGGCGCGCTCCACCGGCGGCTTTGGCAGAATCTCCACTTGCACAAGGCCGCGGCAGCCATGGCGCATCGAGGTGCCCACGCAGTCGGTGCCAGTATCGCCCCCGCCAATGATGACGACATCGCGATCCTTTGCGGAAATGAAATTCCCGTTCGAGTGTTTATCGAGAATCGACTTCGTATTCGCGGTGAGAAAATCCATCGCGAAATGAATGCCCTGGAGTTCGCGGCCGGGAATCGGAAAATCGCGCGGCTTCGTCGCGCCGGTGCACAGGACCACGGCGTCGAAGTCGGCGAGCAAAGCCTCCGCGCTCAGGTCGCGGCCCACTTCCACCCCGCACTGGAACTCGATGCCTTCCGCTTCCATCTGCTTGATGCGGCGCAGCACCACCTGCTCCTTGTCCAGCTTCATGTTCGGGATGCCATACATTAGCAGGCCGCCGGGGCGATCCGCGCGTTCAAGAACCGTCACCGCATGTCCCGCGCGGTTCAACTGAGCCGCGGCGCACAAACCGGCGGGACCGGAGCCGACGACGGCAACGCGCTTGCCGGTGCGCCGCGTGGGCGGCTCGGCGAGGATCCAGCCTTCATCCCACCCGCGTTCCGCGATGGAGACCTCGATGTTCTTGATGGTGACCGCCGGCGCGCTGATGCCCAGCACGCACGAGCCCTCGCACGGCGCGGGGCAGACCCGGCCGGTAAAGTCGGGGAAGTTGTTCGTCTTGTGCAGGCGGTCGAGCGCTTCGTGCCAGAGGCCGCGGTAAACAAGATCGTTCCACTCCGGGATGAGGTTGTTGATGGGGCACCCGCTGGCCATCCCGCTGATGAGCGTGCCGGTATGGCAGAAGGGGATGCCGCAATCCATGCAGCGCGCCCCCTGCGTACGCAGCTTTTCCTCGCCCAGGTGAAGGTGAAACTCGTCCCAATCGCGGATGCGCTCGAGCGGCGCGCTGTCGGCGGGTAACTCGCGGGAGTAATCGATGAAGCCTGTAGGTTTGCCCATGGTCTGAAATGTCCTCTGAAAAACGTTACTGACTAACTGCCGCCGATGCGCGCCACATCGCGTGCATTGGCTTCGAACGCGGCGTTCAGCGCCTCGTCGCCGTCCAGGCCTTCCTCTTTTGCCTTCTTCAGAGCGGCGATGACGCGCTTGTAGTCCCTCGGCATCACCTTCACGAACTTCGGCGCCATCTCTTCCCAAAGCGCGAGCACCTTGAATGCCTTTTGGCTGCGGGTATAATCGGCGTGCCGCTTGACGGCTGCCTGGATTTCCTCCAGTTCGGCCTCGTCGGGTTTCTCGATGCCGACCATCTGCGGGTTGCAGCGCGTGGCGAAATCGCCTGCCTCATCCAGGATGTAAGCGACTCCGCCGCTCATGCCCGCGGCAAAGTTGCGGCCCGTGGGGCCGATCACGATGACGCGCCCGCCGGTCATGTATTCGCAGCCATGGTCGCCCACGGCCTCGACGACCGCGTTGACGCCGGAGTTGCGCACCGCAAAGCGCTCACCCGCCATTCCGCGGATGTAGATATCACCGCCGGTCGCGCCGTAAAGCGCCACGTTGCCAATGATGATGTTATCCTCCGCGGCAAAGGTGGAACCCGCCGGCGGATATATAATAATGCGGCCCCCGCTGAGGCCCTTGCCGACGTAATCGTTGGCGTCGCCCTCCAGTTCCAGCGTGATTCCCCTGGGGATGAATGCGCCGAGGCTTTGACCGGCGCTGCCATTGAACTTGAGGTGCACGGTATCGTCCGGCAGACCGGCCGGGTGGCGCTTGGTGATTTCATTGCCCAGAATGGTGCCGACAACGCGGTTCACATTGATGATCGGCAGCTCCGCGCGCACTTTCTGGCCGTGCTCGATGGCCGGCTTGCAGAGATCGAGCAGCTTCGTGATATCAAGCGATTTATCCAGGCCATGATCCTGCGGAATCTGGCAATACCGCCCCACTTCCGGCCCGGCCTCCGGCTGGTAAAGAATTTTTGAGAAGTCGATGCCCTTGGCCTTCCAGTGTTCAACCGCTTTCTTCGGCTCCAGTACATCGACGCGCCCAATCATTTCATTGATCGTTCGGAACCCGAGCTGAGCCATGTACTCGCGCAACTCCTGCGCGATGAATTTCATGAAGTTCACGGTGTGCTCGGGCTCGCCGGTAAAGTTCTTGCGCAACCTTGGGTCCTGCGTGGCCACACCCACCGGGCAGGTATTGAGATGGCAAACGCGCATCATGATGCAGCCGAGCGTCACGAGCGGCGCCGTGGCAAAGCCGAATTCCTCCGCGCCCAGCAGCGCGGCAATGGCGACGTCGCGGCCGGTTTTCAACTGTCCATCCGTCTCCACGGCAATGCGGCTGCGGAGATTATTGAGCACCAGCGTCTGGTGCGTCTCCGCGAGGCCCAGTTCCCACGGGAGGCCGGCGTATTTGATGGAGGTCTGGGGCGATGCGCCGGTGCCTCCGTCGAATCCGCTGATGAGCACGACGTCCGCATGCGCCTTGGCGACGCCCGCGGCGATGGTCCCGACGCCCACTTCGGAAACCAGCTTCACGCTGATGCGCGCGGCGCGGTTGGAATTCTTCAGGTCGTGGATCAGCTCCGCGAGATCCTCGATGGAATAAATATCATGATGCGGCGGCGGCGAGATGAGGCCCACGCCCGGCGTCGAATGGCGGACCTTGGCCACCCAGGGGTAAACCTTGCTGCCGGGCAATTGCCCGCCTTCTCCGGGCTTCGCGCCCTGGGCCATCTTGATCTGCAATTCATTGGCCTTGCTGAGATAAAGGCTCGTAACGCCGAAACGGCCGGAAGCGACCTGCTTGATCGCGCTGTTCTTCGAGTCGCCGCGCTCATTGGTCCAGGCGTAACGGTCGGGGTCCTCCCCGCCCTCGCCGGTGTTCGATTTTCCGCCGATGCGATTCATCGCAATGGCCAGCGCCTCGTGCGCCTCCTTGGAAATGGAGCCATAACTCATGGCGCCCGTCTTGAAGCGCTTCAGGATGGTTTCGACAGATTCCACCTCCTCGATCGGCACCGGTTCCCGCTGCTTGAACTCCAGCAGGCCGCGCAGCGTGAAATGGGTGCGCCCTTGCTCGTTGACCAGCGCGGAGTAAGACTGGAAGGTCTTGTAATCTCCGGTGCGCACCGCCTTTTGCAGCGCGTGGATGGTTTGCGGATTGAAGAGGTGCACCTCGCCTTCGCGGCGCCATTGGTAATCGCCGCCCACATCGAGCGTATGGCCGTTGACCTGGCGATCCGGGAAGGCGTGATGATGGCGGTCGAGGACTTCCTTGGCGATGACGGCAATATCCGCACCCTCGATGCGGGAGGCGGTCCAGGTGAAGTACTTTTCGATGACGGAATGGTTCAGGCCGACGCACTCGAATATCTGCGCGCCGCGATAGCTCTGGATGGTGGAGATGCCGATCTTCGACGCGACCTTGATGACGCCCTTGGTCGCCGCTTTCACGTAATTTTTGCAGGCGGTCTTGTGATCGACATTCACCAAAAGGCCCTGCCGGATCATGTCGTCCAGCGTCTCGAACGCGAGGTAAGGATTGATCGCGCCGCAGCCGTACCCGATGAGCATCGCAAAGTGGTGCACCTGGCGGGGCTCGCCGGATTCCAGCACAATGCCGGCGCGTGTCCGCTTGCCCTCCCGGATGAGGTGGTGGTGCAAGCCGGAGACGGCCAGCAGCGCGGGCAGCGCGGCGTTCTCCTTGTTCACGCCGCGATCTGAAAGGATGATGATGTTGATGCCGCTATCGACGCTGCGGCTGGCTTGCGCGCAGACTTCGTCCATCGCGCGCTCAAACCCGGCGACGCCCTCCTTCGGACTGAAGAGGATCGGGATGGTCACAGACTTGAATTGGCCTTCCGCGACGTATTTCAGCTTCGCCAATTCCTCATTGGTGAGGATGGGCGTCTTCAATTCGATGAGATGGCAGCTCTCCGGCTTGGGATCGAGCAGGTTTCCCTCCGCGCCGATGGTCGTCTCCGCGGAGGTGATGATCTCCTCGCGGATGCAATCGATGGGCGGATTGGTAACCTGCGCGAAGAGTTGCTGGAAGTAATCGTAAAGCAGGCGCGGCTTATCCGAGAGGATGGCGAGGGGAGTGTCCGTGCCCATGGAGCCGATCGCTTCCACGCCGTCGCGGGCCATCGGCGTCATCAGCAGACGCAGATCTTCGAATGTGTAACCAAACGCCTGTTGCCGGCGCAGCACGGTCTTGTGATCCGGCTCCGGCAGCTCCGGCGCATCCTTCACGGTCGCAAGTTCCACCATGTGCCGGTCAATCCACTCCCGGTACGGATGCGCCGCGGCGATGCTTTTTTTGATCTCCGCATCCTCGACGATGCGGCCCTGGTCCATATCCACCAGGAACATGCGGCCCGGCTGGAGACGGCCCTTCATCGCAATACGCTCCGGCTCGATGGGGAGCACTCCGGCCTCGGACGCCATGATGACGAGGTCATCCTTGGTGACATAATAGCGCGAGGGGCGCAGGCCGTTGCGGTCCAGCACGGCACCAATCATCCGGCCATCGGTAAATGCGATGGATGCGGGTCCGTCCCACGGCTCCATGAGGCAGGAGTGAAATTCGTAGAAAGCCTTCTTCTCGTCGCTCATGGACTCATGCGCGGTCCACGGCTCGGGGATCATCATCATCATCGCGTGCGGCAGCGAGCGTCCGCCCATGACGAGCAGCTCAAAGACGTTGTCGAACATCGCGGAGTCGGACCCGTCGGTATTGATGATGGGAAGGATCTTCCTGATATCTTCGCCGAAGAGCGGGCTCTCGATGAGCGCCTGGCGCGCCCGCATCCAGTTGATGTTGCCGCGCAGCGTGTTGATTTCGCCGTTGTGCGCGATGTAACGGTACGGGTGGGAACGCTCCCAGCTCGGGAAGGTATTGGTGGAAAAACGGGAGTGCACCAGCGCAAGCGCGGTTTCCACATCCGGGTCCCGCAGATCGGGGAAATATTGCGCCACCTGCACCGGCATCAGCATGCCCTTATAGATCACGGTCCGGCAGGAGAGGCTGACCTGGAACCAAAAGTCATCGACGTCCGCATCGCGGATTTCCGTCACCGCGCGCTTGCGGATGACGTAGAGCCTGCGTTCGAAAGTCAGTTCATCCGTGATATCCGCGCCGCGCCCCACGAAGATTTGCGTCATGTCCGGCTCGCTGGCCTGCGCGGTATTGCCGAGCGAGGAGTTATCCGTGGGGACATTGCGCCAGCCGAGGACGGTCTGGCCTTCCTCGATGACGATCCTCTCCATGATCTCCCGCGCCGCTTTCGCGCGGGCCGCATCGGGCGAGGTGAAGGCGAAGCCGACTCCGTAATGCCCCGGCTCCGGCAGCGCAAAGCCCTCCGCCGCGCATGCCTTGAGCAGGAACTTGTGCGGAATCTGCATCAGGATGCCGGCGCCATCGCCGGTGTTTGCCTCGCAGCCGCATGCGCCGCGGTGATCCAGGTTTACGAGGATCGTCAGCGCCTGCTGCACGATGTCGTGCGACTTGCGGCCCTTCATATTCACCAGGAAACCGACGCCGCAGGCGTCGTGCTCGAATGCGGGATCGTAA
>DATAXI010000031.1:0-7830 GCA_036266845.1 Chthoniobacteraceae bacterium | reverse complement strand
CTCGGCGCGCGTCCGGCGGAGATTGTGTACGTCTCGTGCAATCCCGCCACGCTCGCGCGGGACCTGGAGGCGCTCTGCCGGGCCACTTACAAGCTTTGCAGCGTCACGCCATTCGATATGTTCCCCCAGACCGCGGAGATCGAAGTCGTGGCCCATTTGAAATTATGCAACTCATGAGATATCGCCGTTTTGGCCGCACGGAACTGCAAATGCCTGTCTTTTCCTGCGGCGGCATGCGTTACCAGCACAAGTGGAGCGACGAAGAACCCGCGAGCATTCCCGCGGATAACCAGGCCAACCTGGAGGCTACCATCCGGCGCGCGCTCGCGCTCGGCATCAATCACATCGAAACCGCGCGCGGCTACGGCACGTCCGAGATGCAGCTTGGACGCATCCTGCCGGGCATCCCGCGCGAGAGCATGATCGTGCAGACCAAGGTCGCGCCCGCGGAGACGGAGAAGGAGTTTCTGGACACGTTTGACAAATCGATGGGTTACCTTGGCCTTGATTCCGTGGATCTGCTCTCGCTCCACGGCATCAATGACGAGGGCGTGTACGACCAGGCGATGCGCAAGGGGGGCAGCCTGGATGCCGCGCGCAAATTGCAGGCGCAGGGACGGGTTCGCCACATCGGTTTTTCCACGCACGCGCCCTGGCGGCTGGTGTTGCGCACCGTTGCGACCGGGGAGTTCGATTATGTGAATCTGCACTGGTATTTCGTGTATGATTTGAACTGGCCGGCGATCGAGGAAGCGACGCGGCGGGACATGGGGGTCTTCATCATCAGCCCCAATGACAAGGGCGGAAAACTGTATGAGCCACCCGCGAAGCTGGCGCGCCTTTGCGAGCCGCTCAGCCCGATGATCTTCAACGATCTCTATTGCCTCGCGCGCCCGCAGGTTCACACGCTCAGCATCGGCGCCGCACGTCCCACGGATTTCGACGAGCATATCCGCGCGCTGGAATATTACGACCGGGCGGCCGAAGTCATGGCGCCCGTCGAGGAGCGGCTCCGCGCGGAGATGGATGCGGTGCTGGGCGCTGAATGGCGCACCCAATGGACACGCGGCATTCCGGAATACACGGAGACACCCGGCAATATCAACCTGCTGGAAATCATGCGCCTCTGGGCGCTGGCAAAGTCGCTGGACCTCGTGGAATTCGGCAAGTTCCGCTACAATCTTCTGGGGAACGCCGGCCATTGGTTTCCCGGCAAAAACGCGGCAACCTGGGATCGCGCGAGCGTCTCGCGCGCGGTTGCAGAAAGTCCGTTCGCCGCGCGCATCCCGGAGATCCTGGACGAAGCCCACGCGCTGCTCCAAGGCGAGGAGCGCAAGCGGCTGAGCCAGTCGGATTAGGTATTTCGAACCCGATTCCGCAGTTCATTTAAAAAGAGCAGGGCAAGGGCAAAGCGGGTTGTTATGGCAAGGGGATGATTCACAGATTTGGCGTGGTTTCCTTGCCGAGGAGGTCGATGGGGGTGAGCACGCCTTTCAGGTGTCCGGAGGCGTCCACGACCAGAAGCTTGTTGCGACCGCTGCGCATCAGTGTTTCCAGCGCGTCGTTAACGGGCGTATCGGCATGGATGGTGGGGATGGCGGAGGGGACGAGCTTGCTGACGGGGCTCTCGCGCGTGAGTTCGCCATCTTTGAGACAATCATAGAGCTGGGTCTGGGTGATGATGCCGAGCAGGGTCTCTTTCTCATCCACCATGGGGAAGGAATTGAAGGGATGCCTGACTACCGTGGCGAGCGCATCGCCAATGGTTTCCGTGGTTCGGAAAAAAATCGGCGTGTTCGACATCACCTCGCTGACCTGCATTTTCAACACGCTGTCCGGGACGGTCTTCTTGATTGCCTCGATCTGCTGGCGGCTGAGGTATTGCTGGGAGGAGTGGGAAAAGAACTCGCGGATGGAATCGCTGGCGCTGGAGATGGCCTGGAAGACTTTTGCCTCCAGCGCGACCAGAATGGCCGGCTCGCTGGCCGTGGCGGTAAAGCGCCACTTGCAATCGCTCAAGAGGGCGCGCTCGCCGAAGTGCTCGCCCGGCCCCATGGACATTACGGGGCCGGTTTCGTCACACAGATCGATGCGTCCTTTCTTTACGACATAAAAGGACATTGCCGGCTCGCCGGCGTGGAAGATGGAATCGCCGGCGGAAAGGTGGACCTCTTGCAGCACCTCCGTGGTGCGGGAGCGCAAGAGGGTGATATCGCGCGGGAAGAAGAGATCGAGCGTCCAGTCGATCATCACGCGGAGCTTCCGGTCCAGGCCCGGGAGTTTCATGAGGTAGATGGTGCGCCACATGAACCACGCCACGATGCCGGAGAAGCGTTTCCCCATGATGTCCGCCACAGCGGAGTGATGGCCGATGGAAGCCAGCTCGCCCAGGCCCTTGAAAACGAACGGCTTCGGTTTCTCTGGTGAACCAACGATGATGTTCGCGAGGTTTTTGCCAAGGCGGATGCCCTGGCGGTAGGCAAATTGCGCGGTGGGCGGGCAATACTTTCGTGCGGCGAAAGGGGAATCGGGCATCGCGGCGTCGCTGCCGCCGGAGGCCTTTACATCCGCCATGCCGCCCGCCATTGGCACCGCCGCGCAATCGCCGGCGGCCCAGAGAAAATCGTGGCTTGGCACGCGCATCGTTTCATCCGTGATGATGCGGGCTTTTTCCGTGACGATGTCGTTTCGCTTGCAGAGATCAACGATGAGGGGATGCGGCGCGTTGCCCACCGTCGAGACAACCGTGTGGCTTTCGATTACGCGTCCGTCGCCCAGCGTGACCTTGCTGGCAGTCATGGATGTAACGCGCGCGTTCAGGATGATTTCCACGCCGCGCTCCGTCATGTTCTTCTCGCAATAGCGGCCCAGGTCCTCGCTGATCTCCGGCAGCAGATGGGAGCCGGAGTGGACGAGAATGACGCGATAGTCCGGCCGGGCGATCCGGGGATAAAAGCGGTTGATGCCCTGGATGAGATCGAGGATTTGCCCCGCCGTCTCGACGCCGGAATAGCCGCCGCCGACGATCACGAAGGTGAGCAGCCGCTTCACGGCGGCCTCGTCGCTCTGGAGGTTTGCCTCTTCCAGCCGGTCGATGATGGCGCCGCGCAGCTCCTGGGCATCGCCGATGCTCTTCATGAGGAAGGCGTGCTCCGGCATGCCGGGAACGCGGCTGAGATCGACAATGCCGCCGAGCGCGAGGACGAGGTGCTTGAAGAAAATATCGACGGACGGGCTGAATACGCCGGCATTGAGCACGACCCGGCGCGAGGGCAGATCCATCTCCATGATGCTGCCGCGGAGCACGGTGACCTGTTTGCAAATGGAGCGGATGGGATTGACCACATGGTGCGGCGAGATGGAGGAGCCGACCACCTCCGCCAGCATCGGCTGAAAGACCATGTAGTTGTGATCCGCCACCACGGCCACGCTCTTGCGCGCCCCGGACCCCAGCTTGCGGGCGAGTGTCTGCGCACAATAAACGCCGGCAAACCCTCCACCCGCGATCAACACGTCGAATTCCAATCGGTTTTCCCTAGCCATGCGCGCAAGGGGATAGCGGAGAATCGTTTGCTTTTCGAGTGATTTCCAATGGGTTCAAAATGGGCGGATGAATTTCAGGGCAGGCGGGGGGCGGGAAATTGGACGCCTGCGGCGGCAAGCGCTTCGAGGGCGGCGATGGCCAGCTCGCTTTTGATCTGGTCGGCGTGGCCGGGATCGTCCGTCGAGCAGATCAGGTTGAAGAGGAGCGCATCGGCGGAGAAATCCGCCACGAGGACCTGGGGCTCGGGAGTCCTGGCGATCTGAGGACCGGCGCCGGCCACCTGCTTGAGCGTGGCGATGACGCGCTTTGCATCACTGCCATAGGCGACACGCACCGGAAGGGTGATCTGGGCCTGGCTGCTCGGGGCGTCGTGGTTGGTGACGTTGTTGGAGATAAGTTGCGCATTCGGCACGATGAGCACCGAGTTATCGGCCAGGCGGATGCGGCTGGCGCGGATCCCGATTTCCATGACCACGCCGCTGCCCCCGGAGACATCGATCAGATCCCCGATGTGGATGGGGCGCTCCAGCAGCAGGATGATGCCGGAGAAAAAGTTATTGAAGATGTTTTGCAGGCCAAACCCGACGCCCACGCCAAATGCGCCCGCGAGGATGGTGAGCTTTGTCATATCCACGCCGATGGTGGTAAGCGCGAGCAGGAATCCGCAAAGGAGGATGACGTAATGGGAGATGGTGGAGACGGCGTAGGATGAACCGCGCGCAAGGCCGACGCGGCCGTAGATATCCTCCTGCAGGACGAACCGGATGAAACGGGATACCATCACCGAGAGCCAAATGGTGATGCCGAATGCGAGCACGCCGCCGAGCGACAGCTCCAATGAGCCGATGGTTCTCTTTGCGCCGAGCACGGCCACCGCGCCGGCGATAACGGGCTTGCGAATGGCGAATGCCTCCATGGCGGCAAGCGCCCAGAGGACGGCGGCGGCTACGGAGATAACCTGCCCAATGCGTCTGCGCAGCAGAGGGCGATGCCGCCGCACCAGCTCGAGCGAGGCAAGCGGCCAAAGCTGGAGCGCAAAGTAGAGGAAGCTTTTTACGATATTGGCCGCCGCATAAAAAAGAATCGCGAGATAGCCGGCGGTGACGGTGGCGGTGCCGAGCAGGCTGGCGAGGGCGACATAGCCGAGGCAATTCGTGATGAATACAACGGCGAAAAGCGGAATCGCGAGGCGCGCCGCGAGCCGCGCCATGCGTGCGGAAGGGGCATTGCCATCGAACGAGCGGGTGGAGCGGACAAACCAGAGCGCGAAGAGGACGCCGGCCGCCGATTGCAACAGCAGGAGAGCGCGCGCCAGTACGGGAATGCCGGAGGTAAGAGCGCGCGCGTGATTTAATAAGTAGAAGAGGATGACCGCGTTCAGGAACGGGTACAGGTGGCGATCGATCAAATGCCGCAGCAGGATCGTGATTGGAACGAGCGCCACCACCGCCAGCACGGCCCAGAAAAGCCGCGGCGCGCCCGGAAAGAGGACGGGGGAACCCAGGAAGGCGAGGACGCAGCCCGTGATGTACGGGCGCTGGAGGATTTGCTGGGCCCGGTCGAGCGATGGGTCCTCATCCAGCCAGCCCTCCGTGCGCTGGCGCACCTTTGGCAGCGCCCGCACAAATGAATACGCCACCGCGCAAAGGATGAGGGCGAAGTAAACGAGATTCGTCCAGTCACGGGCAATGAACGTCCGCAATTGGGCTGCCTGCGCGCCCATGGATGCGTGGCCATTGGCCAGGAAATCCGCCCGCGCGCCAGTGAGGAGATCGCGGCTCCAGATGGGCGGGCTATCCTGCATCCAGAGGGTATTCACGGCGGCGGCCTGGGCGGAGTTGATGGTTTGCAGCGCGGCATCCGTGCGCTGTTTCTGCTCCGCCACGGCGCTTTGCAGTGTGAGGATGTTCTGGCGGCTCTTGCGCAATGCGTCCCCGGTTTTTCCGATTTGGTCCAGCACGCCCTGAATCTCCCGGTTAATCTCCGGCGGCGCCGAGGAATGGTGCGCGAGGTTCAGGGTGGCGTTCCATTCCGTGCGGAGCGCGGGGAGCTGGGCGAGGTCCGCATCCGCCCGCGCGGCGCCTGCGGTAAGCTTTTGCATCCAGCCGGCGAGCTGGCCCTGGATGCTCTGCCAGCGGCCCTGCAAATCCCGCAGGGCATCCAGCGGCGCCTCCGGGGTGGCGGCCTGTTTGGTATCTTCCTCGCGCGCGTCGATGTCCTGTTTCAACGCCGGCAGATCATTCTGCACCTCGGTAGTGGCAGCGCGGGCGGTATCCTGCGCCTCCATTGCCTGGAGCTGGCCGGCAACCGCCTCCGAGGCCGTGGCAACCTCTGGCAGCGGCACGGGCGTGGGAGATGCCGTGCCGCTCTGCGCCGGCGATGCGGAGGGCGAGGGGCTGCCGCCAGCCGGCGCGGCGGAGGCGATTGCCGCCATGCAAAGCAGGACACAGCAACTGGCTAAAACACGGCGCGGAAGACTCATCATGCGATATTCTTTCTGTAATCGACGCAGGCCGCCAGATGGTTCCGTCATCCGCGCAAAACTGGGGCGCAACGCCGGGGTGATCAAGCCGGACCTTGCAGGCGCCTGACTTGAATCATCCCGCATCGCATTCCGAAGGATGCCCAAGAAACAACGTGGAAGTGCTGGGCGAATGCCTCGCCATCGGATTCGGTGCTTGAGAAAAGGCGGGTAATCCCGGCAATCTGGCCCGCGATGCGAGTCGCCACGTTTACGAAAATCGTTTCTGTCCTGCTCGTCCTGGGGGTTGCCGGTTCTTTGACGTTTGGAGAAGATGCTTCACCGGCGGCTTCCGAACTGGTGAACAGGATGGGGGATAGCCGATTGACCCAGGCTCAGCGGGAAGCCGCCGCCGGCGAACTATTAAAGCTGGGCAAGGAGGCGATGCCGACGCTCATCGGCGCCCTTCATGACAACCGGGTTTATCTCCCGGATTATACGACACCAAGCGGAACCAATGCTCCGTCGCTGACCGTGGACCTGACAGTCGGGCTTGAGTGCGATTACATTCTGACGGAGATCGTTTCCAATGGGGCATCCACCAAAATGATGGGCTTTCGCTACAAGATTTTCAACTGGCCGGACTGGTGGAAAAAGCACCGGAACATGAGCGAGCGGGACATCCAGAAAGAAGCCAAATGGTATAACCATTTCATGATGGAAAGCACCGGCAAAGGGGATTCCATTCCGCACCTCAATCAACCGTAGCCGGTGACGGCAGCAGAGCAGGCTGACGAATTGGCCCGAATGATTTCGCTCAGGGGCGGTAAAGGGCGACGTGGCCTGTGAAGGGCTCGATACTGACCACGGCATAATTCGCAGGGAGCGAAGGAAGCGGGTCCCCGAGGGTTTGCGCATGAACCGTGAGATACCACTGCTGGCTGGGAGCCAGAGTGGTGCTGGAGTCCGGCATGAAACGGACATACCAGCAATCGTAATTGGAGCCAAACGTCCCGATGGAAGGCTTCGCCTGCGCGCCCGCCCATTGTCGCACCGTCGCCGCCGCGATCAATGGCGAGAGATTCTGCGCGGAGGACGAGTTGCCGGAGTCAATGATGGCGCCGGTGGGAATATGATACACTTCGCTGTATGGCGCTGCGTTCCCGTTGTCATCGATCGTGTAAATCTGGAACGCGGTAACGGGCGTGGTTCCCTGAGCCCTGAGGAACCAAATCTCAACGGGACGGTCCAGGGAAACGGCGAGCTCGCGCGAGAACGAGATATTCTCCAGCAACAGATTGCCGGCATTGGTAACGCCGCGTCCGGACCAGACGCCGAGGCCGCTCACCGCCAGCGAACCGACGATCGCGATGATCGCCACCACCACGAGCAGCTCGAGCAATGAAAATGCTGCACCGGGCCGCCGCTCAGGGGGTAAAGCGGCGCGTTTCGAGGACGCGGTATTTATAGTAGTCATCCAGGCTCTTGTTGTAATTGGCCGGCGCGGTAAAATCGGGAAGCGGGTGAGTGGTGTCTCCGGGATCGATGTAACGGTTGAGCACATAGGAGCCGCGATACTCGGAGAGAATGTGCGAAGGCGATTCGACCCAAATGCCGGCAGGAGAATGCGGACTCTGGGCCAGTGCCTGCGCCCGCACATGGACGGTGTAAGTATTGGATTTGGTGGTAAGGCGCGAGTAAAGGCCATTATACGGGCGCTCCCGGGTGTTATCTCCCGTGGACTTCATGTTGCTCCAATAGGATTCCGCCGCATCGTCGGAGGTCCAGGATTGCCCTTGCGGGACGAGATAAATACCGCAGATGT
>DATAXI010000019.1:0-27364 GCA_036266845.1 Chthoniobacteraceae bacterium | reverse complement strand
CTAACACGTGTTGGTTTCGCCGTTACCCGCCAATACCGACCCCGAAAATGTCTTCCCCAATTCCAGGCGTCTTCCCTCGTGCTGCTTCCTGCTCTGCCGCTTTCCGGTGGGTCGTGCGCCGTGCGGGTTTCACGCTGCTTGAGGTTGTCATTGCCATCGGTCTCTGCAGTGGCGCCCTACTGACAATCTTCGCCCTGCTTCCGCTGGGCATGGACGTCGTGCAGGATGCTTCCCGCCAGGTGGCCGAAAATGAAATCTTCAACCGGCTCTGGTCGCAATTCAATACAACGCCGTTCTCCAGCCTTCAGAATTGGAATGGCAGCGTCAGCCCGATTTTTATGAGTCCGACTACGCCTCTCGCCTATTATTACGATGCGGAGGGTCAGGATATCACTCCTTCGCAAAGCGGGGCGGCGGCGCCAGAGGGCGCGGTTTATATCGCGCGCTGCGCATTGGAAAATTCCCAGACCAATCCCACTCTCTCGACGACCGTGCCGATGGTGGACGGAGGCTCGAATGCTTCCGGGGCTTCGCTTACCTTTGTGAAAGTGCAGATCGGTTTTCATTTCGATCCGGTCAATCTACAGCAGGGCAGGAGTGACTACCGGGTGGTAACTCGCAACTTTCTTCTCGCGAAACGTGATAGCTGGAACGGCAATTAAGGACGCCGCAATGAAGTTCCTTTCCAGAACGAGCGTGGTTTGCAGGGCAGGGTTTACGTTAGTGGAGATTCTGGTTGCGAGCGCGGTGATGCTGGTAATCATATTTGTCCTGTTGCAGGTCATTGCCGGGATGAATAGCGTCTGGAGTAATACCAGCGGCGCGATTTCCAATTTCCAATCCGCGCGCAGCGCGTTTACGGTGATCAATCGGGAACTGGCTCGCGCGACGCTCAAGACCTATCTCGATTACATTAACAATCCTTCGACGAACAACTCGCCCTTTGGTGTATTCCGCACCGGGCTCTCCCTTGAGCAGCAGCAGACGTTTGTGCCATACAGTTTTGCGCGGGCTTCGGAGCTTCATTTCGTATGCGGACCCGCCACCGGAATCATCCCGAGCGGCGCCTCGGCTGTGAATAATCCCGGGGATGCCGTGTTCTTTCAGGCTCCGCTGGGTGTTGTAGCCGCTCAGAATCAAACCACCGATAAGTACCTGCAAGGTTCCCTGGATGATATTGGATTCTATGTCCAATATGGCGATCTTTCCCCCCGGCAGTTTCCTTCATGGTTGAACTCGTTCTTCGGCGGCGCGACGCACAATGCGTTTCGCCTGGTTGAGGCCATGGAACCCACCGAGAACCTTTCGGTTTATCAGCAGACCTCGACCGGTAATTACAATTTAGGGTGGCTGCCTGCGGTTTCGGGCACGGCTTTTCCCGTGAGCGGCAGCACTTATGACCAAAGCATCCTCGCGCAAGATGTGCTGTTGCTCATCGTGCGTCCCCGCGTGGAAACGGTGGACGAGCAACTGCTGGCGCCAAAATTCGGCGAAACCTACGGGCCCGCCACACAAAATGCGATAATCAGTCCGAATTATGTTTATGATTCGCGCTCATGGCAGCCGGGTTACACGTTTACAGTCAATCTCGTTAAGAACAGCACTTATGCGATTTACATGCGCAACCAATTGCCGCCGATCGTGGATGTGGCGATGCTCTGCGCGGATCCGAACTCGCTGACCCACATGCACATATCGAGCCAGGGAACGCCGCCCGCCGTGCTGGAGCCGCCGGCCTCGCTCTTCGCCAACAGTTCCAATATGGATGCCGATCTTGCAACATTCGGGCAGCAATTGGCGGCGAATCACATCCGGTACAGGATATTCCGTTCCTCGGTCCAAATCTTATCGGCGGCCTGGGTGAATGAGTAATCACCATGCGATGCCGGTTTTATGATATGAATTCCCGGATTTGGATAATCCTTTCATCTCGTTTTCAAGGTTCACCCGGTTATCTTCATCCATACCCCAAATTATAGCTATGAAAGCCCCCAGTCTTCCCCAACTCACGGCCATCCTGACAGGTGTTCTGGCATTCGTTGCCATGCCCCTTCGCGGCGCGACTTACACCTGGGCTGGTGGCGGAACCGGAGGGGGTGATGGCAGTACGGTGTGGGACACTGGGACCAACTGGAATCCCACGGCCAATTTTACCAACGGTTCGAGCTTTGATTTCAGCACCATCACCGGCCCCACAACGCTCTCGGCCAGCAAGGCGGAAACGATAGCTGTCCAAAATATCGAATTTGGAGATGCGACTTCCTCAAGTCCCGGGGCGAATGTCACGCTAAATGGCGACGGAACCGCGGGGGATGTTGTCATCAATCTTCAGTCGAGCAGTGGAGGGACGATTTACACGGGCTTGCCTGGCGCGCTGGATACCGTGGGCAGCGATCTGACGATCAATTTTGGAACCGGAGTTGGGAATCATCTGTTTTCGTTGGGATCATATTTCACCAACACGGCGGCAACCGGGGTCCTAAGCGGCACCTCCGTTTTAGTCCTCAATTCCGCGTTGACTGGAAGCTTTACGAGTGGAGTCGGGGGTACAATTATCCTGGGTGTAAGTCATGCGTACGATAGCGGTAATAGCAGTACGCCTGCCGTCGTGGTGACCAATAATGCGAACAATTTTGACGGACCGATTACTTTTGACGGTTTCCTGGGATATACGTCGATCAGTTCGATCGGCGGCGGCGCCTCGGCTCTGGGATCGCCGAGTACTGGAGCCAATGGGACGATAAACTTTGGGGGAAGCCAGCCGCTTGCCTATATTGGAGCGGGAAATCAGAACAGTAATCTAAATCTGAACTTCGGAACTCAAAACGTAAACATCGCAAATGACGCCACAAGCCCATCCACGCTCACGCTGAGCGGCACGATTACGGATGCGGCAACCTCAAGCCGGACGATGTATTTTTCAGCATCATCGGGAAATACGCTTATAATCGCGGGGTCGATACCGGACGGCACTTCCGCAAAGGTCGCCATTGATAAGGACAGTACGGCTGCGGCAAACCTCTACTATTATGACACGGGCGGCGTTGTCCATACTGCCAACGACACGGGCACATTGATGCTCACCGGGAGCAACACTTATAGCAATGGCACCACGGTCAATGCCGGGACACTCCAGTTGGGGGACGGTATGTCGGGCTCAATAGCGGGAGCGGTGTCAGTGGGCGCCAGCGGCACCTTCGCAATGGATGAGGCGAATGGCGCCACCCCGGCGAATGCGATCACGGACAACGGGGTCGTCGAAGGTATCGAGCCCCAGGGAAATACGGTGACCATGTCCGGCGCCATCACGGGCGGCGGATTGTTTGTCCAGTCGGGTTCCGGTACGACCGTACTTTCCAATAATAACACCTACGCGGGAACTACTACAGTCAGCGCCGGGACGTTGCTTTCGTCAAACGGGAGCGGCAGCGCCACGGGAACCAATGATGTAATCGTGGGCGGGCAGGGGGCATTTGGCGGCCAGGGGATCATTGCTCCTTCGGGAAGCAACAATATTTCCGTCGCACAGGGGGGCGCCATTGTTGCCGGTGGGATTTCCGGCAATCCGTACGGGATTCTGCAGTTGAGCGGAACACAAACAGGTTTACTGTCCGCGGCATCCGGGGCGGCCTTTGAGTTCACGTTGGGTGCGTCGGACACTTCCAGCCAGATTGATTTCACCAATTACAAGACGGGCGAGCTGAGCATCACCGGCAGCGATACATTTAGCTTCGCGGACGCTCAGCCGGGGCAATACGTGCTCTTCAAGTTTCTATCAGGCGGAAGTCTCACGACCCTCGGAGGCGGAGTCACCGCAGCCAATTTCGACCTTGGAGACAGCACCGGCCTGTCGGGTTATAGCGCGGCGCTTAATTTCAGCACCACCGGCGAGATTATTCTCGATGTGACCGCGGTACCGGAACCGGAAACCGGGGCTGCGATGCTGATGGGGTGCGGCATGCTGGCAATTATCCAGAACCGGCGTCGCCGGTGGCGGTAGGAGTGATGGCTTCGCGAATTCCTTTCCAGCCCGGAATGAGCCCGCAATTTCGCTTTTGGGGTAGCTGCCCCGGTTTTTGGGGCACTGCGGCGCCTGCGTGGCAAATGCTCCTTCCAGTGCTGCTCTTGATGGGGTTTCAGAGTTTTGCAGCAGACACGATCCCTGTCCCTGCGGGCCAGCGGCTTAAGATACTGGGTGCCGGGCATCATCTGCTTATTGGCGGCGCGACGGACCTGGATCATCACGATCCGGAGGAGGAACAGATCGTTAAAAGAGAGTATAGTATCCTCTCCACCGAAAATCTGTTAAAACCGCACAGCACCGAGCCACAGAAAGGCGTGTTCCGGTTCAAGCAGACCGACGCCTTCGTAAAATTCTGCATGGATAACGGCTTGGTTGCCAAAGGGCACGTGCTTTTGGGACGCAACCGTTATTTGCCCGAGTGGATGAAGGATCCCAAGCTTACCCCGGACGAATTGAAGGATAACCTGATCGAGCACATTACGAACCTGATGGGCCGGTACAAGAAGGGGAGCCCTTACGGTCATATCCAGTATTGGGACGTGTTGAACGAGGAGATCAATGGCGCCTCCCCTTACCAAAGGCTGGGAAAGGATGCGGATGGAGATTATCTTTACTGGGACCTCGCCTTCCGGACGGCACGGGCCGTGGATCCGGATTGCGTCCTCATCTGGAATGAGGACAATATCGAAAATAACCCGAAGAAGGCGGATAAACTCTATAAGGCGATTAAGCAATTGAAGGCGAATGGAGTGCCTGTCGATGGCGTGGGATTCCAATGTCACATTGGGTACAATCACGCGGCGCCTCCGGATTACGATTACCTTGCCAAGACTTTCCAGCGCTTCGCTGACCTTGGACTATTCATCGTGGTTTCGGAAATGGATGTCCCTGGCACACTTGATCAGGCGGATATTTATCGAAAGATCGTTGCCATTTGCGTCAATCAACCCAAATGCATCATCTGGGATACCTGGAATGTGGTGGATAAGTATAGCTGGCGGAGAAATGAAGGCCCCAGCAATCTCCTCTTCGACGACAACTACGAGGCGAAGCCCGCTTATTATGCGGTCCAGGCCGCGCTGAGCGGAGGCGGCGCCCCGGCCATGGCGGGAGCGGCGGATAAAAACCCGGGGCATCCTTAATAGGTGAAGAAAATATAAATTTAATGCTGAAAATAACGTTGCAAATGCAGGATAGAGGAGTTGATTCAAGCAGTGCGTGTTAGAAAAGACCGGGAACCGACCACGATTCAATCGACATCTGAATTGGCGGCATATCTTGGATTGTCCCGCTGGACGGTGTCGCGCGCCCTGAACGGGCATCCGGAGATCGGGAACGAGACGCGGCAACGTGTGGAAGAGGCTGTGACGCGCTTTCAATTTGTCCCCAGTCCGATGGCGCGCGCCCTGCGAGGGGGGCGCACCCGGATGGTGGGCATCTGCCTGCAGGAACTCGAGAAGCTGAACTTGAGTTCGAAGATTTCGACGCTGCAATACCAATTGCGCGAGGTGGGATTCCGCAGCCTGCTGGAATTTGGCGATGGAGGTTCTGCGATCGAGGCGGAGATTCTTCAACACTTCATCTCGATGCAGGTGGAAGCGGTGGCGGTATTCTCCGGAGTCCTCTCCCGGCGTGACGCGGCGTTCCGTACTTTGCGCGAGGCGAACATACCCGTCGTGCAAATCGATCCCGGCTCGCCCTCGCATCCGGATACGGTCTGGATCGATCGCGGCTCCGCGATGGAACAGACTGCCCGGCACCTATTGGAGCTTGGACACCGTAGCTTTGCCACATTGGGAATCAACCCCCAGGGGTATTACGGCCCGATCCGCAGCCGGTCGCTCGCAAAGTGCCTGAATCCTCCGAATGCTCCTGCCGCAGTGCGCGTGGTGCATCTCTTCGAGCCGGAGGCGCTACAGTTGGATTTCGATTCCGGCCAGCGGTTGGCGGAGCGGTTGCTTGCCCTCAAGGAAATCCCGACTGCGCTGGTCTGCTTAAGCGACAAGGTAGCCATTGGCGCGATGGAATACCTCAAGGGTCGCGGCTATCGAATCCCGGAGGATTTTTCGGTCACTGGCTACGATAATTCCGACCTCAGCATGATTTGCACGCCTGCGTTGACGACGGTGGATCCGCAGGTCGATAAGCTCATCGAGCTGGCAGTGGATCTCTTGTTGAACAGCATCGAGAACATGCAGAACCGCCGGAGACCGAGTCAACGTGTGGAACCGCGGTTGATCCTGCGGCGCTCGACGGGCAAGCCGCGCGGAGCCGTTTAGAAGAAAGGAAAGCGGCGGCTATAGAGCGCGAATCTGGCTCACTCGGCGGAAATTATCCGAATCTAACACGTGTTTGATTTTCGGCTTGACGTTGCCCGCCTCGCCATCTTTTCGTGAAGGTGCCGCTTTTCCCCACTCAGTCCCATCCCCTATGTCTCCCTCGCATTCCTGCCACGTCCTCGCGGGCGATCTGGATATCCGTCTCGCGGAAGCGCCCGCCGGCTTTCGCGTGGATTTGGCGGCTGTGGAAGTTGAGCATGGCCTCCATCACGTGACGCTGGAGTTGACCGCGGGCAGTCCATTGACGCCACCCCCGATAAAGCTCGCATGGAGCCTGCCGATTGTGGAGATCAAAGCTGTGTGGTATCCCGGTTGCAACGCTAGGCGCTGGCTGACGCGGCCTTGGGAGATCAGCGTCCACTCCGCGGTCACGCGGCACGCGCCGGTGGTGAGCCTCTACGACATCGGTTGCGAAAATCGCTTCACATTCGCCTGCTCCGACGCGCTCAATCCCGTGGAATCCACCGCTTCCGTTCACGAGGAGACCGCGACTTTTTCCTGTCATCTCATTTTCTTCGATCGTCCGTCGGCGCCGGTCAAAACCTATCGCGCTATTCTGCGGCTGGATCGGAGGCGCAAACCGTACTTTGAATGTCTCCAGGAGGTCAGGCAATGGTGGGCTACGATGCCGGGCATGGCGCCCGCGCCAGTGCCGGAGGCCGCGCTCCAGCCCGTCTATTCCACATGGTACAGCTTTCACCAGGAACTGACTGATCGCAAGGTCGAGGCGCAATGCCGTCTCGCGAAAGAACTGGGCTGCGAATTGGTCATACTAGACGATGGCTGGCAGACGTCCGATAATACGCGCGGCTATGCTTTCTGCGGGGATTGGGAGCCGTGCCCGGAAAAGTTTCCGGACATGGCCGCGCACGTCTCGCGGGTTCATGTGCTTGGCATGAAGAGCATGCTTTGGTTTTCCGTTCCCTTCATCGGGCCGAACACCGCCGCCTATTTGCGCTTTCAGGGAAAATACCTTTTCCACATGGATCGGCTGCAGGCATCAGTGCTCGATCCTCGATATCCCGACGTACGGGAGTACCTCATCGGCCTATACGAAAGAGCGGTGCGCGACTGGGGCTTCGACGGGCTCAAGCTCGATTTCGTCGATCAATTCTCGATGCCGGAGGAGAGCGACGGCGACACCGCGCCGGGCCGCGATATCCTCTCCGGACCGGAAGCAGCCGACCGGCTTTTGCACGATACGCGCGTCCGCCTCTCCCGGATCAATCCGGATGTGCTCATCGAATTCCGGCAAAGCTACGTCGGACCGCGGATGCGTAATTACGGCAATCTATTCCGCGCCAGCGATTGCCCCGCGGATGCTCTTTGCAATCGCGTCCGCATCGTGGATGTGCGCCTCATCGCCGGCGATACCGCCGCGCACTCGGATATGATAATGTGGTCCACGGAGGAGCCGGTGGAGAGCGCGGCGCTGCAATTCCTAAACGTACTCTTTTCCGTGCCGCAAATATCGGTGAAGCTGGACGCGATACCGCCGGATCACCTGGAGATGCTGCGTTTCTGGATGGGCTTCTGGAAACGGCTCCGTCCAGTGTTAATGGCGGGCAAGTTCGAGCCCTATTATCCGGAACTGCATTATCCCTTTATACTGGCAAAGACGAGCGACACCTGGGTGGGCGCTTGCTACGCGGATATCGCGGCGCCGCTGGTTGGCCCGTTGCCGGCGGAAATCTATCTTGTCAATGCCACAAGCCGACCCCGGCTCATCCTGGAGACCGGCGGCCCGGCAGCCACATATCAGATCGATTCCCTGAGCGTGCTGGGCAAACAGACGGGCAGCAGGAAACTAACGCTGGAACCGGATGTTCATGCATTGGAAGTTCCGCGGTCCGGATTGCTCCACCTCAAACGTACTTAGATATATTCCTATGTTTAGCCGATCCTCTGTCGCTTGCTTTATTAGTGTTGCGCTGACTGTATGCACCGGTGTGTGGCAGCCGCTGTGCGCGCAAGATACCGCGGGCTCCGCGTCCATCCTGACTCCGCCTGAGTCCGAGATTCCGCGCATTACCGGTCCGCGAATTTTTGGCGTGCGCCCTGGCAATCCCTTTCTCTTCTTGGTAACCGCCACCGGAATGAGGCCTATGAAATTCTCCTCCGATCATCTGCCCGGCGGCCTCTCCCTCAATGCGGATACCGGTCTCATCACGGGCGCGCTCAAGCAGAAGGGGGAAACCACAGTAACCCTTCACGCGCAGAACGCGAAGGGGGCGGACGCGCGCGCATTCCGAATTGTCTGCGGGGATGCGATCGCGCTCACGCCTCCGTTGGGATGGAACAGTTGGAACAGCTTTGGAATGTCCGTCTCGGATGCGAAAATGCGCGCGACGGCCGATGCGATGATCAAGTCCGGGCTCGTTAATCACGGCTGGAGTTACATCAATATCGATGACGGATGGGCTGGCGCGCGGGATGCCGGGGGGAATATCCACGGAGACGCCGCATTCCCCGATATCAAGGCGCTGGCGGATTACATTCATGCAAAGGGGCTGAAATTCGGCATTTATTCTTCCCCGGGTCCGCGGACCTGCGGGCAATTGCCCGGCAGTTACCAGCACGAGGATCAGGATGCAAAAAGCTACGCCGCGTGGGATGTGGATTACGTAAAGTACGACTGGTGCAGTTACGAGGAGATTGCACAAAAAATCGCCGCGCGGAAGTACGCGGAGCAATTGCCCGCCGACGGCCCGCGCATTGTGCAATTGCTGGCGGAGAGGGCCGAGTTACAAAAGATACCGAAGCGAAGTCCAGAACAAGTTGACGAGTTCAAAAAAATCAACGCCGAGGTCGGCCCCTTGATCTACCAAAAGATGAACCAGGACACGCGCAAGCGGATTGACCTGGATGTGGCGCAGGAGCCGTACCGGGTGTTCCGGGCATCGCTGGATAAGGCGGCGCGCGACATCGTCTTCAGCCTGTGCCAATATGGCGATGATAACGTGTGGGAATGGGGGCAGGCGATCGGCGGAAATTGCTGGCGCACCACCGGGGACATCAATGGAACCTGGAGCAGAATGTTCACCATCGGCGAACGCCAGGCGGGTCTGGGGAAGTTTGCGGGACCGGGGCATTGGAACGATCCGGACATGCTGACCGTGGGCAAGACCAAATGGTATCGCAGGCACGACTATGTGCCGCTGACGGCGGATGAACAGTACACGCAAGTAAGTTGGTGGTGTCTTCTCTCCGCGCCGCTGCTCATCGGCTGTGACTTGAGCCAAATGGATGCGTTCACCTACGGCTTGCTCAGCAATGACGAGGTGCTGGACGTCGATCAGGACCCGCTCGGGAGACAGGCTGCCCGCATTTCGCGAAACGGATTGCTGGAAGTCTGGGCGAAGCAGATGGAAGACGGTTCGCACGTGGCGGGCCTATTCAATATGGGATCGCAGGCGTCCGAGGTCACGGCCACCTGGCAGGACCTGGGCATCAACGGAAAACAAATTGCCCGCGATCTATGGCGGCAGAAGGACCTCGGCGTTTTCGACGGGCAATTCAAGGCAGCGATTCCGGTTCACGGCGTGGTCCTCGTGCGGTTCCGCCCCGCCGGGAGCTAAATATGATCATGCGGATTCTCTTGCTCTGTCTCATATTACCGCTGGCGGCGGTAACCAGAGGAGCGGATGCCAGTGTTGACCCGCAATTGATGCGCTGGATCGGGAAGCCGTGGCCGCCAGCCGGAGCGGTGACGCCGGATACGTCCTTGGGGAAAGGCCGCTGGGTGGTGCTGATTTACGATCCTTCCTGCGGCCATTGCCAGTCGATGGCGGCGGACTACGCGGACCTTGCCCATACCTGGAAGGCGCATGACCGCCTCATCCGCGTGGCGCTCATCGATGCCGATCCCGATTCAAGTATTCGGAAGGACTGGCCGGAAAACGATGTCCTCGCGGCTATTTTGAACTCGGGTACCGAACTGCCCGTGCCAGTTGTCCTTATCCTTGATGCCGGGAAGATCGTAGCCGCCCGGGAAGGCTGGGAACCGATTGATTGGGGCAGCCCTTCTTTCGCCAGATGGATCAGGTGATTCCCGTCACCTGCCAGCGTCGCACAGTCTCAATCTGCGACCGGTAATTCCACCAGCGCGTCGTTTTCAATAATCCAGTCCTGTTCTTCTGCGGGATTGGATAGAACCCAGCGTCCGTTTTCCGCCAGGGCCAGGCGCCAGGGATGCGCGGGTTCAGAACGTCCCACCCAGATCACCGCGGCGAGACAGGCTGTGCTCTCCAGCCAATCCGTCTCGAGAACCAGGTAAATGCTGTGCGGGCTATTGATGTGGGTGCGCGGGCCTTGATCGCCTCCATGCCGGCGCGCGAAGGTGCGTGGGAAACCATGCAGCGAGGCGATCCCGACATGCAGCGAGTCATTGGCAGCATGGCAGATTTGCTCTTCCTCCCTCACAGTGAGCTGCTCCGGCGTACCGGACGAAAGGCTGTGCGTGCCGAGTTGAAAACGGGTGGGCTGCCGCGTATCTACCTGGTGAAAATGAAGCACCCATCCTCCGCGCCACCAGAGATGGCTCTCTGTCTGGATATTGTGCGGCGATCGCACGCCACCCAGGCCGCAGGTGAAAGCCATGTGCGATGCGGTCGCCTCCAGGCAATAAGTGCCGTGCCGCCCGTGCACCATTCCGTCCATCGTGACCGCTGTCAGCGCGGCATCGCCCGGGTAACAACCTTCGGATTCTCCCAGCTCGAAACCCGCGCCCGTGCGATAACTCCACTTTCCCCATTTCCACGGCCCAAAACCGGTGTTGCCAGGGCTGATATTGGTTCCGCCATTAAAGAGTTCCACTGCGCCGCCGGTCGCGCGCACCACCAATCCCGCGGCGGGAATCGCACGCTCGAAATCGCTCTCCGCGGGCATCGGCTGCTCCGGCTGCATCCAGAATGCGGAGGTCCGCGGCAGCAGCAGTGGCGCCATCCCTTTTGCGGCCCAATAAGGCGACGCCGCACAACTATAATGCTCCATCAGATTCGGGAATTCATCCGTCCAGCCAAGGCTGAGAACCCCCTGCCGCTGCAGGATGGGACGCGAGAGAAAGAACCGAAGGTTGCGCGTGCAGATGCGCCTCGCCATGCCGGCCGGCAGCGGAGAGATACCGCATTTCTCCGCCAGCGCAAAAGGAGCGCTGGCCGCGAAGCGGTAAATGAGCGAGCGGCCGAACGGCACGTTTTCGCCTTCCGCGGAAAAGAAATGGGCATAATCCAGCAGGAAAATGCGCGTCCATTTTTCCCAGCGTTTCATCCGCGCCGTCTCCTCCCCGGCATAGAGCAGCCGCCACCAGAGCGAGTAATAATGGAATGCGTAGGCGTTGTAATAATCGATTGTCTCGTTCGACCCATCGACAAACCAGCCGCCCGAGAGCGCCATCCACTCAAGGATGTCCAGCCAGGTCTTCACGCAACGCGCATCGGAAAGGCGTCCGTAGCCCTCCTTTTGCAGAAAGCCCAGGATCAGCACGCCGAAGAAGAGATGATTATTCCGGTAGAACCGGAGCGCGCGCGTGCTTTCCATCCAGCGGGCTGCGGCGTCCTTTTCCCTTCGGGAGAGAGGGTCCCACAGCCATGGCCGCGCAATCTCCAGCGCCAGCGCCATCACGCATACCTCCACGGCGTTTTGATGGGCGTTCACGCTTGGCCCCCAATACTCCGCGGAGCGCGGATTGGTGCCGCAAACGAGCGCCCTGCAAAACCACTCGGCGACCGATTCGCGCGACGGGCCGCCATGCAGCGTTCCCTCGGCAGGCTCCGCCGCGAGCCAGTGCGCCGCCAGCAGCATCGGCCGGGCGAATGACTCCAGGCGGTCCGCGGCGGCGCCGGAGGTGCTGGCTGCGCCGGAGATAGGCAGGCAGGCCGTGCCGGAGCCCATCAGGGCAACCAGAGGCCGCAGGAGGCCGCTCGCGGCCGCCTCCCATTCCGCATAGGTACCGGGGCTTTTGATGGGATCGCTGATAGGCTGAAAAAAGTAGTCCGGGGTGAAAATTCCTCTCTTCACTCCAACACGTGTTTGGCCAAGCGTCAACGAATCTGTGAAAAGCCGCCTCGGCGCGCCGGTTTTCTGTTAGCTTTCGCGGATTTTCTCCCATCAAGCCGCTTGTGCCCGCATTGGCCATTGTTAGTCTCCACTCTCTGGAACATGAGCACGTTCAATTTTGACGCCATCAATACCCCCGTAGACGTCGGTATCGATTTTCTAAAACTCGAAAACACCTGGTTTCTTGCCAGTGCGATGACCGCCTTCGACCCGGCCACCGGGCGCGGATCGCTGGAGTGGGTGCGCTATCAACGCAAGACCCGCCTGGCATTTAACCAATTGACCGCTCCCGCCGACCGCGCCGATGCATGGGAGTTCCCGCCCGAGTATGGAGACGAGCAGCGGCTCCCGTTTCAAATCGATTTCATCTCCGCCCACACCGTGCGGTTGCGCTTTCAGAGTCGTGCCCATGCAGCGCCCGGAGAACCGCCGCTCGTACTTGCCGGTGAGCCGCCATCCGGCCCGCCGTGGCCGCACGAGGGGGGCGGGGGCGCGGTGACATGGCGAAGCCCCGCCGGCAGCATGGAACTGACCATGAACCCATGGGCCATCGAGTTTCGGGACGCAAAGGGCCGTCTGCTCACGAAAACCCGCAGCCTTGGCGATACCAAATGCCTGGGCAGCGCCGCTCCCACGCCGTTCGCATTCGTGCGCCGCGCCGCGGATATGGAGCGGCGATTCGCCGCTGCGTTTACGCTGGCTCCGGATGAAGGTATCTATGGCTGCGGCGAGTCCTTTACCCGGCTGAACAAGCGGGGACAACGGCTGGATCTCTTCACCGTGGATGCTCACGGCGTGGAAACCCGCGAAATGTACAAGCCGGTCCCGTTTTTTATAAGCAGCCGGGGCTACGGCATGTTCATTCACTCCACGACGCCCATGACGTTAGACTTTGGCCATGACTACGATGGCGCCGCCACGCTCTACGTTGGGGATGAGAGTCTCGATCTTTTTTTCTTCATCGGAGAGCCGCGCGCCATTCTTTCGGAATACACCGGCCTTACCGGGCGCAGCCCCATGCCGCCGCTCTGGTCCTTTGGCCTTTGGATGAGCCGCATCACTTACAAGAGCGCGGAGGAAACGCGTGAAGTCGCGGATGGCCTGCGCAAGCATCGCATCCCAAGCGACGTCATTCATCTGGATACCGGCTGGTTTGAAACGGACTGGCGGTGCGATTTTGAATTTTCGCCGACCCGATTCCCGGACGCCCCGCAGATGATCCGGGAATTGCGAGCCAGGGGGCTGCGAGTCAGCCTCTGGCAACTGCCCTATTTCACCCCTACAAACTGCCTCTACGCGGAGGCGATCTCCAAGGGATACATCGTCAAAAACTCATTCGGCGCTCCCGCCACCGAGGATGCGATTTTGGATTTTTCCAATCCCGATGCGGTCGCGTGGTACCAGGGCATGCTGGAACGCCTTCTCAGAATGGGAGTCGCCGCCATCAAGGTGGACTTTGGCGAGGCCGCGCCGCTGGATGGCCAATACGCCTCTGGCGCGAGGGGGTGGGTGGAGCACAATCTCTATCCGCTGCGTTACAATGCCGCCGTGGCGGATGTGACAAAACGCGTGACCGGCGAGCACATCATCTGGGCGCGCAGCGCGTGGGCAGGCAGCCAGCGGTACCCGATCCACTGGGGCGGCGATGCGGAGAACACCGATTGCGGCATGGCTTCGAGTCTGCGGGGTGGTTTGTCATTAGGATTGAGCGGTTTTTCTTATTGGAGTCACGATATCGGTGGCTTCGTGCAAAAATCCGAGGAGGCGCTCTACCGGCGCTGGATGCCATTCGGCATGTTGACTTCGCACAGCCGCTGTCATGGTTCTCCGCCCAAGGAGCCGTGGCACTTCAGCGTCGCGTTTTTGGAAGATTTCCGCCGGGCGGTCGAATTGAAATACCGCCTCATGCCGTACGTTTGGACGCAGGCCAGGATCTGTTCGGCCAACGGCTGGCCCATGGTGCGACCGCTTTTCTTTGAGTATCCCGAGGACCGCGGCTCGTGGCTGATCGAGGACCAATACCTATTCGGCTCCGATATCCTGGTGGCGCCGCTGATCGAAGAAACCGCCGCCCGGCTCGTGTACCTGCCACCAGGGGTTTGGATCGATTACCAGGATGCCAAGGTTTACCATGGTCCGGGATGGCAGGAGATCGGCGCCGGCCTCATTCCCTGCGTGATTCTGGTAAAGGAAGGGAGTGCCATCCCGCATGCAACCGTTGCCCAATGTTGCGAGGAAATCGATTGGAGCCATCTCACCATCGTCGTCTTCACCACCGGCTCGGATGAAGCAAAGGGACACGTCAGCATCCCGTCGATCTCCGAGGTTCATCCAGTTACCGTCCGACGCAAATCCGGAAAGTTCGAGCTCGAAAAAAATCCATTCGGGGAAATGGTAACCTGGACGATTGAGGAAAAAAACCCAGCCCGTGACTAGGCTGGGCGGCGATGCTTCATTACTTCGCTATTCGACTTAAAGTAGAGAAGCACCAGACGCTGGCCCGGTAGCAGCCCAAGAACATGTGATCATTGAGGCCGATGCGCACGTACAGGAGCGCCCGGAATGCACAATTCGCAAAATTGGTGATGGCGTGAATGTGACTCGCGGTCCGTGCCTGTTTAACAGACACGCGCCGTTTCCAGGTCAAGCAGCTTCCCGAGCTTCTCCACTTTTCCGGCGATATGCCCCACGCCGATCGCGCAGTGATGCGCCGGTCCGTGAAGATTCCACTCGTTTACAAAATGGCGCGCGCCGATGGAAAAGCGATAGCGGCTGTTGGTGTTGCCGATCTCAAGGATCGGGCCGGGTACGGATTCGCCCTCGGCCACGAGCAGCTTCAAACGGCCGTCCGCGGCCTGCACTACGGAAAGAAGCGTCACCGGTCCATGCCTTACGGCCATCTCGACGGACAAGCCCCTGCCGGCCTTGCCGTGATAGGCCTCCAGCGGGCGCACTTTCGTTTTGCCTTGGGCAATGCCGATGTGCCCCGGGCCATCGTGCCCCATGAGGATTATATCCTGCTCGAAGTCCATGGCGTAGTACTCGGTGAACGATCCACCGGCGCCGAAGCTGTCGAGAATCTTCATGGCCTGGGCGTTTTTGACTTCATACTCTCCCGCGACCGGAACGCCCCGCGCGGTGAGAAGCGAGCTGCCCAGGATGATGGAACTGATCGCTTCCTCGTTTTCCGAGTTTCCGGCGCCCGCGTAATAATAGGCCAGCGAGCCCAGGGCGTGCGCCGATACCAGGCGGTCGAGCGCCACCGAAGTCCGCGCGGCGCGGCCCAGTTCGTCGCGCGAACAGCCGGCCTGCATCTCAAACGTCTGGTGGAACTCATCCACGCGCGCGTCAATTTCAGCCGGAGTAACATCCCGGCGCAACGCCGCCAACTCATCCACCTCGATCATTTCCATGTGTCCGCCAAAGCAGGCGCATTGCTGAGTCAGGTCCGTGTAAATATCAAGCATCCCGCCATAATAATGCCCCATCAGCCCGAGGCGGTTATAGCTCATGATATTGGCCACGCGCGCGGCGTCGATCCACGCCTCCACTTCATTCCAGCAGGCGGGATCATCGCCGAGGATGCCGGTAATTTGATAAAAATCAATCCGCGCACGGCCGAAAACATTCGCGATCTCCGGCGCCGAACACGCGGAGCAGTAGGAGAGCCATTCGCCGGTCATCGCCATCCGGTTGCCCATGCGATTGAACGCCGCGTAATCAATCGCCGCTGCGGGCGCAAGGTTAAGGATAACCACCGGCACTTTGGCGCGCCGGACCACCGGCAGCACCGTGGAAGAGAGCGCATAGGTCGGCACATATAAAAAGATCAGATCCACGCCGGCCTGGCGAAAACTGTCTCCAGCCTCAAATCCTTTTTCAGGCGTGTCGATCAAGCCGAGGTTGACGATCTCGATATCGGCTCTCGCCAGTTTTTCAGCAACTTGTCCGAGATACCCCAGCAGGCGCTCCCGCAGCCCCGGAAACTGTGGCCAGTAGGTATCGAGGCCTATCCCGAAGAGACCGATGCGGGTGTTTTTCATTCCCGAGGATTGATATTAAACCCCCTCTGCGGCAAGATCATGTTCGGTGAGCACGTGAACCGGAGCTTAACGCAGGTGTTCAAGGAGACTATCATGCTCGAATAGCCTCAACCGTGAATCCGCGCGCGCAATGCTGCTGTGAGGGGCGCTTTAATGAGAAAGAGGGCTTGTGCCCACGGAGCCGGCCCCGATGCCGAACCGCCTTTCTGCGATCAAACCGTCGAGCGGCAGGCCCGGCGTCGCCCCCGGTGCATCAGCATCAGCAGACCGGCCCCGGCCGCCATCATCGCCCACGTTTGCGGTTCCGGCACGGCTGCCAGGTCGAGAGTCACGTAGTCGCCCAGGCCGGCGGCGCCGGCCGCGTTCGTGTTGTAATCGATATCGAATGTGTACCCGCCCGCCAGGATGGTGCCGCCTTGGGAGAATTGCCCAACCACAGGGTTCGATCCTCCATTGATGATGTCGTAGATCGTCCCCACGGAGGCATTACCCAGATTGCCCAGCGTAAGCTGAAGGCTCGAGTTGCCGAGGCTTACGGTCCCGCCGGTCAGCGTGAGTTCGTCGCTGTCGGTGCCGCTTATTGCGAGCCCCAGGCGCACCGCAAACTTCGAGTTGCTGTCGAGCGAGACGCTGCCGGTGGAAGTCAGCACGCCTGTGGTGCTCAGGCTTGAGTTCAATCCGGGGCTGAGCGTGCCGCTCGTGAGGGATGCGCCGCCGATTTTCCCGCTGCCCTCGAGACCGGCATTGGTTATCGCCGCCGAAATGGCCGTGTTCAGCAATCCATCAACTTCCAGCGTGCCCCCGGTGGCGCTGGCGCCGCCCGTGCCGGTCAGCGAGCCGCTCACGATGAGCGTTCCCGCCTGCACTACCGTTGAAGCGGTATAACTGTTCGTATTGGTGAGGCGCATCACGCCGTTCCCTTCCTTGATCAGGTTCGTATTGCTAAACCCGGGGATGAAACTGCCCGTTACGTCGAGGTCGATCCCATTCGTAGCGCCGCTGCTGACATTGAAGATCGTCCCGTTCGTTTCGCTCAGGACCATGCCCGTCGCGCTCATGGTCGAGGTCGCCGCCACGCCGCCCGCGGTCACAGTACCCAGAAGAATGAAACTCCCGGTTCCATTCGCGCCGGCTGAGGATAGGGCCAGTGTACCCCCCGCCAGCGTCAATGCTCCCAGTTTCGCGTGCTCGCTGTTGTCCACCTCCAGAAGACCGCCCGCATTGATAATCGTCGGGACGCCGACGAGCAGATCGGCCGGGTCGCCATAGAGCCCCCGGTTCCCGTTGCCATCGAGCAGGGAAAGGGTTCCGCCATTATTGATCGTCACGGAAGCCGCCGAGGCGAAATAGGAACTGCCGGAGAGCGCCAGCGTGCCGCTGTTTACCGCCACCGGCCCGGTATAGGAAAGCCCCTCATTGGCGCTGGCAATCGTCATGGTACCCGTGCCCGTCTTGGTCAGGAGATAGGTGGTGTTATTGCCGCTGGCCACAAGGTTGCCGGAAAGTAGGGCACTGCCGGTGACATTGAAAACCGTGCTGCCAGAAGCGGTAATGACTCCGCCAAACGTGGCGCTTCCGGCAATGCCCAAGGTGCCGGATGATTGCAGGTTGATCCCGCCGGTGCCGCTCAGCGTGGCCCCTGTGGAGACATCGATCATATCCGTATTCGATATCCCGTTCAGGTTGAAATTATTGTTGCCGCTGTTCAGCACCAGGCTGCCGGCGCCGGCAACCAGCGTGCCGGCCATGGACACTGTTCCCACCGAAATCGTCAGCGTTCCCGCCCCCGTTTTGGTAATGGTCGCTCCGGCCACGACATTGGCGAATCCGTCCGTCAAAGCGGCAGTTCCGCTGATGTCCAGATTGCCCCCCGCGCCAAAGGCAAGCGGCGCCTGAAGCACGAGGCCGGCTCCGGATTCGACATACAGCAAATCCTGCGGGGCTGCGCCGGATACGCTGTTATTGGATTCGACGATATTGGTGCCGGTACTGTCCGGGGCGCCGTTGTAAAGAGTCAAGAGTGGCTGGCCGGCCGCAATCGTAATCGTAACCCCCGTATATAGGTCGTCGAGCGTACCAAACTTATCGTTATTCTGCCCATCGCCCGCAGGGCCCACGGTCAGGTTTGTGTTGGAGTTGGAATTACTGAGCACGACATCGACCCCGGGGGCGTTATTCGTCCCCAGGGAGCTATTGGGAGAGTACCCCGCGCTCAGGTGGAGATCGGTGCCGGACACGAAATAATCGATCGTATTCGCCGCCTTCGCAGAGTGGCCGGCCATCCAGATTCCCGCTGCCGCCGCCCATGCCAAAAATGGAATAAGGCGGAGAGCACTGCGGGCGCAAGCGGTTTGGCGGCGGGCGAGAGTCCACCCCTCGTGCAGAGGGGATCGGGTGCTGGGATGGTTGATCAAGGACATTGGGGGTTGGCTTTTGGGGGGACGCGAAACAATGATAATTAATTTGCGATTCGCAAACTCTGAACCCGCTTTTCCTTTGCGTCAACCGTCGATAAGGCGGCCCAAAAACAGAACTAAAGTACTTGTTTTGAACCGTACTATCCCCCGCCTTGCATTATCTGGATTAAAACCGCCAGGCCCTCGTCAGGTAATCGGTGAACGTGAATAGAAAAAGCAAAAAAAGCCACACAATGCCGGCGCCGGCAAAAACGCGGACCACCCCTTTATCATAGTGAACCTCCATGAATATCGCGACGATCAACGCCGTTTTCGCAGCCGAAATGCCGAATGCGAGGAGATCGTGAATATTGCTGCCAACCGAAATCCGCCCGGCGACCGCGGTGATTGCCAGAAGAACAATGAGGCTGACGTAAACAATGAACAGCGTTCGGCGTTGAGGGCGTGCGGAAGGCATAAAAAAAAGTCAATTCGTCACGAGATAAAGCATCGGATACAGGAAGACCCATACGATATCGACAAAGTGCCAATAAAGGCCCACCACCCGCACCGGAGAGTGATATTCGGTAGAAAATTCATCCTTTCTCGCCCTGAGATAAAGATAGGTAAGCGCGCTCAGGCCGATGGTCATATGAATTGCGTGAAGTCCTGTCATCGCAAAATAAAGAAAGAGAAATATCTCCGCGGAAGCCGCATGGGAAAAATCCCCGGGGCGGAAATTCACGGCCGGCACCAAATGTTCGCGATAGTCCAGGTAATACTCGCAGAGTTTCAAACCAAGAAAAGTCGCGCCGAAGGCAAAAGTCAGGAGAAGGAACAGCCGAAGCTTCTTGCGGTCGCCGTCCTGAATCGAGTGAACGGCCAGAGCCATGAAAAGGCTGCTGGTGAGGAGAACAAAAGTATTTATAGTGCCGATCGAGTAATATAAATGTTTGCTGCCCTCCACGAAGCCGGCGTGGTAATGAGTGCGGTAAACCGTGTAGCAGAGGAATAGCCCGCCGAAAAAAAGTATCTCAGTGGATAGAAAAGTCCATATCCCGAGCGAATCCGCTTCCTCCTGCTGGGAACGTGTTTCGAATTGTTCCCGAATGGTGCTGGACGCGTCTTCACTCATTGCTGGTCATCGGATATGGGTAGTTATACGCTTTTGTGGTGACAATCGGCACCTTATCGAAGTTTGTTCGGGTGGGCGGGGAATCCGTCTCATTCCATTCCAGGCCGCTGGCATTCCATGGATTCTTCGGAGCGTGCCGGCCAAAGAAAAACGACCACGTGAGGTAACATAGGGGGAGGAGATAGCCCACCGCCAGCACCGATGCGCCGGCTGTGGAGAGAACGTGGAATACCTGCCATTGCGGCGGGTAGTAAGGGTAACGCCGGGGCATCCCAAGGTAGCCAAGGATAAACTGCGGAAAAAATGTGAGATTGAAACCGACAAAGATAATCGCGGCGGAGAACTGGGCCAGCTTCTCATTATACATGCGCCCGGAAATCTTCGGCCACCAATAGTGAAGTCCTCCGAGGTAAGCCATCACCATTCCTCCCACCATGATGTAATGGAAATGCGCGATGACGAAATAGGTGCCGTGCACGTGCATATCCACAGCGAGAGTCGCAAGAAACAATCCGGTCAATCCGCCGATGGTGAAGAGACCAATAAAGCCGAGGGCGTAAAGCATGGGGGTGTGGAAATAGATGCGTCCCTTGTAAAGCGTCGCGGTCCAGTTAAAAACCTTGATCGCGGAGGGGATCGACACGAGAAAGCTCAGGAAGGAAAAAACCAAACCGGCGTAGATGGATTGGCTGGCTACGAACATGTGATGGCCCCATACGATGAACCCAAGAATGGCAATCGCGATGCTCGAATACGCCACAAACTTATAGCCAAAGATGCATTTCCGGGAGAAGCAGGTAATCATTTCGCTAACCACTCCCATGCCAGGCAGAATCATGATGTAAACGGCCGGATGGGAGTAGAACCAAAAGAGATGCTGGAACAGCAAGGGATCGCCGCCGAGTTTGGGATCGAAGACCCCGACCCCGGCGAAGCGCTCCAGCGCGATGAGGCCCAGCGTGATCGCGATCACCGGCGTGGCAAGCACCAGTATGAGGCTGGTTGCGTAGAGCGACCAGACGAAGAGTGGCAACCGAAACCAGTGCATGCCGGGAGCCCGCATCGTGTGAGTGGTGACGATGAAGTTGAGACCGGTGAATATGGAAGAGAAGCCGGTGATGAATATCCCGCTCGCCATGGCGATGACATGCCCATTTGCATAAGTGGTGCTGTAAGGCGTGTAAAAAGTCCAGCCCGTATCGACCCCGCCGGATATGGTGGCATACATCGTAAAGAGCCCGCCAAACACAAAGATATACCAACTTAGCAAATTAAGCCTGGGAAATGCCACATCGCGGGCGCCGATCATCAGCGGCAGAAGAAAATTGCCCAGGACGGTCGGCACCGCGGGGATAAGAAAGAACCAGACCATCATCACGCCATGCAGGGTGAAGAGACGGTTATAGGTCTCAGAGGTCACCAGATTGCCCTGCGGGGTGAGCAGTTGCAGGCGCATCATGGTGGCGGCCCACCCGCCGACAAAGAAGAAAAAGGTAATGCAGATCAGGTAGAGAAGAGCGATTCGTTTGTGATCGTGGGTTGTAAGCCACGATTTCAAACCGTATCCATCGTTGAGGTAATCCGGCTTGCGCGGGTGCGGTTCGGGAGGAGTACCCGTGGGAGCGTGTTCGATAATGGTGGAAGTCGAGTTCATGGAGATGGAGGCATTGCCTGGTCCGGCGGTTGGGCGGCAACAGAATTGGGCGTGGAAGAGAGGCTTTTGATATACGCGATGAGCGCGATGACATTTTGCTCGGAGATTTGCCCCTGGAAGTTTGGCATGATGGGCTTGTAACCGGCTACGATTTGAGTGCCGGGTCTCAAAATGGAGTCGCGGAGGTACTGTTCATCGGCATTAACAAAGCCGCCCCCTTGCAGCGGAACATCGTGGCCATAAAGTCCGTCCAGACTTGGCGCATGCACGCCGGAATTTGCGCCATGGCAGCCGCTGCAACTGTATTGACGAAACAACCGTTCCCCTGTTTGCGCGAGAGTAGCCTGTCCGGTTCCATTCGGCGCATCCAGCCATGCCTGATACGCTTCCGGACGCATTGCATAGACGTAACCATCCATCTGGCTGTGCTTCGTGCCACAATACTGGTTGCAGAATAGACGGTATTTTCCAGGTTTCGTCGCGGTAAACCAGACCGTGGTATAGCGGCCGGGTACCACATCGCGTTTGGTCCGGAACGCGGGGATGAAATAATCGTGGATCACATCGGCGGAAGTCAGGATCAGTTGAACAGGCCTGCCTACCGGTACGTGAAGATCCCCAATCTCGCGGCGTCCATTCTCATGGCGCACATCCCAATACCACTGTACGCCTACGATGTAGATAGGCAGAGCACCCGGAGGCGGCTTGCTCGCCTCCGCGAAAACAATCGCCCCCCATACAAATAGCCCGATGAAGATAATCATCGGGATTACAGTCCATGTCACCTCCAGATAAGTGGGGTTTAGCCGTTCCATGGTGCGATCCGCCTTGGATGTGCTTCGGTAACGGATCAGGAAGCAAGTGATAACGGCGAAGAGACCCAGAGTGATTACGGCGCTGATGGCAACCAATCCCCAGTAGATGGCATCCACCTGCGGCGCGACGGTGCTCGCCTGTTCCGGAACGAAAGGGAGTGAAGCAATCGGCGGGTTCATTGCGGCACGGATCCAGTTTCATCCAGACGCCTCTTTCTCGCGTCGCGACGCAGCCATACGAACATATATGCGCCGAGCAGCGCCACCGTGCCCAGGCAGAAGATTTTCAACGCCCATGCTATGGCGACTCCGTACTTGCCGGTGAGCGGATTCCACTCACAGCAAAGGAGCAACAAGGCCTCGACCCTGCTTCCAACCGCGCCGCCCTTCGCATCGATAAGCGCCTGGCGTAGCAATTCCGGGTCGAACTCGACGCCGTAGAAGTACTTCGAGGTTACCCCTTGCGGCGTCAGCACGATGATCCCGCTTGGATGGGCAAATTGATGATTTTTAGGAATATAGAAATAATGAAACCCCACCGCCTGGGTGAGCGCCGTAATATCGGCCTGCTTACCGGTTAGGAAATGCCAGCCCCGGCCTGCTCTGTCGCGCCCGTAACTGCGGATATAGTCCGCCCGCTTCTTCGCCGCGAGTTGCCAGGTTTCGCTTGGATCAATGCTGACGAACAAAACCTCAAAGTCAGATCCGGGTGTGAGCTTGAGGTCCTGCATGCTGCGCACCAACGCTCCGGTAATGACATCGCACATTAGCCAGCAATGATTATATCCCAACTGAAGTATGACCGGCACCTTGCCGAAATAACTGCGCAACGGAACGGCTTTTCCTGTCTCGTCGGTAAATACGAGATCCAGCGGGACCTGCGCGCCGAGTTTTTGCTCGAGATCGGCACGCGCCGGGAGCCGTTCTTGAGCGAGCAAGGGCGCGGTCGAGTTCGCGAGGAGCAAACATGCGAGGGCGAGTAACGCCCGGAATTTTCGATTATCGTGCATCTTGTGTTGGACCGGTTTCAATGAGAGGAAGCTTCTCCATGTCAGGTTGCGGAAAGGCGGGGGTTTCGCCGGCTCTGGAAGGCAGGCCCTCCCTGGCGATTAAATTCATGGCCCGGGAGATCGGGATATGAAGGAAGGTATGCGACTGGTCAGCCCATTGGTAACCATCGAGGTGCCGGCGCGTTTCAATATCAATGGCTTCCCAATCCTTCTCGATGGAAGTTTTTGCCACTGGCGCATGCGTGAAACTCTCCTGCACTTTTTTCACCGGCATGGCCTGGCCCGGGGTGTAAAGATGGAGATACATCAGCGCCAGCGCCCCCATCGTACCGAAGATCGCCACAAGCAAGCCGGAGACGACTGCAACCACGACGGCTGGTTTTGCATCGGAAAGCTCATGTCCATCACGGATCGAACCGGCGGACGGACCGTCCGGGTCTTTGCGCGCGGCTACAGCCATTGCCGGTGCTGTCTTTTGCGGGAAACAGAGCGCCATGATGAGCTTGAACAGGAACCACGCCGCGCGCGTGAGAAAGTTAAGCATGAGCCGGTTCCTTTCTGGTTTTAACTGCCAGATCCAGGAACGCGAATAGTGCCAGCGAACCAAGCGCCGCGAGCACCAAAGCGTCCAGCCACGGGATGCCTATCCCCCGCGGATGAAACGAAGGGAGAATCAGCCAGTATAAGTAAACAGTCTGGCAGGCCAGCACGCCTGCCGCCAGACCGCCGAAGAAACGCGTCCGGCGTTTCGTGCGGCTGGAAAGGAGTAGCAGCGCGGGAATCAGAAGCTGGAACACCGCGAGGAAGAGGAGAAGGTAGTGCCAGCCTCCGGCATTGCGATGAAGGTACCAGGCGCTTTGGTCCGGCAGATTTCCCGACCATACAACGAGAAACTCTCCATAAGCGACATAGGCCCAGAACATCAGAATTCCCAAAAGTAGATTGCCAAGATTTTTCCAAAGAGCCGGCTTGTCCAGGTCATCGCTCGCAGGCCCCAGGAAAACCGTGGCCGCAACGGCCAGTGCCAATGCGGAGACCGCCTGGCTTGCCATGAAGACCACGGGGAATCCCGTGGAATGCCAGCCGGGCTCAATGGATGCGACCCAGTCCACACCCAGCAAATAAGCGGAGATCACGTAGAGAATCATTCCCACAGGTCCCGTCCAGGGGCTTGATCGCCCGCGTTGGGCAAACCGCAGCAGTATTAGAAAAGCGATCGCATAGCAGGCAGCCCGGGCCACAAAAACGGGACGACTGAAGTAAAAGGAATGCCTGACCAGGAGCAGGCGGGACTGCTCATCCAGGCCATTGATCGCGGCCCAGGGAAAGATGTGCTTCAGGCCAAAGAACAGTGGTAATGAAAAAAGCAGCACCCATGGAACGAGGCGTTGTCCGGCGGATAGGGCCGGCCACAGCGCGCGCCCCCAATTTCCTCCCGTCATCCGGTGGATGAAGCAGAGCAGCAGACAGCCGATTGCCGGGTTCAGACATGCGAGCGCGGCAAAAAGATAGGCATGAAAGAAACCCGCCGGGCGGAAGAAACCGGCGCAGATCGCGCATACCCCGGTTATTACTCCGGCTGCCATGCAATAACGCCTCAGCCGCCGCACATCGTGATTAGTCAGACTTCGCGCCGCCATATTACTTAGCCTCCTTTTGCAGGCTGGCCAGCGCATCCGGGGGGACATCCGCGGCGGTGGCATGCTGGCTGCGCTGAAGCGCGCGGATATAAGCGACAATCGCCCACCGGTCATTGACATCCACAATTGATGCGTAGGGGTACATCGCTCCATACCCATGGGTGATGACCTGGAAGAAATGGCCTGCCGGCGCCTTCAAAAGCCGCTCCTCATAGTAAGACGGCGGGTGAGGGAATCCGCGGCGCACGACGATGCCATCCCCGTATCCGTCGGGTCCGTGGCAATTGGCGCAAATCGCAAGGTACTGCTGCTGTCCGCGCGCAAGCACATTCGCATTCACCGGCCATGGAAATTGCGATGAAACCGTGCCGTCCGGATTGCGGCCGGCATACAGTAACGAGTCTGTACGCAGCCCGCTTAGCGGGATGCTGTGCATCGGCGGCACCCGCGAGGATTGGCCGTCCGCAAAAAAATCGCTGGGCTGGAGCGGCGCGATTTTGCTGCCGTGGGCCAGTTGGTCGCATCCCGCAAGCAACAGCGACGCCGCGGCAAGACCCGGCCCGGCGATGCGCCTGCACAAATCCACGAACCGGTTCATTTCTCCACCTCCTTCACGGAGAGCGGCGCCAGCGTATGGAGAAAGCGCGACGTTCCCTCCAGATTGAAGAGATCATCCGCCGCCTCTATCGAGAGGAAGAATCCGTCCCTGCTGGCGCGGCGGAAATCCGGGTGATTGAAAACGGGGTGATAGACCGCGGGCAGATGCAGCGTAAAGAAGAGCGCCAGGAGGCCGCTCACCACCGCGAAGAAAATCATCAACTCAAAAGCGGGCGGGATGAATGCGGGCCAGGAATTCTGCGGACGTCCTCCGATATTAATCGGGTAAGAAACAAGGCTCGCGTAATATTGCATCCCGAGGCCCGTGGCAGCTCCGCCGATGCCGCCCGCGAACATGATCAGCGGGATCCGCGATTTCGGAAGGTCGAGCGCCTCCGGCAAATCCTCGACCGCGAAGGGAGCATAGGCGTCCACGCGCCGGTATCCTTCCGCTCGCGCGCGCCGGGCTCCCGCCACGAGCTGCTCAGCGGACGAGAATTCCGCAATGACACCATAGATCTTATGAATCTCGGAGGCTCCGCCGCTCATGATTTGCGCTCCCGGTGGATAAGCCCGCGAACTTCCGCCATGGAGACCAGGGGAAAGAAGCGAAGGAAAAGAAAGAGTAGCGTCAGGAAGAGTCCAATCGTCCCGACGAAGGTGCTCCAGTCCCAGAAAGTCGTGTGATAGACATGCCAGGAAGAGGGCAGGTAATCATGGTGCAGGCTGCCCACGATATTGAGGAAGCGCTCCGCCCACATGCCGACATTTACCAGGATCGAAATAAAGAAGAGCAGCACGGGACTGCGCCGCACGCGGGCAAGCCATAAAGGCTGTATCGCAAGCGCCGTGCAGGCCATCGAGATATAGAAGGCATCGGCGTAAGTTCCGATCGCTTCATGCATCGCCTGGTATTGCTCGTACAAATCGCCTCCGTACCATGCCATAAAGTACTCGCTCAAGTGTCCGAAAAGGACGAACATACCCATTGTCAAGAGAAGCTTCGCCATGTTCTCGATGTGATTTAACGTCACCAGATGCTCAATTTTGTAGATCGCGCGGATTGGCACGAGCAAGGTCAGTACCATCGCGAACCCGGAGAAAATCGCCCCTACCACAAAGAACGGGGGGAAGATCGTGGAATGCCATCCGGGAACGATGGTATAGGCAAAATCGAGACCGACGATACTGTGGACGGATATTACCAGCGGCGCAGCGAGAGCGGCGATTACCTTGTAAGTGGTTTCATAGTGATGCCAATGCGCCGCGGAGTTGCGCCAGCCGAAACACATGATGCTGTAAAGGCGGCGCAGGTATTTGCGTTCGGTGCTATCGCGCAGGGTAGCCAGGTCCGGGATGATACCCATGTACCAGAAGAGGATGGAGACAGAGCCATAGATTGATACCGCGAAGAAATCCCACACCAGCGGGCTAAGAAACTGCGGCCACATTCCGAGCGTGCTGGGGTAGGGGGCTAGGAAGAAGGCGTACTGCGGCCTGCCCATGTGGATCAGGGGGAAGAGCCCGGCGCACACCAGGGCGAATAGCGTGACTGCCTCGGTGAATCGATTCACGGAGGTGCGCCATTTCTGATGAAAAAGCAGCAGCACCGCGGAAATAAAAGTTCCCCCTTGCGCGATCTCGATCCACCAGA
>DATAXI010000012.1:0-39817 GCA_036266845.1 Chthoniobacteraceae bacterium | reverse complement strand
TCGAATTTCTGTCCTCCTTATCCCGACAAGCCGCAGGCTCAATATGCCGCGGCGATTCTTCCGTTTGCCCCGTTCACAGAGTCGCTTTTTGCGCCATTTGGTGTCATTTCCAGTTCGAATAACGCCGCGATCCCGGGAAATCTTTTTCGTTTCCGCACGCTTTCCTCGATGCCGAACCACGTAAAAGAGAAAAACATGGTTGTAGGCGACGCAATCTTTATCGAGTTTTCCTAGGCTTCACATGACTCCGCTGGAACAACGCATCCGTTACAAATTCCGCAATTCGCTGTTCCTTGCGGAAGCGCTCACCCATCCCAGCCTCGGGTACGAGACGCAACGGCATCACTTTGACAACCAGCGGCTCGAGTTTCTTGGCGATGCCGTGCTGCAACTCGTCTTCACCGAGCATCTTTTCAATCTGTTCCCGAATTTTTCCGAGGGCCAGCTCACCAAGATGCGCTCGCGCCTGGTTTCCCGCGAGGGTCTGCGCGTCCACGCGGTATCGATTGGGCTGGGCAATTTCCTGATGATGGGGAAGGGGGAGGAATCGAGCGGCGGGCGTGTCCGCGCATCGGCCCTGGCGGATGCCTTCGAGGCGCTGGTTGGCGCCATGTACCTGGACGGCGGGCTGGAGGCCGTGCGGAAATTCATCATCGATGAGGCGCAACCGGATATCGAAAACCTGCGGCTCGAGCCCATGGATGTGAATCCCAAGGGGAAGCTCCAGGAGATTCTGCAATCCATCGCGCCTCAAAGTCCCAAATATTCCATCACCTCCCAGATCGGCCCGGAGCATTCCAAGCAATTCACCGCCGTAGTCCTCTGGCAGAACCAGGAGCTGGGCCGCGGCCAGGGCCCCAGCAAGAAGGAGGCGCACATCGCCGCGGCGCTCGATTCCCTTCAGCGCGAAACCTGGAAAACATTGGCTGCCGATGGCGCTTCCAGCCATGCCGAATAACTGGTTAATAACCCGGAACGGGATCGGAACAAATGGGGCAAACCTCATTCCATTGGCGGGAGGACCCCGCCTGCCACGAAGATATGCACGGGTACGTAATGCTGCGGAACCCTTTCTCTACCGATGTGGAACACGAATCGGCAAAGTTGTTCACACGCATATTAAGAAGAAGTATATGGCCCTAAATTTAAATCCTCCTCTCAGAGGCTGTGAACAACTTCGCGCAAGAGGCCGATCAGCCGGCCTCTGAGAGGGACGGATCGCAGCGAGAAATCGCGCTGAAGCCGCTCGTATAGCGCCCGCCCTGCGGCTTCCTCTATGCGGATGGGGGCAAAGCCCAAAGCTGTAAAATCATAAGGGCTGGCGCGCATATCCACCTCCCGGATTTCACGAGCCAGCTCAAAACAATCGGCGATGAGGCTGGAAGGGCAAAGCGGCGTCAATTTGTAAGCCCACTTGTAGAGGTCCATGTTCGCGTGGAGGCATCCGCGTTGCTCCAGCTCCGGGGTGCGGGCGCGCTCGGGCTGGATCCGGTTCAGAGGCCGCGCCTCGGGCGCGAAGAAGCGAAAGGCGTCAAAGTGGGTGCAGCAGAGCGATTGCGATTCCACAATCGCCGCGATCTGCGCCGGCGGCAGCCGCAGAGGCCATCTGGAATGCCGCACCTCGTCCGCGCGGTAGAGCATCGCCCACTCGTGCAGTCCATAGCAGGCAAAGAGCGCCGGACGGCCCTCCGTGGCCTCCAGCATGCCGAGCAGCCAGCGGAAGAACTCCCGGCGGGCGGGCTTTAGCGCCTGGGGCGAGGCAGTCACCCCATCGGGGGTCTTCGCATAGCCGGTCCATTCCAGGAAACGCTCGCTGCCGGGTCCGGTGATTGTCACCCCGCAGCCGGGATGCCAGCGGCGCAGTTGGCCCGGGGTGAAGCTGTAGTAGGTGAAAAGAAAATCGTAAACCGGGTGGGACTCGCCCCTCCGGTGGAGGGCGCGATGCGGATCGGCCCACGCATCGACCCGTTTTTCGTGCGCCAAAGCCTTGGGAAGCCAGACATCGGGATGGAGCAGGTGCTCGGAGGCAATCATAAAAACAAACTTTTATACGTTTTACGATTGACTCCAATCATATCCGGTCCCAAATTCGCCTCACCGTTGTCCATGAAGGTTCCCCTCCATATCGTTTCTGCCCGCCGCGAGAAACTGGCTGCGTGGCTCCAGCAGCGGTCCTACGTGCCGCTCAATGAGGTGTGCGAGCGCTTCCAGGTATCCGAAGCCACCGCGCGCCGCGATCTGGCGGCCCTGGCCTCGGGAAATCAGATTCTTCGTACTCATGGCGGTGCGCTTGCCGATTTTAACCACCGTTTCCCCTCATTTATCGAGCGGCAACGGATGGACCAGGCAGCCAAACAGAGCATCGCCCGCAAGGCGTGCAAGCTTATCCAGGCGGCGGATGCCTGCTTTTTCGATGCCGGCACCACCATCTACGCGATCGCCGAGGAGCTGCAGCGCGCCCCCATCACCCCGCTAACCGCAATTACCAACAGCCTGCCGGTGGCGGAATTGCTGGCGCCGGTTGAGGGAATCTCCGTGCATCTCCTGGGGGGCGAAGTGCTGCCCCGGCAGTCAGCGCTTCTGGGTCGGGCGGCGCGGCTCGCGCTGGACTCGTATAAAATCGATCAGGCGTTCCTCTCTGTCGAAGGGGCGAACGCCGAAGGGCTTTGGAACTCCGAGCAGGAAGTCGTCGATTTGCAGAAAGGGCTCATCGCCGCCGCCCGGCAGACCATCGTCTGCCTGGATGCCAGCAAGCTGGGCCGCACCGCACCCGCCTTTCTCGCGCGCTGGAAGCAAATCAACATTCTCGTCACCGATGCCGATAGCGGCACGCTACGCGATGCCGGGATTCCCGCCCACTTACTCTAAGTCAATATGTCGTCCCCCCAATATTATATCGCATGCGATCTCGGCGCCGAAAGCGGCCGCGTCATGCTGGGCGCGCTGGAAGACGGACGGCTGGAGTTATCGGAGATCCATCGCTTTACCAATAGTCCCGCGCGGATACTCGGCACTTACCGCTGGGATACCTTGCGTATCTTTGAAGAGTTAAAGCGCGGCCTGCGCAAAATCGCCGAGCGCGGCATTAGTGCTCGCAGCGTCAGTGTCGATTCATGGGGCGTTGACTATGTATTGACGCGCGGGAAAGAGCCGCAGCTTGGCCTGCCGTATAACTATCGCGACGCGCGCACCGACAGCACTTTCGAGGTTGCGCTCAAGAAAGCGACGGCAACGCGGATATACGGGGAAACCGGCATCCAGTTCATGTCGATCAATACACTGTACCAGTTTGTCGCGGACCTGGAATCGCAGCCTGAGACAGTGGCGCTGGCGGATAAGTTCCTCCTCATTGGAGATTACTTTAACTATCTCTTCAGCGGTCGCGGCGTGGCGGAGGAAAGCCTGGCCAGTACCACGCAAATCTATAACCCGCGCACGCGCGCCTGGTCCTCGGACCTGATCGATCTCTTTGGCTTCAACAAAAAGATTTTCCCGGAGATCGTTCCTTCCGGCACCGTGCTCGGGCCAGTCCTTCCGGAGATCGTCGAAGAGACGCGGCTGCGCGATGTCCAGGTTGTGGCCACCTGCTCGCACGATACCGGCGCCGCGGTGGCGGCGGTGCCGGCGGATGGCGATGACTGGGCCTTCCTCTCCTCCGGCACATGGTCGCTCATTGGCGTGGAATTGCCTCAACCGCTGATCAACGAGGCGGTGCGCAGCGCTAATTTTACCAATGAAGCCGGTTTCGGCGGGACCACCCGTCTATTGAAGAATATCTCGGGACTCTGGCTCCTGCAGGAGTGCCGGCGCGCCTGGGCCTCCGAGGGCACGGAATACGGGTATGAGGAGCTGACCCACCTCGCGCTGGAGACAGAGCCGCTGCGCTCCCTGGTCAATCCCGATGAGCAGAAACTCGGCAAGCCGGGCCAGATGCCGCGGAAGATCCAGGAAGCATGTGAAGCCAGCGGGCATCCGGCGCCATCGACTCCCGGCCAGATCGTGCGCTGCATTCTCGAGAGCCTCGCATTGACTTACCGCACCGCTTTCGAGCAATTGCGCCAATTGACCGGACGCGAACTCACCCGGCTGCACATTGTCGGCGGCGGCAGCCAGAGCAAGCTGCTCAACCAGGCCTCCGCAGATGCCATAGGCTGCACGGTCATCGCCGGTCCGGTCGAGGCAACGGCCATCGGCAACGTCCTGGTGCAGGCCATCGCGCTCAAGGATATCGAATCGCTCGCCGCACTGCGCCGCACCGTGCGCGAGTCCTTCCCCGTCACTTTCTTCAAGCCCCGCCATGATCAGGGCTGGGAAGAGGCGTACCAGCGTTTCCGCGCCCTTCACTAACTTATGTCCGCGCCCATTTCACCCAATCGTACCGCCATCGAATCGCTCGTCCGCGAGGCGCTGCTTCGCCAGATGGGCCGGCAGCCGGCCACGCAGCCCGCGCCCGTTCTCGTCGTCAACAGTTCCGCGCGGCACATGCACGTTTCCGAGGAGAGCCTGGAGATCCTTTTTGGCGCCGGAGCAATATTGACCGTCCATAAGTGGCTGTACCAGGAAGGCCAATTCGCCTCCCAGCAAACCGTCACGCTCATCGGGCCGCGCCGCCGCGTGATCCCGAACCTCCGCATCCTCGGCCCCACGCGCAACCTCACGCAAATCGAGCTTGCGCTTACCGATGCCGTGCAGCTCGGCATGGATATTCCCGTCAGGATGTCCGGCGATATCGAGGGCACGCCCGGCGGTTATGTGATGGGTCCCAAGGGCATGCTCGAGATGAAGAACGGCATCATCCGCGCCGCGCGCCACGTGCACATGTCGCCGGCTGACGCAAAGTTTTACGGCGTCAAACATCTCGATAAAATCACCCTCAAAGTCGCCTCGCCCGGCTGCAACACGCGTTTTGACGAACTCATCGCGCGGGTCGATCCCAGCTTCAAGCTCGAGGTGCACATCGATACCGACGAGGCCAACGCATGCGACCTCGAGCGCGCCACGAAGGTGGAACTTTTGAAATCCCAACCCAACCTCCCACAACTCCAATAACCACATATAACCAATGAATGATGCAATCGGACTCATAGAAACCCGCGGCTACGTGGGCCTGGTGGAAGCCAGCGACGCCATGGTCAAAGCCGCCAATGTTGAACTCGTCAAATCCATCCCGATCGGCGGCGCGCTGGTCACCACCATCGTCCAGGGCGATGTCGGCAGCGTCAAGGCCGCCGTCGAAGCCGGAAAAGAAGCGGCCAGCCGCGTCGGCAATCTCGTTGCCTCGCACGTCATCGCGCGGCCCGCGGACGAGCTGCTGAAATTCTTCACCGCTTAATCAACCCCCAACCCAATAAAAGGAACCTATTACCATGGCTGGACAAGCACTCGGAATGATTGAAACCAAAGGCCTCACCGCGCAGTTCGAAGCAACCGACGCGATGTTGAAGGCCGCAAACGTGGAACTGATCGGCTGGGAAAAAATCGGCTCTGGCCACGTCGCCGTCTTCGTCAAAGGCGAAGTCGCCGCCGTCAAAGCCGCGGTCGAAGCCGGCGCCACCGCTGCCTCGGCGATTGGCGAGGTGATCGCCGTACACGTGATCCCGCGGCCGCACGAGGATCTCGTGAACCTCGGCAAATTCCTCAACACCAAGCCCGCCGCCGCGAAGTAAGAGCCGCGCATGAGTCCGGACCAGATCCTCGTCGCCAATATCGGCACCACCTCGTTCAAGTTTCGCCTGTTCGAGATGCCGGGCGAGCGCGTGCTGGCGAGCGGCGGCGTGGAGCGCATCGGCGGCGCGGATTCCGCGTACAAGGTGCAGATCGGCGATGGCCCGGTTGAAAACGGGACCGGCGCGTTTCCGGGTTACGATGCGGCGATCGCGCTGGCGGAGCAAAAGCTGGGCGGCTTTGGCCATTTGGCCGCCGTCGGCTTCAAGCCCGTCATGGCCCGCGGCATTTCCGGCACGCAAGTGCTGGATGACCGCGTCCTTGGCGCCATGGAACAGGTGAACACGCTGCTGCCGGCGCACAATCCACCGTACATCGCCGCCGTGCGCAGCTTCCAGCGCACCCATCCGGAGCTCCCTTGCATCGGCACGTTCGAGACGGCGTTTTACGATCACGTGCCGCTGTGCAACCGGCGTTACCCCGTGCCGCTCGAGTGGGAGGAAAAATATGGCGTGCGGCGCCACGGGTTCCACGGCGCGAGCCACCGCTACGTCACTGAGCGGTGCGCGGAACTGCGCGGGACCGATAAGCTGCGGCTCATCTCCTGCCACCTGGGCGGCAGCTCGTCCGTCGCGGCGGTCCTCGATGGCAAGGCGATCAATTCGAGCTGGGGCATGACTCCGCAAAGCGGCCTGCCGCAGAACAATCGCGTCGGCGATTTCGACGTCTTCGCGCTCATCTATCTGGCGCGCGATCTCGGCCTCGGCATCGATGCCGTGGAAAAAGCGCTCACTTCGCAGGCCGGCCTCAAGGGCATGTCCGGCCTTGCCTCCGGCGATATGCGCGATCTTGTGGAGGCAAAGGCGAAAGGAAACGAAAACGCCGCCGTCGCGCTCGAGGTCTTTGCCGGCGCCATCCGCAAATATATCGGCCAATTTTTGGTGGAGCTGAACGGAGCCGATGCGATTCTCTTCGCCGGCGGCATTGGCGAAAACAACCCGGAACTGCGCGCCGATGTCTGCGCGAATCTTGATTTCTGCGGCCTCGAGCTCGATCCCGAGGCAAACGCGAAGGCCCATGCGCGGGAAGCGATCATCTCCACTCCGCGCTCAAAAATCGAAGTGCGCGTCATTCCCACCAATGAGGAACTCATCATCGCGCGCAACGCCTGGCAAAAACTTTCCACCCTCAAAAAATAAACCACCACCAAAACAACACTATGGCACAACAAGCACTTGGAATGATTGAAACCCGCGGCCTCATCGCCCTCGTCGAGGCGACGGACGCGATGCTGAAATCCGCGAACGTCGAACTCATGGGCCCCATGACGCAGGTCGGCAACGCGATGGTCACCGTCTGCGTGACAGGCGACGTCGCCGCCGTGAAGGCCGCCACCGAAGCCGGAAAAAACGCCGCGCAGGCGCTCGGGGAAATCGTCAGCGTCAGCGTCATTGCGCGTCCGCACAACGATCTCACCGCCGTCCTGCCCAAGACCCCCGCCAGGAAATGATCCTCGCCCGCGTAGAAGGCAGCGTCGTCGCGACGAAGAAAAATCCGAAGATGACGGGGAGCAAATTCCTCGTTGTCCGCCCGCTGGTGATTGATTCGCCGACGGCCACGGAGTTCCGGCCTGGCACGAGCACGCTGGTCGCTGTCGATGCGCTCGGCGCGGGAAAGGACGAGATCGTCCTCGTCGTGCAGGGCAGCTCCGCGCGGCTCGGCGCGGAGGACAAGGATTCCCCGGTGGACGCCGTGGTCATCGGCATCGTTGACAGCATCGATATCGCGAAGCAGGTCCTTTACAGGGCCCATTGATTGAAAGGAACCCATGAATACGATTGATCCACAACTGGTCTCAAAGGTCGTGAGCGAGGTGCTCGCACGGCTGCAATCCCAGACCGGCGCCGTAAAATCCGGCGAGACAAAGTTCGGCGTTTACGAGGGAATGAACGATGCCGCGGAGGCCGCGCACCGCTCGTTCGAGCAGTTGCGCGACATGGGCGTCACCGCGCGAAAGAAAGCCATCGCCGTCATCCGCCGCATGTGCGTCGCCAAGGCGGAGGAGTGGGGAGCCATCGAATTCAGGGAGACAAAGATCGGCCGCCTGGATCACAAGATCGAGAAACTCAAGATTTGCGGCGACCTCGTGCCCGGCGTCGAGATGCTTGAGCGCATGGCCTTCAGCGGCGATTACGGGCTTACCATCATCGACTTTGCGCCGTGGGGAGTCATCGGCGCGGTCACACCATCCACGCACAGCGTGCCCACGCTGACGGGCAACGCGATCAACATGATCGCCGCCGGCAATGCCGTCGTATTCAACACCCACCCTGCCGCGGCCAATTGCGCCGCCATCGCCATCCGCGGCTACAACGAGGCGATCTTTCAGGAAACCGGCATCTCCGATCTGCTCACCACGGTGGTAAAACCGACGCTCGGCACCTTTGACGAGATGTGCAAGCACCCCAAGGTCCGGCTGCTCTGCGTCACCGGCGGCCCGGCGGTCGTCGCCGCCGCGATGAAAACCGGCAAGCGCGCGATCTGCGCCGGGCCGGGCAATCCACCCGTCGTGGTCGATGAAACCGCGGATCTCGCCAGCGCCGCCCGTTCCATCATCCAGGGCGGCAGCTATGACAATAACCTGCTCTGCATCGGCGAAAAGGAAGTGTTCGTCGTGGAGGCCGTTGCGGACAAGCTGATCGCGGAGTTGAAAAAAGCCGGCGCCTTCCAGCTCGATGCCTCGCAAATCGAGGCGCTCACGAAGAAGGCTTTCGTCTTTCCCGAAGGCAAAGGCGCGGGCTGCGGCCATGCGTCCGTCAATCGCGACCTCGTGGGACGCGACGCCGCGGTGCTCGCACAATCCATTGGCCTCCATGTGCCGCCGGCCACGCAATTACTCTTCGGCGAGACTTCGGCCGATCACATCTTCGTGGAGGAGGAACAAATGATGCCCTTCATGCCAATCGTGCGCGTCCCAAATGTGGACGTCGCGATCAAGGAGGCGATCCGCGCGGAGCATCATTACCGGCACACCGCGATCATGCATTCGCAGAATATCCGCAACCTCACGCGCATGGCGCAGGATGTGGACACGACGCTCTTCATCAAGAACGGGCCATCGATGACCGGCCTCGGCCTGGGCGGCGAAGGCTTCCTTTCCTTTAGCGTGGCCACGCCCACCGGCGAAGGCGTCACAACTCCGATGACCTTCACCCGTTCCCGCCGCTGCGTGATGGTCGAGAGCCTGAACCTTTACTGAACCTTTACTAACCCACGATGCGCATCGCCACCATTCGCGGCTTCGTCACCTCCACGGTCAAGCATCCCAGCTTTGGCGGGCAACGGCTCCTCATCGCGGTGCCGGAGAGCCCGGACGTCGCGCCGCAGATCGTTCTCGATCAGCTCGGCGCCGGCGCAGGCCAGCGCGTAATGATCTCCAGCGATGGCAGCGAGGCCCGCAAGATGGCCGGCGATGAATCGAGCCCCGCGCGCTGGACGGTGTGCGGCATCATCGATCCCGGGAAAACATCATGAGAATCGGCACCGTTATCGGGCGCGTCGTACTGAGCGCGCGCTCTCCAAAGCTTTCCGGCGAGCGTCTGCTCCTCACCCTGCCATGGCGCCGCGAGACGCTCGAGGGCGGGGAGATGTATGACCCCGCCATCGTTGTTTACGATCAACTGGGCGCAAGCGCCGGCCAGCGCATCGCAATCAGCGAAGGACGCGAAGCCGCCTGCCCATTTCCAAAACCCACCCCTGTGGACGCTTACTGCGCCCTCCTCATCGACGAGATCACTTACCAGCCTGAATTATGAAACTGTTCGCCCAAAAAGAAGCCGAAGCATTCGCTAAAACCGGCGCAAAAGAGTTCCGCTACAATCGCGATATACGCCTCACGCCCGGCGCGAAGGATATCTTCGCGGAGGCGGGCGTGAAGGTCGTATTCGACGCCGGCCCGTCCGCGCCTGCCGGAGCGCCCGCCTCCGCGAGAGACGGCGCGCATCCCACCGATGACCTGAGACTTTTCAATTCGCCCGAGGCCCAGGCCATCAAGGAGCAGATTTGCGATATCGGCCACCGCATCTGGTTGCGCGAATATTGCGACGGTAACGGCGGCAACATTTCCGCACGGCTGGGGCCGAACCGTTTCATCGTCACGCCCACCGGAGTGAGCAAGGGCTTCATGAAACCGGAGATGCTTTCGCTGGTGGATATCGACGGCAACCAGCTCGCCGGCACATGGAAGCGCTCCAGCGAGTTCACCACGCACGCCGCCATCTACCGCTCGACTCCGGAAGCCATTGCCGTATGCCACGCGCATCCCTGCTACGCCGGCGCCTTCGCGATCAAGGGCATGCAGCCGCCCGCCCGCCTCATCCCGGAGCTGGAGGTCTTTGTGGGCACCGTGGCCTATACGCCGTACAAAACGCCAGGCAGCCCGGAAATCGCCAATGAAATCCTGCCGCTCGCGCCAAAGCACCAGTCCATCCTCATGGGCAACCACGGCGTCATCTGCTGGGGCAAATCGGTCGAGGACGCCTATTTCAAAATGGAGATCACGGATGCCTACTGCCGCACCGTCATCCATGCCCAATCGCTCCCCGGCGGCGAATCGATCCCCTGCGAGAAATTGCCGGAGCTGCTCGATATCAAGAAAAAGATGGGCCTGCCGGATGACCGCTACGAGCTGAAGCCCGCGGAGCTTTGCGAAGTGGACCCGTGGGCGCAGGTGTGCGGCCAGCATGGCTGCTCCAGCCCCGTCACGCCGGCAAATCCCATGACCCGCGAGACTCCCGCCACCGGCGCGGAGCTCGAGGCGCTCGTGCAAAAAATCACGGAAGAGATCGTGGCCAACCTCAACCAATAATCGGGAGACAATCAGATGAAAGTTGCAATCATTGGCGGCGGCGGCCGCGTCGGCTCATGCGCGGCGTTCGCCCTGCAATGCTCGGGAATCGTGCGGGAAATCGTAATGCTGGATGCGAACCAGGCGGCCGCGGAGGGCGAGGCGCTTGATCTGCTCCACGGCGCGGCTTATTGCGCGGACCAGGTCATCACCGCCGGCCAATATGCCGATTGCGCCAATGCGGATATCGTCTGCATCACCGCCGGCCTGCGGCGGAAGCCGGATGAATCCCGCCTGGACCTCATCAACCGCAACGTCACGCTTTTCGGCGGCATCCTGCAAAGCCTCAAAGGCGCGGGATTGAAGAAAGACGCGATCGTCCTCGTGGTATCGAACCCGGTGGATATCCTCACGCAGCTTGCCGTCGAGCAGACGGGTCTGCCGGCGCAGCAGGTCCTCGGTCTCGGCACGGCGCTGGATACCTCGCGGTTCAGCTCGCTCATTTCCTCCGCGCTCAAGCTGCCCGCAACGCAGGTGCGCGCGATGATCCTTGGCGAGCACGGCGATACCATGACGCCCATCTGGTCTTCGGCAACGGTGGACGGTTTCCCGCTGGTCAAGTTTCCCGGAGTGACGCCCGCGTTTCAAAATCAGATCTTCGAGCGCACGCAAAAAAGCGGCGCGGAGGTGATCTCGCGCAAAGGCGGCGCGGGTTACGCCGTGGGCGTCGCGATCCGCGAGGTGATTGATTCCATCGCACTGGATCGCCGCCGCGTGCTGCCAGTTTCCAGCCACATCAATGGCGCGTACGGCATCCGCGGCGTATCTCTCAGCGTGCCCACCGTCGTAGGCCGCGGCGGCGCGTTGCAACACATCGAGCTCGAACTCTGGCCCAAGGAACTGCAAGGCCTCCAGGCCAGCGCCAAGGCCCTCAGGGATACCCGCGCAAAGATCAAATAACGGCGGTTTTCCGCCACCGCTTCAGCGTTGGAACCGGAGTGCGCAATGCCGGCGCGATTTACGTCAGCACTTTGCCGGCTTTCCTGGACGCGGCTTTTTCCCGGGGACGCGCGGAGAGTTTTCCCGCCCCCTCCTGGAGCCACGCTTTCGCCGGCAGGGCATAGGGGCGGAATGTTTCCAGCGATCCTTCGCGCTCATTGAAGAAGAGCGCGCGGTGCAGGCCCAGATTGCTTGCGCGCGGGGAATCGATGAGGCTCGCGGAATCGTTGGCGCTCATCTGGAAGGCCACGCGCATCTCGAATTCCGAGATGCCCTTGCGGCTGATGAAGCGGGCCACGTTGCTGTAAGCGTCAATCGTCACCAGCAGGTGGATTCCGTACGCGCTGCCCTCGCGGATCAGCTCGTCAAATTGCGCGCCAGGGTCCGCTTCCCCGTCGTCGCTGCCCGAGGAGAAGGAAAAATCCTCTTCATGCCGCAGCTTCTTGAACTTGTGCAGCCCGTTCACGAAAACGAAAATCGGCCCCGCATCGTAAGCGCCGCCGGCCATGCGCTGCTTCAGCTCCGTCGAGATTTCATTCATCGTGGCGGGCGCCTCGTGCGGGTTCACGATTGCCACCCCGTGCGGCAGCGATTTCGCGATGGAATCGATGTACGCCGGCCCGGGACCATCCGCGGCGCCCTGGAAAAAGTAGAAACGCGCGCCGCCCGCCGGGTATTGCGCGCCCAGCGCGAGCAGCGATAGGCCCATCATGGAAAGCTCCGCCTCTTCCCGCTGGCCGACGATCAGCATATTGCTGCCGCTCTGGCGGCGGAATACGGCTTCCGTCGGCCCCTTGATGGAATTCGGCGCGCCCAGCCACGCGCGTCCGGTTTGCGGGGCGGCGGCGGGAGCGTGCTCGATGAGGCCGCGCAGCGCGGGATTGTCCCGCACATCCGCGGGAGCGTTGCCTTCGAAAACGATGGGACCATCGGCGTTGAACCCTTGCGCGACAGCCATCCGGTGCACCTCGTCGAGCAACTGGTCGCGCTCGATCTCCGGCAGCCACACCACCTGGAACGGGCTGTTGCCTTCCACCGCGCCGGCGGCATCGTTGTAAATGCCCTCGCCCGGGCGCGAGAGCAGACGCGGCGCCGCATTGTTGTCATCCATGATGAGGTAGGCGTCCGCCTCGTTGCACTGGAGCGCCACCCGAATGACCATCTGCCCCAGCGTCGCACGCGCCAGCGTATAGGCGCCGCCCAGCGTCTGCGAGCCGAGCAGCACGTGGATGCCGAATGCGCGTCCCTGCCGCACGATGCGGTCGAAGAGGAGCGATGCGTTTTGCGCGATCGCATCATCCTCGGTAAAAAATTCCTGGAACTCGTCGATGATCAGCAGCGTCCGCGGGATGTCCTCCGTGCCGCCGGCGCGCTTGTAGCCGGCCAGGTCCTGCACGCCCAGCTTGCGGAACATCTCGCCCCGCCGCTGCAATTCCTGATCCACGCGCTGCAGCACGCTCAGCGCAAATTCCCGGTCGCTCTCGATCGCCACCACGCGCGCATGCGGCAGTTTTTTCTCCGCGTAGCATTTGAATTCCACGCCCTTCTTGAAGTCGATGAGGTAGAACTCCACCTGCTTGGGGCTGCACGCGAGCGCCAGATTCATGACGATCACGTGGAAGAGCGTCGATTTGCCCGAACCGGTCTTGCCCGCGAAGAGCGCATGCTGCCGGGTCCCTTTGCCAATCGCCAGGTATTGCGGCTTCGTCGCTCCGGTGCGCCCGATCGCGATCTTCAGTTCCTGCGTGGCATCGTGCGTCCACCGTTCCTCCGGCGCGGGCGCGATCTGGGAGAAGGGCACCTCCACCCGGTTGGAATCCACGCTGGCCTGGCCAATGCGATGCACCAGCTTTGCGGAGAGATCGGCATCCGGCGGCGCATCGAGCAGCAGCTTCACCCCCGCCTCCGGTTGCAGGCCCGGAAGAAAATAGCCCGCCCCGGTCCGCTCCACGCAAATACTCGCCCGGCGCAGCTCCTCCACCGCCAGCCCGTCGGGCAGCGTCTGCCGCTGATCCCACTGGATGAAGGTGAAGACCCCGCAGCGCGGCCCGCTGGAGACAATGCTCTGGAGCCGCCGCCCGGCAGTCTCGCTGAACTGTGCGGGAAAATCCGCGATGACCAGGAAGTGATATTTCTCCGCGACGCTGCCGGCTTTCTCGTTGTACTCCGTGATGGTGGCGTACTCATTGCGGAGGTACATCTGGATCACCTTCTCGATGTGCTCGTTCAGCTCCGCCAGGCGCTCCTCGATCTGCGATTGCTGCGTCCAGATGCGGCGGTTGATGAGCGACTCCTCATAATCGGAGAGGTACATCATGCCGGCAAAATTCTGCCCGAGGCCAATGGGATCGATGATCGTGAAGGCGGCCTTGCCCGGAGGCGCCGCGGCGAGCAGGCGCAGGATGAGCGCGTTGAGCGCGCCGATGGCCGGCGCCTGGCTCGATTCTTTTCCCTCGATGAGGAGCGAGCCCTGGCGCGGGAAGGTGAGCATCAGCGGCAGGGAAAACTCCGCCGGACCAGGCAGCGACAGGCGCGGATCCTTGGGCACCGCGCCCGCGAGCGTATGGATATTGACGGCCAGCTCGCCGAATTTTGCGCCGATTGGGAAATCGTGCGGCGGATTCCAGCGATGGATCCAGTCGGCGTTCCACGCGGGGAAAAGCGTGCGCGCTTCCGCCTGGATGGCGCGAATCTCCGCGTACAGGGGATCGATCTCGCCTTTCCATTGCTCCTCCAGACTGCGCCATTCATCGATCTCCTCGCGCGTCCATTGCTGCGTCTCGCTCTCGTGGGTGCGCGCGGCCTCCTCGCGGCGGGCGGCGGAGGCGGAGCGGATTTGCGCCAGCCGCGTTTGCAGTGCGCCGGCTTGCAATGCCTCGCGGCGGCCCTGTTGCTCGCGAATCTTCGCCAGCAGCCGGGGCGATTGCCCTTCCACTTTTGTGCGCACGCGGGTCTGGTATTGCAACTCCACCTCGTCCGCGCGGTTCCATTGCTCGGAAATCTCCGCCAGCTTCCGTTCGTATTCGGCCTGGATGCCTCTGTGCTCCTCCGCAAGGGCCTCGGTACCGTGCTGGCGCACCGTCTCGTAAAGACGATCCGCTTTCACCACCGCCGCCGCAAGGTCGAGTGCCGCTATTTGCAAATGACGCTTCGTGGCCGTGTGCAGGGTAAACGTTCCCGCGAGCAAAACGGCAACGGCGCCGCCGCCGGCCTCCCATCCATGTGGTCCAAAACCAAAACCTGCCGCAACCCCGGCGCCGGCGAGCAGGGAGATCAAGGCGGCAAGCGGCGGCGGAATATATTGGAAGAAACGGGGCGCCCAGTATTGCCGGAAATCCTGCATCCGCCGCTCCGCCTCCGCCAGCGCGGCGTCCACCAGCGTCAGCTCGTCTGCGCCGGGCGCATCTTCTCCGGTTCCCTTCGAGAGCAGGCATTTCCGAAAATCGCGATAACCGGCCAGGCTGTTGCGCGCCTCCCGCTTCAGCACAATGAGCCGGCGGCAATATTCCGTGAGCACCCCCGCCTGCTCCCCGGCTGCCAGGTCCGCCGCATGGATCGCCGTGGCGCGCTCGCTTTCCGCATCCCGCTGCCGCACCTGCAGGCTCCCCAGAAAATTGCCTCGCGCTTCCCGCGCCTTCATGGGCAGCATCCGCAGCGCCTGGCCGGAATAGCGGCGCGCCCGCTCATCGCGGGCCTTTGCGATGCGGCGCACGTGCTCCTGCGCCTCCGCGACCGCCCGTTCGGCTTCCGCCAGTTGCGCCGCCTGCGCCTCCTCCTCGCCGCTCATCGCGGCCTGGTAACGCCATGCGATTCCGGACCGGCGCACCTCCAGGCCGCGCGTCATCCGCTCCTCCCGCTTTGCAAACTCGGCCACCGACTGCTTCAGACGGTCCAGCAGTTCCAGGCTCCGGCGTATTTCCAGATTAGCCACAGTCGATCCTCGCTTTTTTCAGCACCTTCTCGAGCTCCGAGATCACCGCCGCCGCCTGGGTCACGCGGCTCGGCAGCTCCTTGAGATAATGCTCCTCGAATGCGATCGCCTTCTCGTCCCGCCAATGGGTCCGCACTTCCTGCCAGGCGATGGTCAGGTTCTGCAGCGCCGCGGCCAGCATCGCGTCGGCTTCTGAGCTCATGGCGCCGCCTCCACGTTCTCCTCCGGCGCGCCTTCCGGGGTCTTCTGCTTCGGCGGTGCGGCGGCCTCCGCATAGGAATCCATGATTTTCCCGAACTCCACCAGCAGCGCGATGCCCTTTGGCAGATCGTGGTCCAGGTAGCCGCGCAGGGAGTTGAGGCCGCGGGCCATCGGCTCCACCATGCCGTCATAGTCGCGTATCCAGAGCTTGATTTTGCGCACCTTTTCCTTCGCCTCCTCCAGGGCATGGCGGGCCTTGTTTACGGCGGTCTGCTGGGCCGTGAGGTTGTCCAGCGCCTTGGCCATGCGTGCGCTCAACAGCTCCTGCTCTGCCTGGGCCAGCGCGCGTGCCCGGCGCCGTGCCTCGTTTTCCCAATGGCTCCGCTGGTCGTGTTGAATCCAGCTCCGCGTGCGGCGCACCTCGTCCAGCGCCTGGTCCAGCGCGCTCTGCGCCTTGTTCAGAAAGACGATCAGGTCCGCCCGGAAATGGTCGAGCGCGTCGGTGGAGGTGATTCTGGCATGCGTGGCCATGCGCTATCTTTGGTCCAGGTAATCCTCGATGCGCTGCGCTTTCTTGAGGAGAAAAGGGGTATGTTTCTCCGCGGTTTCGACGAATTTCTTGAGCACCTTCATGGTGGTGACGAATTCCTCGGCAAATTTCTCGTGCTCCTGATCCTGCCAGGTGCTGCCGACAGCGGCAAAACGGGCCTGCAACGCCGCCGCCCGCGCCTGCACATCCTCATTGAAGCGCTTTAGCTCCTTCGCGAAACGCCGGACTTCCTCCGGGTCCATGATTGCCTGTGGCATAAGTAGGGGTAAAGATGACCCCGGAAATAGGCCGGGTGACTCAGGCTAGCACCGCCCAACCCCGGGCGCAACGCCGCAGGGGCCAAAACCTGAGAACCTTATGGCCGTTCCGCCACGATCTTGCCGTCCTTCATATAATAGACGGGCGTGCCGTACATTTTGGCCACCTTCCGGGCGTCTTTCGCCGCAAGACGTAAAGCGCGCCCAACGCCGGCCGAAAACTCCGTCTTCTTCCGTTTCCGTGCTCCAGGTTGCAAAGGCGCGTTCAATAAACTCGAATCAATCTCAACGGGATTACTGCCGGCGTTATCGTAAACCCCCCAGTCATTCACCGCTATAGAATATAATTGGACGAAATTCTTCCATCCCCGGTGAAAACGCCGTTCCACATCCCGGGATGGTACGGAATGGCCGCCCTGCCGTACCCGGGTGGCAATGCGGCGAATCGCAAGCGCCGGGGAGTCGAGTTTCAAAAAGGCGATTTGCGTGCGATAGCCGGACTCCTTCAGCCGTTTAAGACGCGAAAGGCGCCCCAGGCCGCTCAACTTCGTTTCAAATGCGAAACTTTCTCCCGCCTCCTCCAGGCGATCCAGTTCCGCCAGAAAGAGCTTTCCCGCAGCCAGCGCGGCTCCTCGAGGGCGGAATGGGGAAAGGCCCGTCGCAATCAAATCCGCGTTCACAAAATGCATCACCCCTTGAGCCGGCAGATACCTGTGGGCGAGCATCGTCTTCCCGGCGCCATTCGGCCCGGCGATCACGATGCACCTCGGCTCAGGCATTCGATTCCCCTTCAGCCCCGCGCACCGGGCGTCGGATGATGCCCCGGTTGCTGGTTTCGATGAAGGTGACCAATTGCTCCACTTCCGCCGTGCCCCAGAGCGTCTTTCGGATTTCCTCGACGGCCTGCTGCGCATTCAGCTTCGAGCGGTACAGGAGCCGGTACGCCTCGCGAATCCGGCGCATCGCTTCCTCCGGAAAACCGTGGCGCTCGAGGCCGATCTGGTTGACTCCGCGGACGCGCGCCGGGTTGCCGTCGGCAATCAGGAACGGCGGGACATCCTGCACAATCTTCGAGCAGCCGCCGGTGATCGCGTGCCGGCCAATCCGGCAGAACTGGTGGATCGCGGTCAACCCGCCAATAATGGCGTGGTCCCCCACCTCCACGTGGCCGGCAATCGTGCCGTTGTTCGAGAAAATGACGCCGTCACCGACGGTGCAATCGTGCGCAACATGGCTGTAGGCGAGAAAGTTGCCGCCGTCGCCAATCCGCGTCCACGAGCCCGGAGCCGTGCCGCGATGAACGCTGACGAATTCGCGAAAAGTATTCCCGCCGCCGATTTGGAGATGCGTCGGCTCCCCCGTGTATTTCAGATCCTGCGTCTGCTGGCCAATCGAGGCATAGGCGTAAAAGTGATTGCGCGGGCCGATCACGGCCGGCCCCTGGAGCGTTACGTGATGCTGGAGCCGGCAGCCTTCCCCCAGCTCCACATCGGGACCGATGATGCTGTACGGACCGATCCGCACGTCCGCCCCGATGCGGGCCGCGGCGTCGATAATGGCCGTGGGATGGATCTCGCTCACGTCTCGACGATCCCAAACATCATTTGCGCCTCGGAGACGACATCGTCATTCACCACGCAACGGCCCACCGCCTTCGCGATGCGCCCGCGAAACTTCAACATCTCCACGTGGATGAAGAGCGTATCGCCGGGCACCACCGGCTTGCGGAATTTCACAGCGTCCGCGCTCATGAAATAGCCGATCTGCCCCGCTGAACCCGCCATCCGCAGCAGGACAATGCTCGCCACCTGCGCCATCGCCTCCAGTTGCAGCACGCCGGGCATCACCGGGTGTCCGGGAAAATGGCCCTGGAAATACGGCTCGTTGATCGTGACCGCCTTCACGCCCGTGCATTTCGTATCCCCCTCGAACGCCACAATGCGGTCCACCAGCAGAAACGGGTACCGGTGCGGCAGGATGCGCATCAGCTCGTTCACATCCAGCACGGAGCCCCCCTTGGGCACAATCGCCGGCGGCACCAGCGTCATCAGCTTCGCGTATTGCCTGGCCATCGCCCGCGCCAGCTCCGCATTCGGGCCATGCCCCGGCTTCACCGTGATCACGTGCCCCTTGATGCGGCGTCCGAAGAGCGCGAGATCGCCGACGATATCCAGAATCTTGTGCCGCGCGAATTCATCCGGAAACCGCAGCGGCTCCTTGCTCAGCACCGAGTCGCCCCGGATGACGATGGCGCTCTCCAGCGAGCCTCCCTTGATCAGCCCCTTGTCCATGAGCGGCTTCACATCCTCGTAATAGACAAACGTCCGGGCCGGCGCGATTTGCTTCTCGTAGATTTCCGGCGTGATCTCCGTGCTGTAAAACTGCGTGAACCGCCCCTCCGGCCCCTGCTGGGTGCAGGAGATGCGGAACTTGTCGTCCGGCACCACGGTCATCAGCGAGCCGCTCTTGGTTTCCAGGTGGATCGGCTCATGGACGCCAAAGAGCGGCGCCTGGCCTTCCTGCGCAACAATGCCCGCCCGCTTGATCAATTCCACATAGGGCGCCGCGCTGCCGTCGCCGATCGGCGGCTCATTGGCATCCATTTCAATGATGGCATTGTCCACGCCCAGGCCCGCCAGCGCGGAGAGCACATGCTCCACGGTCTGCACCTTCACATTGCCCTCGGCGATGGTCGTCGCCCGCTCGACCTGTTTTACGTTCTCGATCTTCGCATCGATGGTCGGCTCATCCGGCAGATCGCTCCGGCGGAACTTGCGGCCCGTGCCCGGCGGGGCGGGGTGGATGGTAAGGGTCACCTTTTCGCCGGTATGGAGCGAGGTGCCGGCCAGGGAGGCGCTTTTGGCGAGGGTTTGTTGGGGAATGGCTTGCGACATCGGCTGCGGAAAATAGGGCGGAATTTACGGACTTTGCGGGATGAACAGGATTTGGAATGACCTGTGCCGTCCCCCGGTTCCGGGTAAATCCTGCAAATCCCGTCAATCCTGTCCAAACATTAATGGGACCCGGTCAGCAGCGAGTCGATATACTTCTGGTTGCCCTTGCGCATGCGCTGCACCAGGGCGCGTCCCACGGCGATGAGCAGCTTGAACGCCGCATTTGGGTACACGCCGGCAATCGCCCGCAGCGCCCCGGCCTCGATGCGGAGCAGGCTGCACGGGGTCAGCGTCTCCACATCCGCGGAGCGCGGGCCGGAATCCACCAGCGCCAGCTCGCCAAAGAAATCGCCGGCCTTCAGCGTTGCCAGCTCGATCTCGCGTCCGTCGCGGCGATGGACCACCCGCGCGCTCCCATCCATGAGCACGAACATGCAATCCCCCTTCTCATCCTGCCGCACGATGCACTCGCCGGGAGGGAACTGGACCTTGTCGATCAGGTCGATGGTCCCTTCCAGCTCCGCCTCGGTAAATTCCGCGAACAGCGGCAGGCCATGCAGCATTTTGAAGATTTCCGGATTCATGGGATCGGCTCGATTTTGCCGTCGCGCATCACGATTCGGCGTTCCGGGATGCGCGCGACTTCCTCACTGTGGGTGACGATTACCATTGTGCAAATCTGCTGAGAAGCAATCTTTTGCAGCGTTTCAATGACTTGCGCCGCGTTGGCGGAGTCCAGATTGCCGGTCGGCTCGTCCGCCAGCAGGACGGCCGGGCGGTGGACCAGCGCGCGGGCGATCGCCGTGCGCTGCATCTCGCCGCCGGAGAGCTGGTGGGGAAAATGGCCCAGCCTGTGGGAAAGGCCGGCCCGCTCCAGCCACTCCCGCGCCGTCTCGCGGGCCGGTCCCAGCCTGCCGCCGGCCAGCAGCAGCGGCAGCGTCACATTTTCCAGCACGGTCATCGCCGGCAGCAGGTTAAAGAACTGGAACACAATGCCGAGGCTCCGGCGCCGGTATTCCGTCAGCGCCGCATCGTCCGCCCGGTGGAGCGCCAGGCCATTCACATACACCTCGCCGCTGGTGGGCGTATCGAGCCCGCCTATCATGTGCATCAGCGTGCTCTTGCCGCAGCCGCTCGGGCCGGTCACGGCCACAAATTCGTGCGGCGCGATCTCCAGCGACACCTCATCGAGCGCCACCACGCCGCCCGGGTACGCCCGGGTTACACGGTTCAGCCGGATCATCGGTTTGCGCTCAGCAAGGGCTTCATGGTTATTTGCCAATGTGACCCGGACCGCCGCTTCCGCGCAACCCGCTTCCATTCCGCCCCGGCTGGAGATCGTGGCGGAATCGGCGGACTGGATGGTCGTCAACAAGCCGGCACTGCTTCAGGCGCACCCCAGCAAGCCGTCCGATGCTCGCACGCTATGGCATCTGCTTCGCGATCTGATGGCCTTTGAACTGGCGAACGGCGGCCAGGTTTCCATCATCAATCGCCTGGACCGCGAGACCAGCGGACTCACGCTCATCGCGAAAAGCCGCGATGCGGCCCGGCATTTCTGCACCCTCATGGAGCGCCGCTGCATCGCCAAGCAATACCTGGCCCTCGTGTGGGGCTGGCCGGCGGAGGATGCGTTCGCCATCGATGCGCCCCTGCTGCGCCAGGGCTCCCGGATGCCCTCGCGCATCCATCTCAAGCAATGCGTCCACCCCGATGGCGCCGCCGCGCGGACCCGCTTCCGGGTCGAGCGCCGCTTCCTGCGAAATGGCGAACCGTTTGCCCTGGTGCGCGCCTTTCCCGAGACGGGGCGGATGCATCAGATTCGCGTCCACCTCGCGCACGCCGGCTTCCCGGTTGTAGGCGACAAAATCTACGGTCCGAGCGAGGAGCACTACCTCACATTTATCGAGACCGGCTGGACGCCCGAGTTGGCGGAAGCCCTGCTCCTGCGCCGTCACGCGCTTCACTCCGGCGTACTGGATATCGCCGTCGAAAGGCTTTCCTGGCAGGCGGCGCTGCCGCCGGACATGGCCCAGTTCCAGAGCGGCTGAATATTGCCCGCCACAACGCCGAAAAAAATCAGTGCAGCATGCTCTCCCGCGTCTGCTCCGCGCTTTCGACACGCTGGAAGGCCTTCTTCAACTCTTTGCGCGTCTCAAATTCCATTTGCAGCATGTGCCAGTGGAACCACGTAAAATCCTGCTGGCGCAAGACGCGCGTGTCGGAGTCGATCTCGAAGACGATTCCGTGGACGAATTGCATCCGCGCGTCACCCGGGACGAGGCTGGTCTTGTTCAGCCCACTGGCGGACTCCAGGTAATCGGTCACGATCTGGCGCAGCGGATTGTCCGGCGCCTCATACTTTGCCAGCACAATGTGTCCGTTGGAAAGGTCCTCCGCCAGCGCGATCAGGCTCAAGGTCTTCTTATGCACGGACTCATAGGTTTCGGATTCCACGGCGAATTGTTGAGGCGAGGGATGCTGCCACAGCCGCACGGTATCCAGCCGGTAGCCGAACCGCCGCCATTCCGATGAATACTGCGAATCGCCAGAGAGCGCCGTCACCCGGGGGCGTTCCGCGAAAGTGGCGATTCCGATCACCTTGCCGCTTTTCACCTGGATGATAGGGCTCCCGCTGTTGCCCTCCACGAACTTCGCATCCACCTCCACCAGATTGGGGCCGATGCCCGTCACCTTGCCGGTGATCTTCGTTGCCACATCGGCGCCCAGGCTGTTGCCCAGCACGATCACGTCGTCGCCCACGGCCACCTCCTTGTCCACATTCGCAAGCTCAAGCCCATGCGCCGCCGTAGTTTGCGCCGCCACGGCCAGGTCCGCCCCATCGGCAAAGGCGAACGCGCTCGCCGGCGGCACTTCGGTGGAATCCAGTTCCCGGAATTTCGCGCCGCCGATTTCACTGATGATATGGGCATTGGTCACAATGAGCGTGTGCCCCTGGTAATCGATGAGGCAGCCGCTCCCTTCGCCTTTGGATCCATCCGCGATCAACAGATCCTTACCATACTCACCGCCGCCGGTAATGTGCGCTACGGCGCCCTCCACCGGCGCAGTGACACTGGCGGGCACAAAGCGGTTCAAAGCCTGGCGCACTTCCTCCGGCAAGCCGTTGAAATAGCCATAGATCCCCGCGACGCAGAGAACGCCCAGGAAAAAACAGGTGGAACCTTTCATCGTGAAACCATTGGAGCCGGAAACCGGCGGCAATCTACGCGTAAACCCCCGGTCCGCGAGAGGAAAAATCGCCAGCGTTGAAACCCGCGCCGGACCTTGCTTGAATCACCCCTGCCATGCTTCGCACAGGAAAATGCCCGAATTACGCCGGCTGCCTCCTTGCGTATCGAAATGAGACCGTCACAGTGCCGGAAGGCGAGCCGTTCCTGTGCCCGGAGTGCAAGCATCCCCTGCTGGACGCGGGCGCCACGGGCAAGCGCAAGCCAATGATGATCCAGTACCTCATCCTGGGCGGCATCGCCGGGTTGGTCATCATGGCCGCGGGGGCCGTGTTCATCCAGGTGCGCCACTTTAAGGACAAGGTCCAGACCGGCGTGGTCGGCACCTCGTTCGAGAACGCGCAGGTGGCCGGGGAACACCATGAATTTCTCGCCTCCCGTCTTCCGGAGCCCGCGGCCACCCCGGCGCCCCAGGCCTCCGCGCAGCCCGCGCCCGCGGATATCTCCAACGTCCAGGTGCAGACCCCGGACCTCAGCCTCCAGGAGAAACAGAACCAGGAGGTCAAGGACGAGGTCCTCAAGCGCATCGACCTGATGCCGGCCATTACCGACGAGGATAAGGACAAGCTCTACATGTCCGTCGAGCGCGCACGGCAGATGGGCCGCATCCTCTCCATCCCGTTCCCCACCGGCCATGTCGCCGTGGCTCCGGCGGATGTGGATGGCCTGCGCGCCGCGCTGGCCTCGCCGCAATTGCAGCCGCTGGTCAAAGACCCCACCTGCGTCTTTGTCATCCTCGGCTTTGCCGACCTCAAGGGGGACGAAAAAACAAACCTCCATATCTCCACCGTCCGCGCCCAGGCCGTGCTCAATACGCTGCGCGACCGGTGCGGCGCGCTCAATGTCATGCATGCCGTCGGCATGGGCGGCTCCACGCTTTTCGGCAATCAGAAGGACGCGGTGCGCAACCGCGTCGTCGAAGTCTGGGCCGTGCTGCCCTAAGCCAAAATCTTCCTCCCCCAGAACCCTGGCGGCGGTCCCCATCATGAAACCAGATTCCGAAGCGGCCTCCGGGTACTTCCTGGTCCTCGCCGGCCTGCCGTTGCGCGCCTTGCCGGTGGGGCGGGGGAAATGCGTGCTCGGCCGCGCGGCGGAATCGGATTTCCGCCTGGACCACTGCGAGGTATCGCGCCGGCACTGCGAGGTGGAGTGCGACGGCGCCGCCTTCTGGATTACCGATCTCCAGAGCCAATGGGGCACGCGCATCGGACCGGTCGCCATCACCGCGCGCACGCAGCTCGAGCCGGGCGATATCGTCAGCCTCGGCGCGGTCCAGCTCCTCTTCGAGGCCGGGGCGATTCCCACCCCCGCCGAAATCCAGCGCCGCGCCGGTCTTGCCGCCACTGCCGCCGGCGCGCCGCCCCCGCCCATCCTCATCCGCGGCGCGGCGGCACAGCACATTCCCCTGGGGGAGAGGACCACGCTGGGCCGCGATGCCGGCTCCGATGTCGTACTCAATTCCCCCGCCGTCTCCCGGCATCACGCCGTCGTCATCCGCGATGATGAGGGCTGCCGCATCGAAGATTTGCAAAGCAGCGGCGGCTCCTTTGTAAACGGAAAGCGCTTTGATGAGCACCGGCTGGTCATCGGCGACCGGCTCCAGACGGGGCCATTCTATTTTCTCTTCGACGGCAGGGCGCTGCACTCCGTAAGCGCCGTCTCCGGCGGCGGCATCCACGCGCGGGAGGTCACCCGCATCGCGAATGGCAGGACGCTGCTGGAGGACATTTCGCTGGAGGTCGCGCCGGCGCGTTTCGTCGGCATCATCGGTCCCAGCGGCGCGGGCAAGTCCTCGCTGCTCTCCATCCTGGCCGGCCTGGCCTCGCCCACCTCCGGCCTCGTGGCGGTGGATGATGTGCGCGTCACGCGCGGCGGCGGCGCCGATCACTGGGGCTTTGTGCCGCAGGCGGAAATCGTCCACGCCGAGCTGACTGTCTCCCAGGCGCTCGATTTTGCCGCGCGGCTCCGGTTTCCGCGCGAGACGCCCCCCTTGGAGTTGCGCAAGCTGATCCTCCAGACCATGGCGCAACTCGGCTTGCGCGAACATGCCGGCACGCGAATTGGCGATCTCTCCGGCGGCCAGCGGAAGCGCGCAAGCGTGGCCGTGGAGTTGCTCGCGCGCCCACCGGTGCTCTTCCTGGACGAGCCCACCTCCGGGCTCGATCCCGCCACGGAGTTCAAGCTCATGGAAATCCTCCGGGACCTTGCGGACCGCGGCTGCACGGTGCTCTGCACCACGCATGTGATGGAGAACGTCTATCTCATGGACCAGGTCACCGTCCTGATAGCCGGGCGCGCCGTTTACACCGGCACGCCGCAGGAGGTGCGCGATTTCTTCGGCGTCCAGCGCCTCGCGACGCTCTACGACCGGCTCGAGGAAAAAGCGCCCGCGGAGTGGATCGCCGCCGCATCCGCCGCACCGCTGCCTCCCGCGCCCGGGGAGGCGCTGCAAGCCGCGCCGCCCCGCCACGGCCCAACTGCCGCGGGCCGGCTGGTCACGCTCCTCCGGCGCCAGTGGGCCATTCTTTGCTCCGATTGGCGCAACGCCGCGCTGCTGGCCGTGCAGCCCCTGGCCCTCGCCGCTCTGGTGGGCTGGGTGAGCGACGACGCATCGCTCCGCCTCTTTTTCGCCTATATCGCCGCGCTCTGGTTCGGCTGCAGCAATGCCTCGCAGGAGCTTGTGCGGGAGCGTCCGATCTACCTCCGGGAGCGCATTGCGGGGGTGACACCGGAGCTTTATATAGCGGCAAAGCTCCTCTTCCTCGGCGCCGTCACCGCGGCGCAATCGCTCCTCTTTTATCTCACGCTCCAATGCTTTGGCGGTGTGGGCGGCGCGATGCTCTGGCAGCTCGCCGCGCTGCTGCTGACGGCGATTTCCGCCGTGGCCATCGGCGCGCTCATTTCCGCGCTGGCGCGCAATTTAATGCAGGCCGTGGTCGCCGTGCCGCTGGTGCTCATTCCCTTTATCCTCTTCTCCGGCCAGGCGCCCTCGGCGTCGGAGCTGAGCCGGCGTCCCGTCATCTCGGAGATCGCCCGCTTCATGCCCTCCTTCGCCGCGCAGCGTTGCATGGATCTCAGCTTCTTCTGGCATCGCCGCATCGCTGCGGATACCACCGCCGGCCACGAAATCGCCTACCGCAATCTCCCCGCGGACTCGAAGGTCGAGAATGGCGCGGTCTTCACCGCCGCAAGCCCCGGCTGGCACGCCCTTGGGGTGCTTTTACTCTGGACCTGCGGTTGCGCCGCCGCCACCTCTATCCCATTAAGGAGGCAATGAGGTTTCGCCCCGTCTCCTGCATCCTTCTTGCCGCCGCGCTGGCATCGTGCCGTCCCCCGCCGCCGCCGCCCGTGCAGCAGGCCCCGGTGGTCCGCGCCTTTTCCCAGTATTCCCGTGGCGATACGCTGGAGCTGTTGCGCATCCAGCTCAGCCTGGATAATTACCCCGTCCGCTATCGCACTTCCATGCCGCCGGATGAGATGGGAATGGTTTATTTCCTGGAAGATGGCAACCTGCATGTCGATGTGAAGCGACTCGGCAGCACCTGGGTGCTCCTCTCCACGCCCTTGCTCGATCCCTCAACCGTTCCCGCCGAGGATCGCGTGGAGGAATGGGACCGGGGCGCAGATGCGCAAAAGATTCGCGGCCCGAGCGACCGATAGACCATGCCAGAGACGACGGTATTCGACCATTACGAGGTATTGCGCCGCGAGGACGGGTCGCTCTACGAGCTGGGCCGCGGCGCGATGGGCATCACGTACAAGGCCTTCGATACCAACCTGCGCTGCCCCGTTGCGCTCAAGGTCATCAACGCCGCCTCCATCCACAGCGAGGTGGCGCGCCAGCGCTTTGTGCGCGAGGCGCGCTCCGCCGCTCAATTGCGCCACCGGCACGTGGCCTCCGTCTTTCACCTCGGCGTGGAGGGAGACACCTATTTTTATGCGATGGAATTCATCGAGGGGGAGACGGTGGAATCCCTCGTGCGCCGCGGCGGAAAGCTCCAGCCGATCCTCGCGCTGCGCATCGCCGTGCAGGTGGCGCGCGCCCTCAATGCCGCGCAGAAGCACCAGCTCGTGCATCGCGATATCAAGCCCTCCAACCTGATGCTCGTGCGCGAGGATGAGGAGCTGGTCGTCAAGGTGATCGATTTCGGCCTCGCCAAGTCCTCGCAGGGCGATACCACCGCGGGCGATGTGACGATCTCCGGCGGCGGCTTTGTGGGCACCCCGCATTTCGCATCGCCGGAGCAATTGGACGAGCTGGACCTCGATGTCCGCTCGGACATTTATTCCCTGGGCGTGACGCTCTGGTACATGCTGGCGGGCGAGCCGCCTTTCTCCGGCACCCTGGCGCATGTGATGAGCCAGCATTTGAGCGCCCCGCCTCCCATGGCCCGCATTGGCTTTGCCCCGGAGTCCGTGCGCGATCTCCTGGCCCGCATGCTGGCCAAGAAACCGGCGGACCGCCCGCAGACGCCCACGGAATTGCGCGGGCAACTGGAGGCGAGCATCGGGACGCTCGCGCGGAGTACGCAGTCCGATCCCGAGAGCGCCATCGTCCTCCTCCCGGAGAGCGGGCGCACCGGCGGGGATATTCTCAGAAACAAGGGCTTCTACGCCGGGGCATTCGTCGCGGGCCGGTACGAGCTGCTGCGCGACCTGGGCGAGAACAATACCGGCTGGAGTTTCCTGGCCGAGGATGCGCACGACCGCTCGCGGCTGCGGCTGGTGGTCCTGCAGGCGGATTGGCTGGGCGATCCGGCGGCGTTCGCGCAAATCGAGCGCGAGGTCGCCCAGTTGCAGAGCGTCGAGCATCCCAATATCCTCCGCGTCCAGGGCATCCAGCGCTCCGGCGATTCCGCGTTTCTGCTCCTCGAGTGGACCGAAGGGTTCGCCCTCCTGGAGCTGCTCCGGTGCCGGCAGGAGATCGATGCCGACGAGGCGCTCCTGCTTCTCAAGCAGATCGCCGCGGGCGTGGATGAGGCCGCCGCGCGCGGCCTGCGCCATATCGATTTTTCGCTGGGCCAGATTTTTGTGCATTTCCCAGGGGTGGAAAAGGAGGTCGAGCGCCGCCTCACAATGCCCGTGGACCGCTGGCCGCAGTTCATCGTGAAGGTGAACGCGCTCGGCATCACGCGGGAGTTTTCAAGCTCCGATACCTGGGCCGGCGGGCAGACGATGGTGGGAGAGGCCGCGGCGCGCGATTCCGCAAGCCCTGGCGGCCGGCATGCCATGCAATCGCTGGCCGCCGTCGTTTATGAGCTGCTGGGCGGGACACTCTCGCCCGTCATGATCGGCGCCCTGGGCACGCAACCCGCCCCGCGGTACGTGCCCATCGCCTCGCTACCGGAGGCAGGCAACGAGGTGCTGCGCAAGGCGCTGGACCCGAAGCGCGCCTACGCCACCGGCGCGGAGTTTTGCCAGGCGCTCGGGGCCACACTTGCCGGCGCTTTCCGGGCCCAGGCCAGCCATTCCACCGCCGCGCCTCCGGCTCCGCCGCGGCGCGAGGCGCCCGGCGCGGCGCTTCGCATCCCTCCTTCGCCGGAGCCGGCGCCGCCGGGCAAGCGCCGGAAAATCCCGTGGCTCGGGATTGCTGCCGTAGCCGGGTGCTGCATCGCGGGCATGGCGCTGTTTTTAATGACCCGTTCCGGGCCTGAACAGCCCCAGGAGCAGACCGCCGCGGCCACGCCCCTCCCGCAGACGCCCACCCCGCCCCCCGCGGCAACGCCCGCCCCCACAGCGGCCCCCACCCCGGTCTCGACGCCCATGCCGGACCCCATGCAGGCGGCACTCCAGGCCGGGCAAAATTTTGAAGCGTCGCACGATTGGGCAAAGGCGATCGAAACCTACCTGGATTTCTCCCGCGACTATCCCGGTGTCGATACCGGACGTGTCCGGCTCGATACCCTGCTCGACAGCCTCCGCCCCATGTTCGAGAAGATGCCGGCATCGCAATTCACCGCGTTGCGTCCGGCAATCACCGATGCCGCCAGCCAGGATTATCCTGCCGCCATGGTCATCCTGGCCAATCATCTCCGCGCCGCCGCGCCCATGGATGCTTACGGCTGGTATTGCGCCGCCGCCGCCCGTGGCAATGGGGAGGCCATGACACAGGCCGGTCTCATGGCCTCCAACGGCGAGGGCGTTCCCAAAGATTACGCGCAGGCCGTTGTTTTCTTCCAAATGGGCGCCAATGCCGGCGATGCCGCCGCCAAAACCTGCCTCGCCGAGTGCTACCTGCACGGCACCGGCGTAAAGAAAGATGAGCGGCAGGGGCTCGCGCTCTTGCAGGATGCCGTGGCGGCCAATGACCCCCGCGCGATGAATCTGCTCGGCGCCTGCGATGACCAGGGCATCGGCGGCCAGAAGAATTTCGCGCAGGCCTTCCAGCTCTTTTCCCGCGCGCACGATCTCCATTTCCCCGATGCCGCCGGCAACCTGGGCGTCCTCTATATGAATGGCGAGGGCGTCCCGCGCGATCAGGCGAAAGCCGTCGGCCTCTTCGATGAAGGAGCACACGCCGGCAGTCCTTATTGCATGTACCTGCTCGCCGAGTGCCTCGAATATGGCGCCGGAATCGCGGCCAACCAGTTTGAGGCGGAAGCCTGGTACCGCAAGGCGGCCGGCGAGGGCAACCCCATGGCGCTGCAATGGTGCAATGACCATCACATCCCCCTCCATTGAAGAGAATGATGAAGTATGAATCCTGAAAACCAAATGGCCGTCTCCGGCTCGGATCGCATGGGGGGATGCCACGCCCCCGGTTTCGTATTACTCGTCCTCCTCTTTCTTGCCGGCTGCGCCGCGCCGCCCTACGTCTATCACTATATCCCCGGCCGCACCGCCACCATGTGCAACGGGTTTGCCATCGCCCCGCCCGCCGCTCCCGCGGATGTCCAGATCGCCATCGCCGCCGGCAATCGCATCACCGGCCTCCCCTATGAGTATGGCGCCGGCCATACCTCGGCGGAATTTGATCGCGCATACGATTGCTCCGGCGCCGCCTCCTTTGTCCTGCGCGCCGCCGGCCTGCTCGATTCGCCAACAACCTCCCGCGCGTTCCGCCATTACGGCGAGGCCGGAGCCGGACGCTGGATCACCCTCTACGCCCGGCGCGGCCACGTCTTCATGGTCGTAGCCGGCCTCCGTTTTGATACCGGCTGGACAGGCGGCAGAAAAGGCCCACAGTGGACCGAACGCAGCCGCCCCTCGGACGGAGCGGTAATGCGCCATCCCGAGGGCCTTTGAGGCCAGGGCTTCCGGGCGAAAGATGCGTGAAGCTGCGGCTTCGCCCGGGGTCCTCGCATCAGCGAGTGCTTCTATCCCGCAGCAGGAGCACAGGTGCGGCAAAGAAGACGAAAACTGAAAACGACCCCGCCCATTCCCAAAACGCCAGCCGCCAGAAAATTGTGCCGCGGAAGTATGCGGCGGGATTCACGCCGTGAAGATGCGCCAGCGCAACGATGAGGCCGCTGCCGATGGCGCCGATAATGGGGAGCAGCGTCGCGGCGCGCCAGAGCAGCCTTAGCAGCCGCCGCTCCGGGGCGGCGAGCGCGGGGCTTTGGCAGGCGCAGATCATGCCGATGCCGAGGCCGGCGGCCGAGGTACGCGCCAGCAACTCGTGCGCGTGGCGCAGGCCCAGGACGGTGTGCGTGTGCTGCGGGACAATGATCGCCGAGAGGCTGAGGCAGCAGATGCCCAGCAGGAATGCCGGGCGGCGCACCCGCCGGGCCAGGGGAGTGGCGGCATCGCCCAGCGCCGCCTCGGTCCACGCCGCGAGCGGCAGCATGCAGAGGCCGGCCAGCGCCACGCCCGCTGCGGGCAGCCAGTACCACCCGGGGTTGTCCCGCGGCGAGAGCAGCCGGGAGATGACATACCTGCGCCAGTCATACCCGTGGGGGAAATGGAGCGAGCCCAGCCAGAGGCTCCCAAAGTAAAAGCCGAACAGCGCCCCCAGCAGCAAAAGGCGGACGGAGCGGATCTGCATTTCACGGTTCAGCGTAAACATCGCGTCGATTGGCCGTAAATGTGCGCATTTTATATGGCACGGCAAGCGTTCCGGACTGGATTTCCCGTCCCGCCCGGTCCACATAAACGGCATGCGCCCCTTTTTCGCCCCAGCGTGTTCCCTTTTCCTTGCCTCGACGCTCCTGGCCCAGAGCGTCCCGCAGGTGGATGTCCAGTCGATGCTCCAGGGCCTTGACCAGCTCAAGCAAAAGCAGCAGCAGGCCGCCCACGCATCGCTCACCAATACCCTCACCGCTTTTTCCAATGCCGCCAGCACAGACCAGGGCGCGCAGGACTTTTACCTCCAGGCCGTGCAGGCCACCCAGTTTGTCGGTCAGTCGCATGAGCAGACCAATTTCCAGAACTGGCGCAAGCGCGAAGTCGGGCGCATGAATCCCGCCGCCATCCGCGCCTGCCTCCGCTACACCACGCTTTCGCTCGAGCGCGCCGCGGGCGCCACGGACCAGCAGATATTTCCCGCCGTCCTCGCTTACGCCCAGGAGACCCAGCAATTGCTCCCCACCATCGGCGATGACCCGATCATGCGCCAGCCCATTACCGGCAACATTTTCGCCAAGTGGTACAACCTCTCCGACCAGTTGAGCAGCCTGGACGATTGGTCCATGCAGCCGGGCGATATCGATGGCATCTACGAGAAATTTCTCCTTCCCATCATGCGCAAGAATCGCGACCCGCGCGTCCTTCAGTATTGGGACACCAAGCTCCTGGAGGAAAGCACCGCCGCTTCCTCCAGCACCAACGCCTTCAGCATCGACCGCTACAACCAGGATCGCCGGCCGGAGCTGCTCTGGAGCCGGGCGGAGGATGTCGTGACCATCGGCGCCCGCGACCAGGGCCTCACGACCATGTACTCCATCATCAAAAATTTTCCCGCACACCCGTCCGCGGGCAAATGGATCGACGAGCTCAAGAATCTCCTGACCAATCCCACCGGCGCCACCGGGACCGCCGCCAGCGGGACAGGAACCGCCGCCGGCACGGCCCCGGCTCCGTCCGCTGCCCGCTAAGGGGGCTCCTGCGGAGGGGAGAATCGTGCGTCTGGACGCATGTTTTTATGACACTTGTGTATTGTTTCGATACACTGCGTTCCGCCTTTTTCCCCGGTTCCCCTGAGTAAAACCCCCACGGCATGGCCGTTGCTAAATGTGTAACCGTCACGTTGGCACGCGCCTTTCCCGAGGGGCGGGTCACCTCAAAACCAAAAAAATCCGTATCGACCTATGAACGCTATTCTTGACCAACACGAAACCACGGAAATCTCGCCGCTCGACCTGACCGACGAGCAATTGATGATCATGCTCCAGCAGCGCAACCCCGTTGCCCTGGAATACCTTTACGACCGGCACTCCGCCATCGTGAAGTCCCTTGGCATGAAAGTGGTCCACAACGAGGCCGAGGCCGAGGATCTCCTTCAGGAAATCTTCATGGAAATCTGGAACCGGGCCGCCGGCTATGACCCGGCGAAGGGCAAGCCCCTGGGGTGGATCGTTACCCTTGCCCGCCGCCGTGCCATCGACCGCCTGCGCAAGTGCCAGAGCCATTGCCGCGCCGAGGATCGCCTCCGCCTGGAGGTCGAGCAACAGCCGGAAAGCTGGACCACCGATCCCGAGGAGGACTTCGTAATGGCCGACGTGCGCGAAACGCTGCGCACCTTGCTCAAGACGCTCCCGGAGGCCCAACAGCAGGCCATCGAGCTCGCCTTCTACCAGGGCATGAGCCAGCGCGAGATCGCCGCCCACACCGGCATCCCGCTCGGCACCATCAAGACCCGCCTCGAGCTTGGCCTCAAAAAGCTCACCGTGGCGCTCAAGGATTACCAGGGGGAATTCTGATTCCTCCGGTTTGAAGTTGGCGCGCGGCGGTTTTCGCCCGATAAATGGGTTCCGTGAACCGCGAAACCCTCCGCGCGCAACTGGAAGCTCTCGATCTCTCGGACCGTCCCGGGGAGGTTGAGGCCAGGGAAAAAATGATCGCCCTGCTCGACGGGACGCCAGCCTGTTTCGAGCGCACCTCCTTTCCCGCTCATTTCACCGGCAGCGGCATGGTGGTAAATGCGGACGGATCGCAAACCCTCCTTCATCATCACCGGAAGCTCGATCGCTGGATGCAGTTTGGCGGCCATTGCGATGGGGATGACGATATCCTGCGCGTGGCCCGGCGGGAGACCTTGGAGGAATCGGGCATCGAGGGCCTTATCCTCGCCTCCGAGCGTCCGTTCGATCTCGATATCCATCCCATCCCCGCCCACAGCGGCGATCCCGCCCACTTTCATTACGACGTCCGGTACATGTTCATCGCTCCGGAAGGGGCGCAGCCGGTCATCAGCGGGGAGAGCCGGGCCTTGCGCTGGTTCACCGCCCAGGAAACCGGCGCACTCGATCTGGACGAGAGCGTCCGGCGCATGGTCCGCAAATGGCAGGCCATCGTCGCCAGGCGCAGCCACCGGTCGCCGCGGTCGCACACAGCTTGGAGTCCGTCCGCCGGCCCATCCCGGGGATGCGGCCGGCGCCCGCTATCCGAAGAGCTTTTGCCCCACGAATTCCCCTTCACCGATCCCGCCAGGGCACGCGAAGAGGCCGCTGCCCGTGTGGGTCACAAACTGGTTCATCATGTCGAACTTCGCCATCTTCTCGAAGAGCTTGATGAACCCCGTCCGCGGATCCCGCTGGTAGCAGAGGAAAAACAGGCCGGCGTCGTATTCCATATCCTGCCGCCATGGCGGCCAGCGCTCGGTCGTGAAGTTCGCGCCGTCATTGTAGGAATAAGGGCGGCGCAGAATCTTCGCTCCGTCGTTATTGGTGTGCGATGCCAGTCGGATGTGCGCGTTTTCCGCGATGACGGGGTTGCCATCCTTATCGGTCGCGTCGTAGTCCGGCTCGTCGAATTCCTTCGCGCCGCCGATGGGCGCCCCGGAGTATTTGCAGCGCCCCATCGTCTGCTCCTGGAAGCCGAGCTTCATCTTGTCCCAATGCTCCAGCGCGATGCGGATCCGGCGCGCCACCAGGTAAGAGCCGCCGCGCAGCCATTCCGGCCCATCCACCCAGATAAACTTGCCCATCGCCGCCGCGTCGCCGGTGGAGGGATTGTTGGTGCCGTCCTTAAAGCCCATCAGGTTGCGCGGCGTTTCACCGGGCCTCGTATTGGGCAGGAAACCGGATTGCACCCAGCGCAGCCTGGCCGCATCCGCGCCCAGCCGCGCCAGTTGCCGCACCGCGTGAAACGCCACTTGCGGATCCTCCGCGCAAGCCTGCACGGAGAGATCGCCGCCCGTGAAGTTTTCCGCCAACTGGTCGCCATTGAATCGCGGCAGATCGACCAGCGCCTCCGGCCGTTGCGACGCGAGGCCGTAGGGATTGGTAAACATGCCCGCGCCAAAGCCGAACGTGATCGTCAACCGTTGGGGCGAAAGCCCCATCGCCTCGCCGCTATCCGGGCCGGGTGCCGCTTCGTCCGATCCCAGGTCCGCGGCGGGATCGCCGCCAGTCAGGCGGGCCGCCGCGTCAGTCCAGGTCTTCAGCAGCTTCACCAGGCCGTCCCGCCCCGCGGCAGCCAGATCGAACGCCGCAAAATAAGTATGCCGCTGCGCCGGCGTAATGATTCCCGCCTGATGCGCGCCTCGGAACGGCTCGATGCCGCTCGCCGCCGCTGCCGGCGTCCTGATCGTGGTCGTCTCCGCGGCGTGCGCGGGGCACACCCCCGCCGCCGCGGCCAGGATGCCGGAGGTAAGAAAACGTCTGCGCGAAACGCAGGAGGCCGGGTTGTCCTTCATCGAATCGCCTCCATCAACGTGTTCTGATCGTCTTCCACGTAATAAAAGCCCCGTCCATCCGGGATCATCGCGATTCCAAAAAGATCGCCGTTGCCCGGCGGCGATTGCGCCTCGTCGGCATCGATCCATTGCGCGTAAAGCTGCTTGCCGCTCGCGGGGTCCACCTCCACCACCTGCCCGTTCAGGGCATTGATCACCAGCAGATGCCCATTCGGCGCCATCGTCAATGCCAGTGGCCGCCGCAGCAGCCCCGCCGAGGTCACCACGCGCCCCGTCCCGGCGCTGTCGCCGCGCGTCGCCGCATCGGGGATCGCGACGATCTGGTTTCCCACCGCATCGGAGACAAAGAGCGTTCCGCCGGAGCCAAGCGCCAGCCCCGTGGGACCCACCAGGAAGGCGTCCTTATCCGCCCGCTGACCGAAACCGCTTGCCACCACCGTCTGGCTGGTGATGACCGGCGGCTTGCCCGCCGGGATCGAGAGCCCGAGCCGCAGCACCGTCGCCTTCCTCACCGTCACGGGGTAGCCGGTCTTCGGGTCCCGCACATCGGGGCCGGGCACGTCGAAACCCGCCATGCTGATGAAGAGCGTGGCCGTGGTCCCGTTGTCGATGCAGGCGATATTGCCCCATGGGTCATTGATCTGTGCGTTGGACCAGACGGTGGCCAGCTTGCCGTTGGGATCCAGCACCAGCAGGCCGCCGGGTCCCTTGGTGCGCGTGGTGCCATCGTTGCTGGGCGTGCTGCCCACGATGATCCAGCCGCTCTTGAGCATCACCATGGCCGTGCTCAGGCCCACCCCGCCCGGGCATCCCGCGATCCGCCGCGGCAGCTCCGCAATCAAGGAGGTGCTTCGGGTCGAGGGGCGATAGTCAACAATGGTCGTGCCGGTCCCTTGCAGGTTGGAAATCTCGTTGAAGTTATCGATCAGGACATCGCCCTCATGGATGCGCCCGGCGGAAACCGGGGCCACGATAAGGGCGTACGGGTTCAGGTCCCCGTTGCCCGCCACCGTCGAGGCGAGCGTGACGTGGCGATGGATGCTTTCCAGCAGGCCGCCGGCTCCCGCCGGAGAGACTGCGAGCAACAGGGATGCGATGGATGCAGTGAGAATGCGCATGGCTTTTTTTAGAAGAGAACGTTGATCCGCATGCCGAGAATGGCTTCGTTTTTGATCCGCGAGCCCGTGGGAGAATTGGGATTCGGGATTCCGCCTCCCGGGTTGAAGATGTACTGGAAGTCCGGCTGCAACTGGCACCACGGCGTAAGCTGGTACTGGTAGGTCAGCTCCACGAATGTCTCCCCGCTGCGCACCGGGTAGCCGGATTGCGAGTAATCGCCCGTATCCTTGTCCAGGTCCGACGCCCGGTTGCTCACATGGGCGTAACCCATGCCGAGGCCCAGCGTATCGTCACTGCGTCCCGGGATCGGCTCATGAAAGGTGAACCCCGCATTCGCGCTGAAATCGATCAGGTTGCGGTCGGATTGCGGTGTCCCCATCACGCGCGTGAAGAAATTGATGTCCCGGTCCGCGTCCGGATCGTCGGGATCATTCCAGATCGTCTGGTCGATGACCGCGTAGATCGAGTAATCGCCATGGTGCTCCCGCGGATTGCCGCTGCTGGCGGGATTGGCCAGCGAAAGGCCGTTGCCATCGTACTCCTGGTCATCGAAGTCTTCCGAGTCGTACCAGAAGCCGAGCTTGTAAACGCCGGAGAGCGGCTGTCCGCCACCCTGGTACACCATCGCGCCATTCGCGGGGTAAACGAACTGCAGCTCCGCAATGGCCAGCGTGCCGCCATGCAGCGGAAAGCTGGCGCCGGATGCGTTCGCCTGCTGCGGATCGTCGTAATCGCCGGATACCGGCGTGCCATTGAAGACGCCGGCCAGCAGCGTCAGCGAGTCCGTGGGCTTCACCCGGCCGCGAATACCGAGCGCGGAGAGCGGATACGCCGGGCCGCCGGCCGGCAGATCGGCGGAGGGCACCATCGGCCAGCCAAACATCGTGTTGACGAAGAGCAGCGCATTGTCGCTCACCATGAATTCCTGGTCGAGACTCTGCTGGCCGATCTTGATATCGAACCGGTCATTCAGGAATTTCTGCTGGTACCAAAGCTCCCAGAGGCGCGTTGCGCGGTCCGCCTCGATGCCGCTGGCCGTTTGCAGGCTGTCCAGATTATCGGCGCTCAGGTTGCGGCCATGGATCTGAAGCGCGCTCACATTGAACGTGCCGCCGTGCAGGTCGAAGGCGCGCTCGGTATCCAATTGGAGCACCGCCTGCGTCAGCCCGTCGTAATCCGCCCCGCGGCGCGTGCCGCCGGTCACATTGCCCAGCACCTCGCTCGTCTCTGTAATGGAGAGGCTCAGGCCAAACCGGCTGAGGAACGGGCGCAGCCCTCCCATATCGCCCAGGAGGTAGGCGCTCCGCTGAAGGCCGGAGAAGACGTTGCCTTGCGAAGGAGCCGGCTGGTTGGCCTCGCTGGGCTGGCTGGTTTGGTTATTGTCGATCTCCGGGACTGGAGTCGGCGGAGGCGTTGCGAAACTGAGGCCGGCGGTGGAGAGCAAGAGGCCGCAGGCAAGAAGGCGGAGCGGAATGGGTTGGGTCTTCATGGGCGACGGCCGTAGTAATTGAGACTGAGTCTCAAGTGCAAGAAGAATTTCGGACCGCCTGTTTTCTTTTCCCTCTCATCCCTCCCTCACTTACTCTCCCCATCCATGGAATCGCCCACCATCCAGACCGAGACCCAGGTCATGTTCTTCGATACCGATTGCGCCGCGGTGGTTCACAATATCGCCTACCTCCGCTTCATCGAGGTCGCCCGCACCCTCCTGGCAGAGCAGCTCGGCATGGGCCTTCGCGCCATGGCGGAGAGCAGGCAATATCCCGTCGTGGTCCGCACAGAGATCGATTACCGCAAGCCGGCCGTGCTGGGGGATATCCTCGTAGTCCACGGCCGCCTCGAGACGGTCGAGCGGATGCGCTTCTGGTGCGCGTTCGAGGTTCGCCGCCGCGGCGATGACGCGCTGATCGTGCAATGCCGCCAGATGCTCGCCCTCATCCAGATGCCTCAGGGGCGCCCGATGCGCCTTCCCGCGGAGTGGGCGGACCGCTTCGCCCATTTGCGCAAGCCCGCGCCCGTTACCGCCCCAGCCGCTGAAGCAGATCCAGGAATTGCGCGGCCGTAAGCCGCATCACATCCGCCGGTGGCGCCTGGAATGCCGCCGCGGGCAGCGTCCCGGGAAAATCCATCTTGTCGATTGCCGCCCCGCCGCTCCAGTTTGGCCCCTTCAGGCCGATCTGGACAATCGAGTAGTCCGGCTTGATCCAAAGCCGCGCGATCCAATTCTCCGCATGGAGCGACTTCTCGATTTGCGGCATGAATCGGACATCCAGCACGCGGCACGTCGCGCCCGCGACGGTATCATTGCCCACATCCGCGACATCAAAGAGCACCGGCAGGAAAACCAGGTCCCGGGGTGGAATCGGCAGCGCCAGCGGCCCAAACACCTTTGCCGCCGCCGAGTCCGCGTGCTTCCTTTTCTTTTTGCCCGCCGCGTGCGCCGCCAGCGCATCGAGCAGGGGTTGGATTTTCGATGCCGGCGCGGCCCAGAGCGAATCGCCGTTGCGGCAGACCGTGAGCACCTGCCCGTCAATGGGCGCCTGCACCAGCGCCTGGCCCGGCGGCATCAGCGCCAGGTGGATCGGTTGATTCTGCAAGGCCGGCGGCAGCGCGCTCGCCTGGAGCAGATGCGCATCCAAAACCAGCCCGTGCGTGGCGGTGCCGGTGACAAAGACATTCGCGACCGGCATGAGCGCCTTGCCCAATACGTCGTAGGCATTCTCCTGCGCGCCCGCGCACCAGGGCAGAAGGAAACAGAGCAGCAGGGTTTTCAATGAGCGCCTAAATTTGTTACCAGTTGCGAATCGATCCATCACACCTGATAACTAAGCCGTCAACATGGCATTGACCTTTTTCCCAGCGCCCATCGTCGCCGCCGGGCTCATGTTCGCGATCCAGCACTCGACCGTGCCCGGCAGGGCGGTCCTCGTCGCGCTCTTTTTCGGCTCCATATTTTCCTGGTCGGTCATGTGGACAAAACTTCGCGTCGTCCGGTTTGCGAAGCGCCAGGCGCGCGATTTCCGCGCCCACTTCCGCGCGGATCGCCAGCCGCTGCGCCTTTACACCCTCCGGGCGCGCTTCGAGGGGACGCCGCTGTACGATGTTTATGTCGCGGGGTGCGAGGAGCTGACCTTCCACCTCCTCGGCTCCGCGGAAGTGGATGAGACCTTCAAGGCGCGGCTGGAGACCGCCACGCCCATCTCGCCCGCGCAGATGCGCGCCGTGGAGTCGGCCATGGAGCGCGCCGTGGGGGAAAGCACCCTGCGCCTGGAGTCCCAAATGATCCTGCTGGCCACCGCCGTCAGCGGCGCGCCGTTCCTTGGCCTGCTGGGCACCGTATGGGGCGTCATGGATACCTTTGGCGATGTCGCCACCGCCGGCTCGGCAAATCTGACGGCCATGGCTCCCGGCGTTTCCGCCGCGCTCATCACCACCGTCACCGGGCTGCTGGTCGCCATTCCCGCCATGTTCGGCTACAATTTTCTCGTCACCAGCATCCGCGCCATGACTGTGGATACCGATAACTTTGCCGCCGAGCTCTCCAGCGAGTTCGCCCACCGGTATGTCGATCACGGCAACCGCTTATTGCGTCGATAACATGCGCCGCTTCTCCGACAAAAATTCCTTCCACACCCTCTCGGAGATCAACGTGACTCCGCTGCTCGACCTTGCCTTCGTGCTGTTGATCATTTTCATCATCACCACGCCGCTCATGGACAAGAGCACCGGCCTCATTCTCCCCTCGAGCAAAAAAGCCAGCGATGCCGTCAATCCCGCCCTGGTCCAGACAGTCTCCATCACCAAGGACGACGTCGTTGCCTTGAATAGCCAGACGGTCTCGCTCGACCAACTCACATCTTCTTTAGCCGACAAACATTCCACACAGCCCGAAATCGCCGTCGTGGTGCGCGCTCATCGCGAGCTGCCCGTGCAGAAGCTGGTGGACGCCCTCGATGCGATCCGCCAGGCGGGCGTGACGAAGGTGGGCGTGGTGACGAGCCCAGAGAACGAATGAGGCCGCCCCCGGAGGAGGAGCGGAGCACCTTCTGGCGGAATGTGTTCATCATTGCCGCCCTGCACGTGGCGCTCATCAGCGGGCTCTGGCTTTATTCCCTTTGGAAAAAAGAGTCCGCCAGGGGAGATGCCGTCACCTGGCTGGACGGCGGCGGCCTGCTGGCCGGAAATCAGCAAAGCGCCGAGCCCACCCCGGAGCCCGAGGATACGCCTCAGGACGAGGATACCCCCACCCCCGCTCCGGCGCCGGAGCCAATGGACACGCCTCAGCCGCAGGCCAGCCAGCCCCCCAGCCTC
>DATAXI010000009.1:0-21031 GCA_036266845.1 Chthoniobacteraceae bacterium | reverse complement strand
GCAGCGGGAGACGGCGGAGAAATCAAAGGCCGCCGCTCAGGGAAAGTTCCCCGAGCCGATCGTGACGGAGATCACGAAGGCAGGCGATTTTTACCCGGCGGAGAATTATCACCAGGACTATTACCGGCTGAACAAAAACCGGAACCCGTATTGCCAGATCGTGATCACGCCAAAGCTGCACAAGCTGGGCATGGGGATGTAATGGGCCTGCCGTCCCAACGGCAGGATAAGATCAAGCGCACGCTTGCCGATATCCACGATCCCCACGAGCGCCTTGCCGTCGCCACGGGCTGGAAGTGGAATCTGCCGCCCGCCGCGCATCGCGAGGAGAATCTGGTGCGCGGCTGCGTCTCCCGCGTCTGGATCGAGGGGCGGCGCGAGGAGGGCCGCTGCCATTTTGCCGTGGATGCGGAATCGCCGCTGGTGCGCGGGCTGGCGCGGATGATGTGCGGCATTTACGACGGGGCGACGGCGGAGGAAATCGTCACGGAACAGCCGGCGGTGCTGGAGGAAGCGGGATTGCTGCGCAATCTCTCGCCCACCCGGCAGAATGGCATGGCCGCCGTGCGCCGTGCGCTGGTGGACTTCGCGCAAAAAACGGCGGAGGCGTAAATGCGGCATTACGACGCGCACAATCATTTGCAGGACGAATGGCTTTCGCCGCATTTGCCGGAGATAATCGGCGCCCTCGAGGCGATGCCGATAGGCGGCGCGGTTGTAAACGGGACGATCGACAGCGATTGGGACGCGGTGGCGCGGCTCGCGCGCGAGCACGCATGGGTAATCCCAAGCTACGGGGTGCACCCGTGGCGCGCGAGCGAGCGGGCGCGGGATTGGGAGGAGCAATTGCGCGCAAGGCTGGATGCGGGCGGCGTGATTGGCGAGATTGGCCTCGACCGATGGAAGGAAGGTTATGATTTTGCGGACCAGGAAAACGTATTTCGCGCGCAATGGAAGATGGCCGCGGAGCGCAATCTCCCCGCCACGATCCATTGTCTCCGCGCATGGGGCGCCCTCTGGGACATCATCCGCACAGAGCCCGTGCCGCAGCGCGGCTTTCTGCTGCACGCATACGGCGGCCCGGAGGAGATGATCGAGTGCTTTGTCAAACGCGGCGCGTATTTCTCCTTCAGCGGCTCCTTCCTCGCGGAGCCAAAGCACAAAAAGCGCGATGCATTTCGCGCCGTTCCGCCGGATCGCCTCCTCGTGGAAACCGATGCCCCCGCAATGCCGTTGCCGCCCGGGTTGGTGCTCCATCCCCTGCCCCCGGCCGCCGATGGCACGCCCGTGAATCACCCGGCAAACCTGCCGGCCGCCTACGAGGGCCTCGCAATACTCCGCGGTCTGAAAACTGAAATTCTAGCCGGGATGGTGGAAGAGAATTTCAACCGGCTTTTCCGGAATATCTGATCACCGGCTCGCCCGGCTGGGTCGGTTTTTCGGTAGGGACTGTGACGCCATCCATCCCATTCGGCGCCGCCTCAACAGTCGGCCCCTGCAAGTCAAGGAGCCTCGACAATCCGCCGCACAATCTCTCCCGACGCGGCGAAACCGAATGCGCCGGTGACAAAACAGGCCGCGCCGAAACCGCTTGCGCAATCCATGTGCAGATTGCTGCCGGGCTCGGGCGTTGCGCACACCTCTCCGCTGGCCCACGGGTACACCTGCGGCTCCGATGAGTAAACCGCGCCCACTCCCATGACGTGGCCGTTGCCCTGCGGCCAGCCGTGGGCGCGCCGCAGCTTCTTGCGCACCAGCCGCAACAGCATATCGCCCGAGGTCGAGCCGAGATCGCCCACGCGGATCCGCGTCGGGTCCCGCCGCCCGCCCGCGCCGCCAATGGTGATCGCATCCAGCCCCAGCTCGCGCGAGCGCGCGATAATGAGCGCCTTGGGCGTCATCCGGTCCACGGCATCCACCACATGCGTATAGCCTGTGTGGATCAGGCGTTCCGCGGTCGATTCCGTCAGAAACTCAGGTTGCAGCGTTACTTCGCATTGGGGATGAATGCGCCGCACCCGCTCCGCCAGCACATCGATCTTCGGCCGGCCATATTCCCCCTCCAGCGCGGGGACCTGCCGGTTGGTGTTGGTCACGCACACGTCGTCCATATCGATCAGCGTCATCCGCCCGACTCCGCTCCGCGCCAGCGCCTCGACTATCCACGAGCCTACGCCGCCGACTCCAATAATGCAGACGTGGGCGCGGGAGAGTTTTTCCAGGGCTAGCGGTCCATAGAGGCGGGCGACGCCGCCGAAGCGGTCAAGATCGGGCATGAGAGAATATGGATCAGGAAGAAGCGATGATGAAGGGTTTGTAATCGGGGTGTGAGGGGATTACACAGGATGCCTATGGCGATCAATGCATTTGCAGCAAAGGCCGCGGGCGCGAGGCTGGAGCCCTTTAGCTATGAGCCGGGGCCGCTCGGACCCCTGGATGTGGAAGTGGCGGTAACCCATTGCGGCATCTGTCACAGCGATCCCGCAATGATTGATAACGAGTGGCACTCTTCCAGTTATCCCGTGGTGCCGGGGCACGAAATCATCGGCACGGTCGCCGCGAAGGGCGAACGGGTAACGGGCCTCGAAATTGGGCAGCGGGCCGGCATCGGCTGGCAGTGCAGCTCGTGCGGCCACTGCGAGTATTGCCGCACGGCGCGCGAGCACCTTTGCGCGCAGGAGGTGGATACCATCATCGGGCACTTCGGCGGCTTTGCGGATCGCGTGCGGGCCAAGGCGGAATTTGTCGTGCCGATTCCGGACACTCTCGCCTCCGCGGAGGCCGCGCCGCTGCTGTGCGCGGGCAATACCGTTTTCACGCCAATGTTGCGCCATGGTGTGAATGGCACGATGCGCGCGGCGGTGGTGGGAATCGGCGGCCTGGGCCACGTGGCGCTGCAATTCCTCTCGAAGATCGGCTGCGAGGTGACGGCCATCTCTTCCACGCACTCAAAGGATGCGGAGGCGCGCGGTTTCGGCGCCACGGATTTCATCGCCACCAAGGGGACTGATGAATTGAAGAAAGCCGCCGACCGTTTCGATTTCATCATCAGTACGGTCTCCGCGAGCCTGCCGTGGAATGATTATATCGCCGCGCTGCGTCCGCAGGGGACGCTCGTGGTCGTCGGCGTGCCGGATGCGGATTTGCAAATCTCCGCCTTCGGCATCATCGGGCGTGAGAAAATGGTCGCCGGCGGACGGGCCGGAAGCCCATGGGACATCAGGCGAATGCTCGATTTTGCCGCGCGAAATCAAGTCAAGGCGATGATCGAGAAATACCCGATGAGTAAAGTCAACGATGCGCTCGACCGCCTCCGCTCCGGCCACGCCCGCTACCGGGTGGTGCTGGAAGCTTGAGCGCATTGGACCGCTGCACAGGCGCGGCGGCGCGAATGATTCCGCGCCATCGCGCCGTTACAGAATCGACCGGACGACGCCGCCCTCCACCCGGATGGCCGCGCCATTGGTGGCGGAGGCGACCGGGCTGGCGAGGTAAGTCACCATCGCAGCCACCTCGTCCGTGGTGGCAAAACGCTGCAACAGCGAACTGGGCCGGACGTGCTTGAAAAAATCCGCCTCCACTTGCGCGGGCGTCTCGTTTTTCGTGCGCGCCATATCCTTGACGAATTGCTCCACGCCCTCCGAGCGCGTGGGACCTGCGAGGACGGAATTGACGGTGACGCCGGTGCCGGCGGTGGTCTCCGCAAGGCCGCGGGCCAGCGCGACCTGCATGGTTTTGCTGACGCCGTAGTGGATCATCTCCACGGGAATGTTCACCGCGGACTCGCTCGCAATAAAGAGAATGCGCCCCCAATCCTCGAACCGCATCCGGGGCAGGTAATGACGGGAGAGCCGCACACCGCTCATGAAATTGGTCTCGATGATGTCCCTCCAATCCTTGTCCGTGATTTCCTCGAACTGTTTCGGCTCATAAACGCCGAGGTTATTGACCAGGATATCGACCTCTTGAAACCGGTGCGTCGTTTCCGTGGCGGCCTCCGGCGTGGAAAGATCGAGCGCCAGGCCGACAAGCTGCGCTTGCGGATGAACCGCCAGGATGCGGTCAATGGCTTCCTGCACCCGGGCCTCGGTGCGGCCGTTGAGGATGACGCGGGCTCCTTCGCCCGCAAGGGACTGTGCGATCGAAAAGCCGATGCCGGCCGTGGAGCCGGTGACGAGGGCGAGTTTTCCTGTGAGTTGGAGATCCATGTCTTCTGAATACGCGCCAGATCGGATTTTGGCGGCAGATTATTTCATGGAAAGGCTTACAGCCGAGGGGAGCGGACGGGGCTCGTGTCCGCCCACGGTGGCGCTGATCTCCTCCAGCCGCCGGATCAAATCCACCACCTCGCGCCGGCTGTAGGGGCCGCCGGCAGCGGCGCAGAAATGGGTGCGGCAGGCGAATGGACGGTCGGCATAAATAACGCAGCGGCCCGTGCGGGCATCCAGCATGGGGCAGGCGCCGTCCGCCGGCTGCGGCAGTTTGGTACGCCCTGTGGCGCGAAAGGCCCGGGCGGCCAGCAGCGCCTCCGCCTCGGTGAGCCAGGGCGTCTGGCCGGTAAGGTGGAACTGGCAGCACTCGGTGCGCCCGATGCAATTGCGCTCCACCGGGCGCGCGTCCAGATCGGCGTACACCTTGCGCACGGCGGCGATTGCATCGCGGGCCCGGTCCTCGCGGGGTGAATTAAATGCGGGCATTTGATCGCTCCATACCGATAATGATTGAGCGAAACGACGCTAGTTTCCAGCGATTCTCATGAATAACCTGCCGGTGATCATCAATGGCGCGGGCCCCGTGGGGCTCACGATGGCATGCAACCTGGCGCGCCACGGCGTCGCTTTCCGCATCCTGGACAAGGCTCCGGAAGCCTCGGAGCAATCCCGCGCGCTGGCAATTTTTCCCCGCACGCTCGAGGTTTTTTCCACCATGGGGGTGCTCGATCAGGTGCTCTCCGAGGGCCAGCGGCTCAACCGCCTCTCCATTTACAATGATTCAAAGCGCCTGGCGGGCCTGGAGTTCAACCGAATCGACAGCCCATGGCCCTTTGCCATCTCCCTGCCTCAGAGCCGGACGGAACGGATCCTGCGCGCGCGATTGGAGACCCTGGGCGGAAAGGTCGAGCAAAAGATGGAATTGGTGGGCCTCGACCGGCATCCGGATGGAGTCACGGGGCGTTATCGCCGTGGCGATGGCACGGAGGAAACCATCGCCGGCTCCTGGCTGCTGGGCTGCGATGGCGCGCATAGCGCGGCCCGGCATTTGATCGGAATGAACTTCCAGGGGGCGCAATATGAAGAGGAGTTTCTCCTCGCGGATGTGAAGGTGGATAGTGACCTCGCCGCGGACGAGGCGCACCTGTTTCTCTCCCGGCAGGGCTTGCTTGCGTACTTCCCCTTTCGCGGCGGACGCGGCCGGCTCATCGCCACACAGGAGCCCGGCACGCACCATCTCGACCAGGAGGAGCCGGCGATGGAGGAGATCCAGCAAATGGCCCGCGAGCGCTGCCGCTTTCCCCTGGGGCTCTCGGATGCGGTATGGAAATCGTGGTTCCGCATCTCTCACCGCATGGTGGAGCATTACGGCGCGGGCCGCGTCTGGCTGGCGGGCGATGCCGCCCACATCCACAGCCCGGCCGGAGGCCAGGGGATGAATACCGGCATCCAGGACGCGTTCAACCTGGCGTGGAAGCTGGCGCTGATCATCCAGGCCAGGGCCACGCTAAAGCTGCTGGACAGTTACGAGGCGGAGCGCATGCCGGTGGCCCGCTCCGTGGTCAACCTGACCGACCGCCTCACCCGCATGGGCACCGCCCAGCACGCGGCCGCCCAGCATTTGCGCGATCTCTTCCTGCCGCTGCTGAGCGGCATCCCCTTCCTCAAGGACGCGATGATCGAGCGCATGGCGGAGCTTTCGATTGATTACCGTGGCAGCGCCTGGGTGGAGAATCACGGCCTCGGCCCCATCCACGCCGGGGATCGCGCCCCGGACGCCATCCTGTACGACCGCACCGCCGGCGTCGAACGCCGTATCTTTGACCTGCTCAAGACGCCGGGCTACCTGCTGCTGGTCTTCGAGGGACAGAAAGCCGCCCCTCCTCTGGATGGCCTCCTGCGGGACCTGCCCGGCCACGCCTATCGCGTCACCCGCCCGGGGCGCGAGCCGGAGCCCGGCACGCTGGAAGACCGCGATTGCCGCGCCGGGAAAATCTACGGCGCCGAGGACGATGGCCTGGTGATGCTGATCCGCCCCGATGGCTATGTGGCCTTCCGTGGCAAAGAGATCGCGAACCTGGAAAAATACCTCGCCCTGCTGAAAACGGCTTAACCGGAACCTCCCGCCGGGCTGGTCAAACCCATCACCGCCGTTTTCCACCGAGATCCGGCTGAAAAAATCAGAACAGGAGATCCTGCGCGGTCACGGTCTTCTGCTCCCGCGAGCCCAGCAGGCGCGCCTGGGCGGTCACCGCCTCCGCGCTCTCGTCAAACCGGTATCCGTAGCAATTCGGGCAGGTGGCCACCCGCTCCGCCACGATCGAGTCGCATCCCTCGCAAACCTTGTACTGATGCGGGGTGGCGATGATTTCGGCGGCCTTCTTTGCGCGATCCTGGAGCGTTTGCATAGGCATTTCAGGGGCATGAAACATATGGCCCCGTCCGCAAAATTGCAAGGCCGGTGTGGAATTATGCGCGCGGCAGGTAATTGCGCGCCAGCGAGGTGTACGCGGCAACCTGGTGCGCCGCCCACGCCGCGTCCCGGCCCAATTCCACGGCCATCAGCCGGGCAACGGTGGGTGCGGCCTCGATGCTTGCGGCGGCATCCAGCAGGAGCGACCGGGTGCGCCGGGCAAGGATATCCTCCACGGTCCGGGCCATTTCCTCCCGCACGGCGCGCATTACCTCGCCCCCGGTACACAGCAGGCGGGGGTGGATGGCCGGCCCGGTGGCGGACTCCGGCGCGCGGAGCGGAAGCGCCTCTGTCCGGCAAGCGCGGGGCGGAAGCCCGGCGGAATGCGCCGCCCGGTCGATGGTATCCTGCGCCATCTTTCGATAGGTGGTCCATTTCCCCCCGGTGATGGTGACCAGCCCGGAGGGCGCAATGAGGATGGTATGCTCCCGCGAGAGGGCGGCCGTGCCCCGCGCCCGCCCGGTATTCACCAGGGGCCGCAACCCGGCATACATGCTGAGGATTTGCGACCTCTCCGGCGGCACGGCCAGGAAACGGGAGGCCGTGGAGAGAATAAAATCGATCTCCGAGTCCATGGGACGCGGCTCGGCGGTGATCTCCTTCACCGCATGGTCCGTAGTGCCCAGGATGAGCCGCCCATGCCACGGGATGCCAAACAGGATGCGTCCGTCGGAGGTGCGGGGAATCATGAGCGCGCTGGTCCCTCCCAGGCACTCCGGCGGCAGCACCACGTGCGACCCCTGGCTGGCGGTGATGACGGGCGGAACGCCCGGCTCATCCATGCGCCGGATGGAATCGGTAAAGACGCCGGTGGCATTGATAACCACGCGGGCCGGGATATCCCGCTCCGCGCCCGTTTCATCATCCCGGATGCGCACGCCGCTCACACGCCGGTTCTGCTTCAGCAGGCCAAGGACGGTCGAGTAATTGAGGACCGTGCCGCCGTGGTCCGCAACGGTCTGCGCCAGCGCAATGGCCAGCCGGGCGTCGTCGAATTGCCCGTCGGTATAGGCGATTCCGTGCCGCAGCCCTTTGGGATCGAGCCCCGGCAACCGTTCCATCACCTCCGCCTTTGACAGGATGCGCGAACGCCCGAGCCCCCGGGTGCCGGCCAGCAAATCGTACAATGCCAGCCCTGCCGCATAGAACGGCGTTTCCCAGGCCGTCCGCGCCGGGATGATGAACTCCAGCGGATGCACAAGGTGCGGTGCGTTGCGGTAAAGGATCCCCCGCTCGCGCAGCGCCTCCAGCACCAGCGGGATGCGCCCCTGGCGCAGGTAACGGACGCCGCCGTGGATGAGCTTGGTGCTGCGGCTGGATGTCCCTTTTGCAAAGTCGTGCCGTTCCACCAGCACCGTGCGGTAGCCGCGCGCCGCCGCATCCAGCGCCGAGCCCAGACCCGTCGCGCCGCCGCCGATGACGCAAACGTCCCACGGCTCCGTGGCTCCATCGATTGCCGCGAGCGATTCCGCGCGCGTCATGGTTCGCTTGCCCAGCCCTTCGCGCGCTCCACCGCGCGCCGCCATTGCCCTTGCATCGCTTCCATCCCGGCAGCCGGACGCGCCGGCTCGAAACGCCGGTCCACCGCCCAGCGCGCGGCGATCTCCTCCCGGCTGCGCCAGAAGCCGGCCGCCAGTCCCGCCAGGCAAGCCGCCCCCAGAGCCGTGGTCTCCACCGTGCGGGGCCGCACCACGGGCGCCCGCAACAGATCGGCCTGGAATTGCATCAGAAAATCGTTTACCGCCGCGCCGCCGTCCACGCGCAGCTCCCGCAGCGGCTGCGCGGAGTCCTGCTCCATCGCGTGCAGCAGATCGGCGCTCTGGAATGCGATGGACTCCAGCGTCGCCCGCGCCAGATGCCCCGCCGTGGTCCCGCGGGTGATGCCCAGCACCGCCCCGCGCGCATACGGGTCCCAATGCGGCGAGCCCAACCCGGAGAATGCCGGCACAAAGTACACACCGCCATTATCCCGCACGGTCGCCGCCAGAGGTTCGATCTCCGCGGAGCTGCGGATAATCCCCAGCCCGTCCCGCAGCCACTGCACCGCCGCGCCCGCAATGAATACGCTCCCCTCCAGCGCGTATTCCAGCCTGCCGTCCATCTGCCACGCAATGGTGGTCAGCAATTGGTTTCGCGATGCGCGCGCCTCCGCGCCGGTCGTCATCAGCATGAAGCAGCCGGTGCCGTAGGTATTCTTTGCCATGCCAGGCTGGAAACAGGCCTGCCCGAAAAGCGCCGCCTGCTGGTCCCCGGCGATGCCGGCAATGGGGATGCCCGCGCCGAAACTGTTTGCCCCCACCGCGCCGCACACCCCGCTCGATGCGACGACCTCCGGCAGCACCGCGCGCGGCACATCCAGCAGCGCCAGCAGTTCCTCGTCCCAACAGCCGCGATGGATATCGAACATCAGCGTGCGCGAGGCATTGGTGAAATCCGTAAGATGCAGCGCCCCCTCGGTGAGATTCCAGATAAGCCACGCATCCACCGTGCCAAATGCCAGCTCTCCCCGCTCCGCCCGCACCCGCGCGCCCTCCACGTGATCCAGCATCCAGCGCAGCTTCGTCCCGGAGAAATAGGGATCGATCACCAGCCCCGTGCGGCTTCGGATCAACTCTTCGGCCCCATCCGCGCGCAGCCGCTTGCATAGCGGCGCCGTCCGCCGGTCCTGCCACACAATGGCATTGCAGACCGGCTTGCCCGTCTTGCGGTCCCACAGCAGCGTCGTCTCCCGCTGATTGGTAATCCCGAGCGCCGCCACATCCCGCGCATGGATGCCCGCCCGCGCCAGCGCCTCCGCCGCCACCGCGCTCTGCGTGGACCAGATATCCTCCGGCCGATGCTCCACCCATCCCGGTTGCGGAAAAATCTGCTCGAATTCCCGCTGCGCCACCGCCCGGGGCTGCCCCTCCGCATCAAAGAGAATGGCACGCGAGCTGGTGGTACCCTGGTCGAGAGCGAGGACGTATTTCATGGGGGGCGGCCACAGCCTAGCCGCCCGGCCGCTTCGGGTCGAGAGCCGCCATCTTTAATCTGGCGCAACCCGGCCCCCCATGCGATTTTTCCTTCCAATCCAGCCGGTCAGGAATAATCTGCCCGGCTCCTAAAACATCAATTACCCCGTGGTGTAACGGTAGCACAACAGACTTTGACTCTGTTTGTCATGGTTCGAATCCATGCGGGGTAGCTCTTGTCTAGCACAGGGTGAAACGCTCATCAGAGAATAATCGGTTGCAATTCGGGACACGTCATGGGACACACGCTGAATGAAAACGCAACGCGAGTTCAAAATCTACGAGAAGCGGCGAGCTAGCTTGAGGTGCAAATTCTGTTCGTGGTGGCAAAGGAGCCAGAAGGGATGAATGCCGCAGAGATTGCACGTCAGTTGAACCAGGACCCCGTTCGAGTGAGAAAGTGGATGAAAAAACATCCTGAGAAGTTGAGGAAAGAGGGTGAGGCGAGGGCGACGAGGTATTTTGTTTCGTGAGCTAAGCGCGTCTTATATCAGACCTATTTGTATTAACCCCGATCAGAATAATCGGAACGAGCGTTAAAGCTTTTTCCCGAATCAGGAATAGTATATTCATCCTTCAGAAAGGCATAGACATACATGCCTGCCTCTTGGTCATTGTGCGCATGTCCGTCAGAGTTAGCGGCTTTGTATTCGTTATCAATCCGTTTCCATCGACTTCTGCCCATTGATGGTCCATCACACCCCGCTTGCTCGTACGCTGCGGCGATCTCCGCAGCGACGGATAAAGTCTCCGCACGACGGTAAATCCACGTTCCATTCCCACGGTCAACATGGTGTTCGATAAAAAGTCGATACTCGACATCAGATGCAGTACCCACAAACCAATCCGACATGAACGCTGGCGATCCCTTAGATAAATACCTATCAATCACCGCGTATATATCTTCATCAGTCATTCCTCCTGCATCGCTCTCCTTATCACACTGGAGTGGAACCCACCCAATTTCTTCGTCACGCTGTCTTTCTTTGCGAATCCTTTCCTCTCTGGCTTTTTTAATCTGCTCTCTCTCGGAAACTGATAACCCGTAGCAACACTTGCGACATGAGGTGGCCTCATCCCAATTCTCAGTATCGCAAAGTTTGCATTTCCACATAGCTGTTGATTTTTTTAGGCCTAATATTGTTGAGAAGAATCGTCAACGCAATACGACGAGCACTACCCACGCATACTCGTTCTGAGCTAAAGAAAAGCGTCCAGAGTCCCTCTGAACGCTCCTCTTTTCCACTTCATCCCCTACGCCTATCAGCCCGGCAAGCCACCTTCTCACGATCCACCATGATGTTCCCCTTCCACCCAGGAGCCCTCACGGCATCAGCAATGGCCTCCTCCCCCATCCACTCAACGAGTTCTTGCACCAACTCCTCCCGCAGCTCCCTGATGCCATTGTACGTCAAGACAGAGGCGACGCCGCATCGCCGGACCATGACGGACGGGCGGCGCCGGCGCAAGCTTTCCCCTTTTTCTCAAAATATTCCCATTCCGAAATGAGCATGGATTACATCCAGCCGATTCCCGGTTGGCGAAGTCAGGATATCACCGTATGAAATCAACAGCCCTGATCGGAGTTATCCTGATTATCCTTGGAGTTGCCGCGCTGGTTTACCAGGGGGTCACTTATACCCAGCGGGAAACCGTCGTAAATATCGGGCCGATCAAGGCCCAGGCCGACCGGGAGCACACGATTCCCATTCCGCCGATCCTCGGCGCGACGGCGATCGTTGGCGGGATCGTGCTGGTGGTCGCGGGAATGCGGAAGACGGCCTAAAACCCGAAGCTTTGTTGCGGATCGGGAGGCAGCGGAGGCTTCCGCGCGATCTTGAGTTTCGGCGGCGGTGCGCCGGGAGCCGCGGGTTCGCAACAGCGCGGATCGTCCACAGCGGCGCTATTCACCAATGCCGGGACTTCCACAGCGGACATCTCCCTGGCGAAAGGAGCGGTGATCCGGTCGAAATCGGCATCGGATAAGGCTTCCGCGTCCAGCCACACAGGCCAATCCTCGCGCCGCACGATGACGGGCATGCGCGTATGAATCGGCTCAAGGAGGGCATTGGCAATCGTGGTGATGAGACAACATCGATGCGTCTCGCCGGATTCCTCCCAGATGCCGCCGAACACGAATGGCGCCTCCCCTTTCATCGCGAAAAAGTAAGGGCGTTTGCCGGACTTCGACCACTCGTAGAAACCGTCGGCGGGAACGAGGCATCGCCGCCGGGTGAAGGCGTCGGAGAAGGAGCGCTTCCCGCGAATCGTTTCGCGGCGCGCATTGATCAGAATTTCCGACGGCTTCTTAGCCCACGCGGGAACGATGCCCCACGACATTTCCTCGATCCGGCCCAGGCAAGGCATGGCGGGCACTCGTTGCGTCGGCGCGATATTGAAGCGCGGCGCGAAATCGAAGGAGGGCGCCACCTCCAGCCAATCAAATGCGGCCTTGGGATTCTTCAACCGGTACCGGCCGCACATGACTTACTGGAGACTCACCGAGCCGGTCCCGCCCGGCCCTTTGAACAGGCCCGCGCCGAAATTGAAACTGCCCTGGAAAAATGCGCCGGATATCGGCGCCGCGGCATGAGCGCCGGGCGGAACAAAAGAACCGCTGAATAATCCGTTCTTTGGATTGACGGTTACCTTGAGGTGATCGGTATTGGTGCCGGTGACGACTACTTTATTGGCGGAAGTGAGCGTGATGTTATTGGACGGGGAATCGGAAAGTCCTCCGCCGGCAAAGGCGAATGTGCCGCTGGTAAGATCGATGACCCGCTCGCCGGGCAGCGGTTTTACATAAAATGAACCGTATAAGTGAACCGGAGTTGAAAATGTTCCGGTGGTCGTGGCTTTGGTCCATTGCAGCGTTCCATCGAGATCGCCATTGGCCGTTTCCTCGCGGGTGAGCGTGCCGGAGATCGAGCCCTTGCTTTTGTATAGCGGGAGATAGATTGGGATAAGGGTGCTGGTCCCGCTGACGATTGCGTTACTGCTGAATGTTACCGCCGTTCCATCCCCCAGCTTGCCCGAAAACGTCGCCGCCGCCGAGCCGGCCTTCATGCTCATCGTCCCATAACCGGCGCCCTGTGGCAGGCCGGAGCCGCTGAGCGCGGGCACGCGCCACGTGAACGCCTGTGCAGAGAGGGCATTCTCCACGGGATCAAGCGTGATATCCGTGGCCACGCTGCCGGAGGTGATGACTCCGGTAAACAAAGGTGAAGGCTGTTCGGTAAGTTGCAACTCGATCACCAGCCCGCTCTTCAGCGTCTTCGAGTACGCGCCCTGCGCATCCAGCTTCCCGGCCAGTTGCGTGGTCTTCCCGTTTAGTTTGATGGTCGTGCTGATTGCGCCATTCGCGCTCAGGGTCATCGCCATCAAGCCGTTGTTTCCGATTGCTCCCGCGTATTTCCCCTTGAATGCGTTGAAAGGAATCGCGGTGACATCACCCGACCCGCCCGCCTCGACAATCGCATCCGGTCCCCACGGAAAATAACGGCTCAACGCCTGGGCCCGCACCGCCAGCGCAAAAGTGCCGCTGATCGCCGGATCAAAGACAAAGGTATCCGGCGATGTTACATTGCTGATCACCGTTTTTGTCAGCGCCTTTGCCCCGGTTACCGTGATGTTATCCAGATACAATCCCACGCCGGTCGCCACTTCATTGTAATAATATTCGCCGTCGGAATCAAAGATGAAGCGGATCAGGATTTCCTGCCCCGCGTACTTGGCCAGCGAGATGGATTCGGCGACGAATGCGCCGTCGCCCCGTCCATTTGAGCCTGCTTCGCTCCAGAGGCCGTGCCAGGTGCCGCCGCCATCGGTGGAGACCTCGGCCACCGCAATTTCCGTCGAGGAGGCGTAGCCGAGCAGTTTCTCGAATTGCAACGCGCTCTTCGCGCCGGGAATCAGCGTCTTGTCAAGCTGGAGCGATTGCTCCGCGGTGGTCACATGCTCCAGGTGAAATGACGAGTTTCCGTCAAACGGCTCGTCGGTGGCGATGAGCGGGTAATCGCCCGTGATGGATGCCGTAAAGTCCCCGGCGCCGCCTGCTCCCGTTTCGATGGTCGTAAACGCGACAAGCCGCGCCTGTTTGAATTGATAGGCCGTGGCCCCGGGCACAGGCGTAAATTGGTAAGTGCTGTCCTGGCCCAGCGGTGGATCCGCGGTGCCGGTGACAACAGGCGGCGTGTAAGTCAAAGGAAGATCGACTTCCACACTGCCCGAGCCTGTCAGCGTGGCCGTGACCTGCTGCGCCGGCAGGCCATTGACGCTGAAGGTAACGGTCTGGACGCCGCTGCCGGAGACGGGCACGGAATATCCGCCGGAATTGGCGGTAAGTCCGGAGTAACCGGCGCCGGTCACATTCACCGCCACGCCGCCGAGCCCCTCTCCTGTCTCGTAAGTCCCGCTGCCGCTGAGATCGTAATAGACCACGCCGGTCACATAGAATGCGGGCGTTGCCTGCACTCCAAAATCCATGGTGCAAAGCAGCGGCCCAAATGTCGTCCCGCCGGCAATCACCGTCCCGTCCACGATGCCAATGCCGATATCGGAGTAGAGGGAATCATGATCATTGGCGCGATGGCTGGCCGGGCTCTGGATGCCATCGGGACCGTCGCCCCAGTCCACCTCAAACGATGCGTTGCCTTCGTAAACGGAGGTCGCGAACGCGAACACGTTTTCGCCCACCGCCTGCGCCTCGTAGCCCGCGGCGGCGACTCGCTGCTCGGCCGTGCTGCCATCGCTGCCGATGTGGCCCTGGTAAGTATTCGTGTACATATCCTGGCTGTGCCCGAACGAGGAACTCATCAGGTCCGCATTGAAGGAAAGCGGCGGCTCCGGCGGGATGGCGTCAAAGGCGCTAACCATCGCGGCCAGGTCCACACTGAAATAACTGTACGCGGCCAGAACCTCCGGATCGGTCGCGTTTTCGAGGCTCTTGGCCTCGGCCTGCGGATTTGCCCGCTCGTAATTCAGCATCGACAGCCAGAGCTGCTCCTCGTCCGTGGGATTGCCGATCGAGTAAACCGGCAGCGCCTGCGCCCGCGCCATCCGTGGGCAAAGCAGCAGCGCCAATGCGCAGCACACCGCAAGCAAGCGGCGTCCGGGAGTGCGAACCAGGGATTGCACGGACGGGTTCTGCCAGCCGCGCCGGACGGATGCCAGAAAATTTGGCGCGGCTACAAATCCTTCTTCACCTTGTCCCAAAAGTCATCGTCCTCCGGCGATGGCTTTGGAGTCGCCCGGACGGCGGGCCGCGGAGCCGTGCCGGCAGCCGGCTGCTCGGTGATATCGGAAGTGGCGCCGGGGATCGCCAGCTTTTGCCCCACGCGCAGCTTCCGGTCGTTCGCAATGTGATTGGCCCGCTCCAGCGCGGCCACCTTCACCCGGTAATGCCCTGCGATGGAGCTGAGCGTTTCCCCTTTCACCACGATGTGCTCTCCGGCGGAGACCGGCCCGGCCGCCGCGGCGGTGGCGCGCGGCTCGACCCGCGTGACGCGCACCACCGGCTGCGTCTCGGGGTAAAATGGCTGGCGCGCTCTCTCGCGGTCCACGATCGGCTTCAGCGCCGGGTCGATCTCGATAATCTTGTCGTCCAGCCGCTCGGCGGCTTTCTCATAGGCGTCGCGAACCTTCGGGTCCTTGAGCGCGATCTTTCGCACCTGCACGTATTCCTGCTCCAGGTCGGTACTGGCCCTTGCCCCGGCGGAAAGGAGGGCCGCGGCGGCGAAGAAAAACATGAATTGCTTCAGCATGCGCGGGAGCTTACCGGGTCGCCCATTGGCGCGGCAAAAAGATTATGGCGTTGCGCCGGGAAAAGCGGAGCTGACGCCATCCAGGCCCTCGTGATCGACGGTCAGCGCGGCCGTGGCGCTCCCGCCCTGGCGCGTGATCTTTACCACCAGGATCGTGTCGTAATCCTTGCCCGGCCACGCCTTCAGCTCGCCGAGGCCCGAGTGGAATGTGTTCAACTCGTTCTGGACGAAGTCGTGCAGCTTGAGATGCTCCCACGCAATGAAGACGACGGCGTTGCGGTACTGGGGCTGCGCCAGCTCGGCTTGCAACCCGGCGATATCCGCCGCGCCGTACTGCGTATTGACCGGCATTCCCAGGTAAATCGCCGTCGGCTCGATGGTGGCCAGCGGGCGCACGTAACTGTATTTGACCCCCGCATCCGTAACCTGGTCCGCCGGGTCCGGCGCGAAGAGATATTGCGGCCTGCCGTAATGCCCGATCAGCACCTTCGGCAGCGCCAGGGCGCGATTGAGCCCCCTGGGCGTGATCTGCCCCAGGCCGCCGGGCGGCTTCTCCCCATGGCGGAAACACACCAGCGTCTCCACCGTGCTGCTGCCTGAGACTGCCGCCGCATCCGGAGCCTGGGCGCGCAGCCCTCCGGCGGAAATCGCGACGAAGAGGATCGCCAGGAAAAAAGTCCGCTTCACGATCCCGCGGGTTTCTTGAAGAAGGTGTCGAAGTCATCCGCCGGGCTGGCCGCGGGCCCCGTGCCGCCGGAGGCGCCGTGATAATGCTTCTGAATCTCCGCGATGAAGGCGGACGGGCCGCCCGCCATGTAGCCATCCACGCGGTCCAGCACCCGGCCGCCTTTGGAAACGAGGATCAGGTCCGGGTAGCCCTGCACCTGGTACTGCTGCTTCAGCTTTTGGTTCTGCTCCTTCACCATCTGCGTCTGCGGCTTGCGCGCCGGAAAATCGACATCCACCAGCACGAGGTTGTTCTTTGCGTAATCCTTGAACTGCGGCTGATCGAGCGTTTCCTTGCGCATCTTGATGCACCACCCGCACCAGTCCGAGCCGTTAAAGTCCAGAAGGAGCGCCTTGCCCTCCGTCTGGGCGCGCTCGACCGCTTTCTGGTAATTATCAGTCCAGAGCGGTTCATCCGCGTGCAACACCGTTCCAATGAGGAGGGCGACCGCAATCCAGCCCAGAGGGGAGGTTTTCATGCCCTCAATATTACGCAACCCGGCCCTCATTTGTCGATTTTCGGATTTATAACGCATTTCCCGTTTCGATTTTCGGAATTTTCCGCCGTATATTGCACGCCGCATGTCCGCAGAATCGTTCGTCCATCTCCATCTCCATACCGAGTACTCCATGCTCGATGGAGCAAATCGCATCCCGGACATCATGAAAAAGGCCAAGGCGCTCGGCATGCCGGCGGTCGCGATGACGGATCACGGCAACCTCTTCGGCGCCATCGAGTTCTACCAGGAGGCGGAAAAGGCCGGCATCAAGCCCATCATCGGCTGCGAGATGTATATGGCCCCCGGCAAGCTGACGGAGAAACAGGCCAGCTCCGCCCGCGACGCCGCCTTCCATTTCACCCTGCTGGCGCGGGATGAGACCGGCTACCGGAACCTGGTGAAGCTGGTCTCCACCGCGCACCTGGACGGCATGTATTACAAGCCGCGCATCGACCGCGAGGTGCTGGCCCAGTACAGCACCGGCCTCATTGGCATGAGCGCCTGCCTGAAGGGGGAGATCAATCAGGGCATCCTCAACGATCAGCCGCAGAAATCGCGCGAGGCGTTGGACACCTATATCCAGATATTGGGGCGGGAAAATTTCTTCCTGGAGCTGCACGATCACGGCATCGAGGCGCAGCATCGTTGCAACGCCGTGCTGCCGAAGCTCGCCCAGGAGTTCGGCGTCGGCCTCGTCGCGGCAAATGATGTGCACTTCCTCGAGCGCAGCCATTACGAGGCGCACGACGTGATGATCTGCATCGGCACCGGCTCCAATGTCGCGGACGAGCGCCGCATGCGTTACGTGCCGGAGCTTTACTTCAAAACACCCGCGGAGATGCGGGAGCTTTTCCGCAATCACCCGGACGCCATCGAGAACACGTTGCGCATCGCCGAGCGATGCAACCTGAAGCTCGAATTCGGCAAGCCCAAGTACCCGAATTACACCCCGCCGGAGGGAATGACACAGGACGCCTATCTGCGCAGCCTGTGCGAGGAGGGGGTCCACCGCCGGTACGGCTCGCGGGCGGATTCCCCGGAAATCCGCGAGCGGCTCGAGCGGGAGCTGGTGGTGCTGGAGAAGCAGGGCTTCGTCAATTACTTCCTCATCGTGTGGGACTTCATCAACTGGGCGCGCGAGCACGGCATCCCGGTCGGCCCGGGCCGCGGCTCGGCGGCAGGATCGATGGTCGCCTACGTGATCGGCATCACGGACATAGATCCCATTCTCTACAAGCTCCTGTTCGAGCGCTTCCTGAATCCCGAGCGCGTCAGCCCGCCGGATATCGATGTCGATTTCTGCCAGAACCGCAGGCCGGAGGTCATCGATTACGTCCGGGGGAAATATGGCGAGCGCGCCGTGGCGCAGATCGCCACCTTTGGCACCATGGGCGCCAAGAGCGTGGTGCGCGATGTCGGCCGCGTGATGGGCCTCAGCTATGGCGATGCCGACCGCATCGCGAAGATGATCCCCAATGAGCTGAACATCACGCTCAACGGCCTCGACAAGAAGAACAAGGAAACCGGGCAAATCGAGCACATCCCCGGCGCCATCGATAAGAACCCCGAACTCAAGAAAGCCGTCGATACCGAGCCCGCCACTGCGCAGCTTTGGGAATACGCAAAGGTGCTGGAGGGCATCACCCGCAACACCGGCGTCCATGCCGCCGGCGTCGTCATCAGCGATCGCGACCTCTCCGAGTACGTCCCGCTCTTCCGCGCGAACGATGGCAGCATCGTCAGCCAGTATGCGATGGGTCCACTCGGGGACCTTGGGATGCTCAAGATGGACTTCCTCGGGCTCAAAACCCTCACTGTCATCCGCGATGCCGAGGTGCTGATCCGGGCGCGCCAGCCCGAGTTCAATGTGGACAAAATCCCCCTCGACGACTCCAAGGTTTTCGAGTTGCTCAATCGCGCTGAAGTCGTCGGGCTGTTCCAGCTTGACGGCGGCATGGCCAGTTGGTGCAAGCAATTCGATTTCAAGTCCATCGACGACATCATCGCGCTCAACGCCCTTTATCGGCCGGGGCCGATGGATTTGATCCCCGATTACGTCAAGCGCAAGAAAGGGCAGATGAAGATCAAATACGCCCATCGGCTTCTGGCCGAAGTCTGCGCCGACACTTTCGGGTTAATGATCTATCAGGAGCAGGTCATGGCCGCCGCGCGCGTACTCGCCGGCTACACTCTCGGCGGCGCCGATCTCCTCCGCCGCGCCATGGGCAAGAAGGACAAGGAGAAGATGGCCAAGGAGCGGGAAAAGTTCATCAAGGGCTGCCGCGAGGTCAACCAGATCGACGAAAAAAAGGCCAACGACATCTTTGACTTGCTCGAGAAATTTGCCGGCTACGGCTTCAACAAAAGCCATAGTGTCGCCTACGGCTGGATCAGCTACCAGACCGCGTATCTCAAGGCGAATTACCCGGTCGAGTTCATGGCCGCCGTGCTCAGCAATGAGATCAGCAATACGGACAAAATTTCCAACTTCGTCGCCGAGTGCAAACGCATGGGCATCCGCATCCTGCCGCCGGAGGTAAACCGCAGCGCGCTCAAGTTTGTCCCGGAGCTGGATGGCGAAAGCCCGGGCATCCGCTATGGCCTCGCAGCCATCAAAAATGTCGGCGAGGCGGCGATGGAAGCCGCGATCGAAGAGCGCAAGCGCAACGGCGAGTTCAATTCCATGGAGGATTTCTGCGCCCGGCTCGACTCCCGCAAGGTGAACAAGAAGGTGGTCGAAAGCCTCGTGAAATGCGGCGCGTTTGACTGGACCGGCACGGACCGCGCCACGCTCGCCGCCGCCATTGATTCCACGCTGGCCGCCTCCGCCTCCTCACAGCGCGACCGCGCCAGCGGCCAGGCGGCGCTGTTCGATACCTTCGTCGCCGCGCCCTCCGCGCGCCGCACGATCGCGCAGGTGCCGCCGTGGCCAAAGTCCGAGAAGCTGGCCTACGAGAAAGAACTGCTCGGGTTTTACGTAACCGGCCACCCGCTGGACGAGTACCGGCGCGAGCTGGAGAGCGGCAAATATTCCGCCGTCATCACGCTGGGCGAGGCCGAGGACAAGGCGACTGTGCAGGTTGCCGGCACGCTCACGAGCGTGGAGAAAAAATTCACGAAGAGGGATTCCAAGCCGTTCGCAATCGTCATCCTGGAAGACCTCACCGGCAGCGTGGAGGTGGCCGTATGGAGTGAGGCTTTCACCAAGCATGGCCGCCTGCTGGAGCAGGGCAAGGTGATCGCCGTCACCGCCCGGGTCGATAAACGCGAGGAAGCCGTCCGGCTCGCGGCATCCGACCTTCGCGCCCTCGCTCCCGTCTCGAATGGCAATGGCAATGGCCATACGCCGGCTTCCGAACCTGCCGTGCTGCTCCGGATGCGCCGCCCGGCCACCACGGAGGTCCAGCTCTTCCAGCTCAAGGAAGCGCTCGCCACGCATCCCGGCCCGCGCCGTGTGCACGTCGAGTTTGTGGATGCCGAAGGCCGAAAAGTCCTGATGAAGCTCGGCGCACAATACGGCGTCGATTTCTGCCCCGACCTCCAATCCCGCCTGGGCGAGTGGCTGGTCATGTGAGGCAGAAGCACGAAAGGCGGAGTGCCAGCATTCACGCGCTTCGCCGGCGCCCGGCAAATTTTGCGTTATTTCCGTAAGCCCGGTTCAAGCCGGAATCGGATTGACGCAACATATCGATATATCATACCACGCTCTCGGTGGTTCCCCTTCCTTTCCCCTCCTCAAAACGCCGTGCGTTCATCTATGTTGCCTGTCAACAGGCGCGCCAAGGCGCTTGCGTTTTGAAGGGTGGTGGTGAGCGAGCGGAGCGGAGCCCCATCCAGCTCGGCGCAGCGAGCGAACGGGGGATAAGTTCCGCCGGAGGCGGACTTGCATTTGGAGTTACGGAGGTCTTCACCGGGTGTCCTCATCTATTCGCGAACCAGGGTCGCCGCAGCATGGATACACGGCGGGAGAGCTGCCTTCACGCTAACGAGCACAGTGTCCTTTTGGGATGGTTGACTCATGAACGCACCTCACAGACATCTCCTACCGGACTCACCGGGAAGCTAAATGTCGTAACTCCAGGGTCCTCCTTGGCTTGTGGGTGGCGCCGGGGTTCCGGGCCAATGGAAAGGGACGCCGCGCCGGGCCACGCTCCAAGCGTAGGAGAGCAGCTTGCGGGCAAGGGCCGTGGCGGCTTTTTTGGCCCCTGCTTTTCTGCTGATGCGGGCGTAGATGGCGCGAGCGCGGGGGTCGCAGCGGATAGCCACCCAAGCGGCCTGCTGCAAGACCCATCGCAAGATCGGCGGGCCTTGTTTGGAGATATGGCCGTGGTGGATGGTCTCGCCCGAT
>DATAXI010000007.1:0-15201 GCA_036266845.1 Chthoniobacteraceae bacterium | reverse complement strand
ATCGGGCGAGACCATCCACCACGGCCATATCTCCAAACAAGGCCCGCCGATCTTGCGATGGGTCTTGCAGCAGGCCGCTTGGGTGGCTATCCGCTGCGACCCCCGCGCTCGCGCCATCTACGCCCGCATCAGCAGAAAAGCGGGCGCCAAAAAAGCCGCCACGGCTCTCGCCCGTAAGCTCCTCTCCTACGCTTGGAGCGTGGCCCGGCGCGGCGTCCCTTTCCATTGGCCCGGACAACCGGCGCCACCCACAAGCCAAGGAGGACCCTGGAGTTACGACATTTAGCTTCCCGGTGAGTCCGGTAGGAGATGTCTGCGAGGGGCATTCATGAGTCAACCATCCCAAAAGGACACCGTGCTCGTTAGCGTGAAGGCAGCTCTCCCGCCGTGTATCCATGCTGCGGCGACCCTGGTTCGCGAATAGATGAGGACACCCGGTGAAGACCTCCGTCACTCCAAATGCAAGTCCGCCTCCGGCGGAACTTATCCCCCGTTCGCTCGCTGCGCCGAGCTGGACGGGGCTCCGCTCCGCTCGCTCACCACCGCCCTTCAGAACGCAAGCGCCTTGGCGCGCCTGTTGACAGGCAACATAGATGAATGCCGCGGGTCTGATCACCGGTTTATTCATCGATACCTCCGCTATAGGCCGAAGATAACTCCGGCATCTTTTTCATCAATGCGCCAAATCGGTCCAGGCTCTCGCGAAACATCAACAGAAGATTTTCCGCGCGGTCGAAGGCGAACACCGGGTTGCCTTTCCGCGGATCGTCCTCGAAACGTTCCGCATCCCAGATTTTGAGCATCCGCAGGTAAAGCATCCGGCCCAGCGCGGCGATATCCGCCGGAGATGCGGGGTCTTCCCCGGGAGACGCGGAAAGCAGCGAACCCGCCCGCACATACAGGTATCGCATCAACTCCACGGCAAAACGGAACGTATCAAAGGGCCGGCGATTTTTGCGAATGGTGTGCGCCGCGGCATCCAGCGCATCGCCGATTGCGGCCCAGCGCACGGCGCGGGCGCGGCACTGCTCCGCGTTCAGCCCGTGGAATGCCTTGAGCCGCAAAACGGAGAGAAATTCCTCGCGGAGCGGAGCCAGATCAAGAACCTCCAGGAGCGCCCGCATCAAGGAGCCGTCGATGGTTTCGCACCCGTAAAAGGATTGAATCGTCTTCCGCACCGCGGCGGGAAAACTCGCCTGCGAGCCAAGTTTCATTAGCTCGCAGGCGATCCCCAAGCCGAGCCATTGCGCATCGTGGAAGTACCGGGTGCCGGTCCAAACGGTGGTCACGACGCCCAGGACTTTGCCCTCGCCGCTGAGATGGAGGTTATCCGCCATGGCGCCAATATTCGCGAAGGCCAACTGAGTCCCCGGCAGGAATTGCTGATCGTAAGTAATCAGCGCCGGGCATAGCATGACATCCAACCCCAGGTTCAGAAAATACCGGATTTGCTCCTGGGAAACCTGTGCGGAGTATTGCCAGTTTGCGATGATGACATCGGTGGGGATCGATGGCGCGATCCCCTGTTCCACGGTCCTCCTGTCTCCCCACATCATCATTCGCTTCCCGAGCGAAACCACTTCTCCATGGATAAAATGGACATAATCCAGGAGGATTTCCTTTGACGATTTGGTCTCCAGCGCCTTGCGCGTGAGGCGATGCCCGCCAAAGTTTACCTCGTCCATGCCCACGTGAATCCACGGGCTGGTAAATATCCCGGCCACCTCCGCAAGCAGCTTTGACATGATCTGGCGCGTCTCCCTGGCTACCGGGCAGATGGCGGTGAAATCGAGATCGGACTCCAGCAGGTGCTTGTAACGGGAACAGCCGGTAATATAGCGCGAGTGCCCCAGGGTCTCCAGCTCCGGCGCCAGCGTGACCCCGCGTTCCCCGGCGTATTCCACCAGGGACCGCATCTCCTCCTTGGAATAGGCATTGGGCGAGGCGATCTCCGGCATGGAATCGAAACGGAGCGAGCATCCCTGGTCATCCGTGAAATGCCACAGGAGGATGGTGATCCCGCGTTCCGCACAAAAATCGATCATTCTCCGGTAGGTATCCCGGGATTCCAGGCATCGCGCGGAATCCAGCATGAATCCGCGAGCAATCTCGTGCCGCCCTGCCCGCGGGGCGGCGCCTGACGATGCAGGGGATGCGGAATGCAGGTTCAGCACAGCGGAAATCTCCTGCGGGGTACTCGGTTGGCAATCTTCATAAGGCGAAGCGTTTCGGCACGGACCACCCTTCCCCTGGGCGCGGCGGGAGGGCAAAATCGCGCGGCAGCAAATAAGAAAACTGGAATAGCGTGGGCGGGCTATGCCGCGGGGGGCGTTCTTCGCCGCCTGGGCCGCATCAGGAGCAGAGCGATTCCCCCGCCGACGAGGCTCAACGCGGTGGACCGGGGCTCGGGCACCGCCGGCAGATCGACAAGGTTATCAAAGTCGATGGCTTGGGCGCCGGTATCGGTGGTATCCTTGAAGACGATGTTCAATTGCGTGGCTTGGGCGAGAACGGTGGCGAGGCTGTCCGCCGGCGATCCAAACTGGCTGACGGTGACCTGGCCCAGCGCAAAAACGAAGGAGTACGTGGTATAACTGGAATCCGACGCCAGTGAGACGGCTGCGGATTGATATTGTTCGCCGGAGGCATCCTGAATCTGGATATAAGCGTCGAGATTTGGGAGAATCGTTGCCGTGGTAACCTTGATATCCAGGGTAATGGTGCAGCTTCCCGAATCGCTCAAATCATAGGTGGTTGCCGAGCCGGTGGTGGTGGTGAAATAGAATTCCGGGATGTAAGTGGTAGCGGTGCCGGCGGAGAACGAGGCATCGGCCACCACCCCGCGGCCGGTGCTGCCATTCTTCGCGCCCGAGCTGCTGTACAGGCCATCGCTTACCGCCGAGCCAAAGCGCAGCCATTTCCCATTCGTGCCCTGCTGGGCGGTGGCAAGCTGATTGCTCGAACCCTGGATGTAAGTTCCGGTGCCGCTGGTTTGAGTGTACTCGTCAAAATTATCGAGGACAGCGCCGCGAACTGGGAACAACGAAGCGAGCACTGCCAGCAGCATCAGAAGAGAGAGGCGTGGCAAACAGTTCATGCGATGAACTATCTAAAACCATCCGGATATTGTCAACGAAAACATTTTGGACGGCCACGGCTTTCGTTTCATCCTCTACATCAGTAAGTTGCACACTATCTGATCATCATCGATTCGGATCGCTATCTCCTCGTTTCCCGCGTGGCGCGCTTTGATTAATTTTTCAGAGGAAGTATTTGTCTCCGGGTCCATCCAAACCTAACCTTACCGGGCAATGGAAGCCCTCGGTCACTCCTGGCCCTTCAGTACCTCCTCCCCTTTTCCCCTCAATCACCAGAGATTGGCGGAAGCGAATCGCTGCTCGGTTCTGGGTTTAATCTGGCGGAAGCGGTGCCTTTCCCAAAAGGACCTCACGGCCCGCACCCATCTGCGGGCCTCGACGGTTTCCAACATCATCCGCGAGCTCAAGGGCGGCGGCCTTATCGAGGATGGCGTCGCGATCGAGGCCGAACGGGTTGGACCCAAGGAAACCGAGCTGGAAATCGTGCCCGGCTACGGCTGGAGCGTGGGCCTCGCCCTGGATGAGGAATTTCGCATGGTGATTATCGATGGCGCCGGCCGGGTGCTCGCCCATACCGATTTTCCCCGCGGATACACGGACGCGCAACTCGTCCGGGAGCTGCCGGCGGAGCTTGAAAGGGTGCGCAAGATGCACAGCATGGACTGGCGCCGTTTCGCCGGCATCGGCATCAGCGTGGCCGGCGTCGTGGACTCGGACAACGGCATCGTTCTCCTTTCCCGGAATCTGCGGGAACGCTCGGAGCCATTGAAAGCGAAGATGGAAGCCGCCCTCAAGACGCCCGTCTTCGTGGAGCGCAACGTTGTTTGCGGCGCGTATGCGGAGCACTTTGCCGGGGCGGCGCGCGATGTGGAATCGTTCCTCTACTTCTCCGTTACCAAGCATCACCAGAGCCGGCCCGGTTTCGGCCTGGCCATCGTGATCGATGAGCGCATTTTTCGCGGAAGCAATTCCGCCGCGGGCGAAATCGATTTCCTTGTCGACAGTCTTCTGCCCGTCAACAAAACGGTCCCGACCGATGAGACGTTTTACTCCAAATGCGGAGAGGCGCTCGCGGCCATTATCAACCTGCTCGATATCCATTGCGTGGTGCTGGCCGATGCGGATTTGAACGGCATGCACCTCAAGACTCTCGAGGCGAAGATGTCATCCCAACTGGTCTCTGTTCCCGGGCGCGAAATCAATCTTCGCCAATCCGCCCTGCGCTCCAATAGCCACGCGTACGGCGCCGCGCTCATGAAACTGCACCAGAACATGGCGCGCGATCTTATCCAGTCCAAGCATGAAGCGAATCACGCAAACGGGCACCGCAAGCTCGCTGCCGTAGCTTGATCTCTCTCCCGCGCAGGTTTTCAGGAATTGAAACCGGAAATCCCCGGCGGCGAGCGCCGCGCGGACTGCCGGGAGGACCGGGCAACGGAGAATACTCGGGATTGACAGCCGAAGGGGTTCTAATTAAACAATTAGTTCATGCAATGGAATTTTTACCTCGCCTCCTTTTTCGCAGGCGTGGCCCTCCTCTTTTCCCTGCCTTCCCATGCCGGACCGTCCCACGCTGCCTCGCCGTCGCCAGGTCAGCCGCCTTACCTAGGTCTCTGGGTCTGGCAGGAAATGTATATCGAGAATCCCGCCAGCCGCGATGAATTGCTCTCCTTCTGCCGGCAGCAAAAGATTAACCGGCTTCTGCTCCAGATTCACTTCGCCACGGATGGAAAAATCGAGTCGCCCGCGAGCCTGAGCGCATTTCTCGCCAAAGCGGCCGCGGATGGGATTGCGGTGGAAGCCTTGGAAGGTGCGCCCGATATGGGCCTTGCGAGCCAGCGGGCCGATACGTTGCGCAAGCTGGCGGTAATTCTTGAGTTTAATGGAACGCAGCCCCAGGGCAGGGGTTTTGGCGGAGTGCATTATGACATCGAGCCCTATCTCACGGCTCGCTGGAAGGGAGGCGGCGAGCGGGACGTGGCCCTTGAAACATTGGCCACCATGCAGGCCATCCGGGAGAAGGCAAAGGAGGCGGACCCCTCGATGACGGTCGCGTATGATATCCCCTCCTGGTACGACAGGAAGCCCGCCCTCGCGGCATTGAATTTCAACGGGCGCACCGAGAATTTCCAGCAACAGATCCAGGACCTGTCGGATTATGTGGGCGTCATGTCTTATCGCCGCCAGGCAACGGGACAAAATTCCATCGTGGCAATCTCCGCCGCAGCCCTGCAATACGCGGCTAAAACGGGAAAGAAAGCCTGCCCTGCTTTTGAAACGAACTCCCTCAAGGATGATCCGCAGATCTCATTCTTCGGCACTTCGCCAGACGCCCTGGACCGGGCAATCGATGAGACGCGCGAAGCATGCGGCAGTTCGCCGGGTTTCGGCGGCATCCTGATTCACGATTACCGGGGCCTGAGCCGCTTGCTTGCCGCCACCGCGCCGGATGCAACCGGGAAGCCATCGGCCTCCAATTGACGATTTCGATGGCTGAATTTTCCAATCTCACCACCTGGCGCTTGGGTGAATCGCCGCCGTCGGACCTTGCCCAAGGGCTGCGCGAGATCGAACTCGCTTTTCCGCAAAGGTTTTCCGCATCCGCCGGATCGATCGATCTTCAGTTCCGCCAGGATGCGACTCTTCCCCGCCATTGGCAGGCAGAGTGCCGCGGCCGCGAGGTTCTTATTCATTACAGCCGCCCGGGCGAAGCCTTTCGCGCGCTTGGTCTGCTCATGGGCCAGGCGATCGAGCGGCAAGCGCTTTCCGCGCTCCAGGAATCCTGCGCAATGGATAGCCTCGGAGTCATGATCGATGCGTCGCGCAACGGGGTGCCGACGTTGGATACCGTGCGCAAGTTGATCCGCATCTTTGCCCTGCTCGGGATCCATTGGCTGATGCTTTATACGGAGGATACCTACGAGGTCCCCGGCGAGCCTTTGTTTGGTTACTTTCGCGGACGATATTCCGCCGCCGAGCTTCGCGAGATAGACCGCTACGCGGCGCTCTTCGGCATGGAGCTGGTCCCTTGCATCCAGACGCTGGGTCATCTTGGCCAGTTACTCCGCTGGCCCGCTTATGCCGGATTGCGAGACACGCATGATGTCCTGCTGGCGGACCATGATGCCACTTATCGATTGGTGGATACGATGCTCGAAGCCGCAAGCGCTCCGGTGCGCTCGCGCCGCATCCATATTGGAATGGACGAGGCGCACGGCATCGGCGCGGGCCGCTACCGCCTGCAAAATGGCGCCCGGACGCCGTTTGAAATCCTCGCGTCCCATCTCGTAAAAGTGGCCGCAAGTTGCGAGCGTCTTGGCCTCGAGCCGATGATCTGGAGCGATATGTATTTTCGCCTCGGGTCAAAGGCGAACCAATATTACGACCGCGCATCCTCTATTCCACAGGACATCGCCGATGCCATCCCGCACAACGTGAAGCTGGTCTATTGGGATTACTATCACCTTGAGGAAAGCTTCTATGAAGAGTGGATACGCCGCCACCGTGCCTTTGGCCAGGAGCCGGTCTTCGCCGCCGGCATCTGGAGTTGGTCACGCTTTTGGACGGCGCTGCCTCATACCTTTGCAACTCTGGATGCCGGCATGCGCGCGGCGTGTCGCGCGGAGGTCCGCGAAGCCTTCGTGACGATCTGGGGAGACGATGGCATGGAGTGCGATCTTCTCTCCATCCTGCCGGGTGTCGCCCGCTTTGCGGATCTTGCCTATGGGCAGGGCGATTCGAATTCCGCCGGCGTTTCGCTGCGCGGCGCGGCGGACATCTGTCTTGATGATTGGCTCCAGGGCAGCCGCCTTGATTGGCTGCCCGGCAGCGGCGAGCACCGCTGTACGTCCGGAAATTACAGCAAGTGGCTTCTCTGGACCGATCCCATCCTCGATTTTCTCGGCGAGCACATACCCCCGGATGCCATGGGTTATTACGAGGATCTTGCCGGCCGGCTGGCTCCGGTCGCGAACGGCGAAGCTTCCTCCCACAGACTCGCTTTTCCCGCGCTGGTCGCCGAGACAATCGCCGCCAAGCTGCTCCTTCGGCAACAATTGGCCGAAGCCTATTCCAGCCGCGACCAATCCCAGGTGCTCCATCTTCTGGACACCACGCTTCCCCAGTTCCGCGCGAAACTGCGGAATCTCTGGAACTACCATCACAAGCTCTGGCGCGAGCTATACAAACCTTTTGGCTGGGAAGTGATCGAGCGACGGTACGGCGCGCTCCTCGCGCGCACGGAAACGCTCCGAACTCTTCTCGAAAGAATGCGCGATGAGCCCGGCTGCCGCATCGAGGAGTTTGAGGCCAAAGCTGCCGCCGTGTTCGAGCCGGGCGCGCTGAAAGGGGAATGTTTGACTTACTCCGCATGCAGCTCCCCCTCGGTGATATTCTAGAGAACACCCTCTTATGCCGCCCGACCTCGGAGCTTGTGAATACGAGCCTGACTATCCCGCGCAAAACCAGATTGCGCCGGATGGAAACACATACCGGGCCGGAAGCCTCCTCTACACAAGCGCCGGTTTGGTTTCGCTTTTCTTCTGGCTGCTTGCGGGCGATTTTCTCTTTTCTCTCATGGAGGGCGTCGAGCCGCGAATCCTGCCCCTGCTTCTCCAGCGCGCTGGCGCCTCGAATACCGAGATCGCCGTCATTGTTACTTCCCTTGCCGCCGCGGTAAACAGTTTCGTAAATCCAATCGTAAGTTATCGTTCGGATCGTACTCAATCCCGCTGGGGGCGGCGCATCCCGTATCTCGCGGTTGCCACTCCGTTCGTGGCTCTTTTCCTGGCGGCGATTCCTTTTTCGCCGGAGATTGCCCACTTTCTTCTTCGTTGGCCCCCCGTCGCCGCTTGTTTCCGGCTTCTGCCCATTGCGCCGGTGCTCTTCATCTTCGCGGTCCTGGTGGTCTTTTACCAGGTGTTCAACATGATCGTCGGGTCCATTTACTATTACTTGCTCCGGGACGTGGTTCCTCTCGGCCAGTTGGGAAAAATGATCTCGCTCTTCCGTGTCGTCGCCTATCTGGCCGCATTTGTCTTTAATTACTGGATGTTCGGTTCCGCGGAGGCTCACGCACGCGAAATATTCTGCAGCATCGCCGCCTGTTACGCCGCCGGTTACCTGCTCATGTGCTGGAAGGTCCGCGAAGGCACTTATCATCACTTGCCCGATACCGTCCGCGAGGGGCGCGGCCCGCGGCGGATCATCCGCAACTATCTCAAGGAATCCTTTGGGCATCCCTTGTATCGCTGGGTCTATGCGACACGCGTCTTTTCCATGAGTTCCGCTTCCGCCGCGGTGTTTGCCGTTTTCTTCGCTCGCGATCAGTTGCATCTTGACCTCGATACCATCGGCAAACTCTCGGCGTGGCCCGTTCTTTTTTGCCTGCCGCTTGCATATCCCTTCGGAATCCTGCTCGACCGGTGGGGCTCCATCCGCGCCCTTGGTTTGACCATCTATCTTACCATGGCCTGCAACTTACTCGGGTTCTTCTTCATTCATGATCGCGGGACGCTTCTTGGCTTCTCGATTGTCATTGGTGCGGCGGGACTTCTGTTTAACATCGGCCAGAGCGTATTTCTTCAAACCATGTTTCACCCGGACCGGGTGGGCCAGCTCAGCTCGGCCAATGCCCTGCTCGTCGCGGTGTCCGGCGTTATCCTCGGCCCAGTCTGCGGAGCTTTCTTCGATTGGGTGAAAGACTACCGATACATCTACTTATGGCCTGTCATCTTCAGCGCCATTGCGGGCCTTTGCCTTCACCGCACCGCTTATTACTGGAGGCAATGCGGAGGTCCTTCAAATTACCATCCGCCGCTGGCGGGCGATCCTTGTAAAACATGACTACGGCACGTCTCTTCCGAGCCGCTTCCTGTCCGCTGCTGATTATCCTCTTGATCGCTGCGCAGCCGCCGGCAAAGGCGCTGGGCGAGGTCATTGCCCGGGGATCGATCTCAGGCAGCATGGATGCGGACTCATCGCTCGAAAACACGTTCAGTACCGCCAAGTTCGATCTCGATTACTCCGGCCAGCCTGCCACGGCTTCAAAGCAGGCTCCGGTTCGCACGGACCCGACGGTGGTTGCGGCAATCAGGAAAGCCGGCCAGTACTTCCGGCAGCGGGATTTCGTTGACGCGGCCAATGCCTTGCGGCCCGCCTTTGCCGTAGCCCCGGACTCCATCGATCTCTTGAATGCCAAAGCGTCCATCCTCGCCGAGAGCGGCAGCGGCGCTGAAGCCCGGCCTCTTTACCAGAAGATTGCGGCTGCAGAGCCCGGAGCGTTTGCTCCCGCCTATGATCTTGCCGAGTTGCTTCTGATGGATCACCGATTCGAGGATGCCCGCACGGCCTATCAGGATCTTCTTGCGCGTTTCCCGGACAGTGATCTTGCCCGATTCAAGATTATCCTGATCGATATCCTCGAAAAGAAGAGAATCGAAGCCGGCACCGCCATGGCGGAATTAAAAAAACGCGGGCCGTCGCCAGCCACATACTACGCGGCGGCAGCCGAGGCTTTCGATCATGGAGATATTGGAGAGGAAAAGGATTGGATTGAGGAAGCCGAAAAGGATTTCGGCGCGGGCCGCCAGCGGATTTTCTATGAAAGCCTGGCCGATTTCGGGTTTGTGGACCAAACGGCCTATCCGTTGAAACAATAGGTGCGGCCGCGGATTTTCAGCGGTTCCGCCGAAATTAGAGCCCACGCGTAACGATGAGCGGCGCCGACTGGGGCGATGGCATGGGCAAGCCACGGGTAACGGAACCTTATGGGTTATGGAGCCCTTCCCGGCGGCAGGTGTGCTTCAAAACCGAATATCCTTGGACATTACAGTGACTCCGATTTCAATTTTTACACCCATGCTTCACTCATTGCATCCCGCTTCGATATCGGCCCACGCCGCTGTGATGGATTTGATCGGGGAGTATTACCGGCACGATGGGATTGCATTCGATGCGCCCGCTATCGCGGAGGGGTTGCATACGTTGCTTGGCTCTCCGAGTTGGGCCGCGTATTTCTCATTTACTGCGATGCCGAGGTGGCTGGATATTCAATCATCACGTTCGGTTTTGATCTTGAGTATGGAGGCCGTCTCGGAATCCTTACTGACTTATACCTCCGGCATCCCTATCGCCGCCGGGGGGCGGGATCAGCAACTCTTTCGGCCTTGTTTGAGCTCGCCCGCCAATGGAACCTAAGTGCGATTCTTCTCCAACCCGAGCGTCAAAATACCGCGGCTGTTGCTTTCTATCAAATAATGGGATTTACGGCGCAAGATCGCGTAATCCTGAATAAGCGTCTGGAAGGCGAGGGGAGCCAGACCGGGCGTTCCTGATACGATCCAAAACAAGGACGTCCCGGCATGCGCAGACACCTGGCCGGCTCCCGTTATTTGCAGGCTCCCGCCAGTAGGAAGGCGCCTTTTAGCACGTTATCTTCTCCCATCCCGCTGCATCTTACCAAGGGAGCGCTCACGATCTTCAATTGATCGCGCATGATGGCCACGGCTCTCTCGATAAACCTATCGCCGGCGCCGAATACGATTCCTCCCCCGAGCACGATCACCTCCGGCAGATAGATGGCGGCGAGATTCCGCAGTCCCTGGCCAAAATTCCATGCAACCTCCTCCCATTGCTCCTGACTCAATTCGTCCGGTCGCTTCCCGTACAAACGGCGGATTCCATTGCCGGAAATCAACGCCTCCAGGCAATCGCCCGCGCCGCATGAGCACACTACCGGCGCGCCGGATGAATTGCGGAAATTGATGGTCTGGTGGCCTACCTCCGGATGCTCGCCACGCATCCCCCTGTAAATTCTTCCGTCCACCACCAGACCCCCGCCCATGCCGGTGCTGACGGTCAGATAGAGCAGCCTCGCCGGGTGGTCGCTGGAATAGTGATACTCTCCCAGCGCCGCGACATTGGTATCCACATCCACCTGAAAGCCACATTCCCATTTCTTTTCCAATCTCTCCTTAAGCGGCGCCTCTTTCCACTCCGGCTGGTGCAATGGCGAAACCACGCCTGTCCGCCAATCCAATGGTCCCCCCGCGGCCGCCCCAATGCCCGCAATCTTTCGCCCCCGCGCGACCTTGGCGATAAGCTCGTCAATCAGCTCCAGCCCCTGGCCGCAATGGCGCGGTGTTGCCGACCGTTCGCGCGCGACGATGGATCCATCCGCCTCGGCGGAAGCGATGATCAATTTTGTGCCGCCGATATCCAGGCCGACATAAATTTCATCCATCGGGCTTTCCTAACAGAATCCTTGCGCCCGGGGAACCATGCCTCTCGATTTCCATGGCGGCGGCCAAGAAGCGGCGGGAGCGGTTTCGACAAATCACCCCTGCTGCAGCAGCGGATGCAGGACAGTTCGCTCGCGAGGACTTTCCGGCGCGAAATCGAATATCGACCGGTGCGTCCTGTTGTGGCCCGAGGCGGCCGGCGTCGTAAATTCCACCGTCATCTCCAAGCCGTTCATCCGCACCTCTGTGATATCGATCGCCTGGAACGACTCCTTTGGCAGGAGACGTATTTGCTCCCGTTCACCGGCGACTTCCCATTTCTCGACGATGGTTTTTCCGGCGCAATAGACGTACAGCTCGCTCAGGATCTCCAGCCCTCCCTCCTTCAATGTCGTCGTGCACACGAGCGCGGCCGCGGCGTCGTCATGGTCGCGAGGGATATTGATTTTGCGGACCCATTTCCTGCGCTGGAGGATGTTTTTTAAAAAGACCGCCAGACCACTGGAGACATCGCGCTCCGCCACGGCCTTGTCCAGAGTCCCCTGATCGGGCTCGAAGACGGCAATCCTGCACGAGTTCCTCTTTTTTCGTTCCGAAGGGGTTGGCGAAAGGCCCATGCACCATCTTCGGGCCGGCGCACAATATTGCAACCGGTAAGGCCGTCATGGTTGATCGCCCCGATCAACGCCCCCCCGGGCGGCCCTCTGCGTGTGGCGAGCTGTAAAGAAAACTCGCCGGAAATCCACTGCCGCGCCGGGATCAGGCCAGGCGGTACACGATCCGCGCCTTCGTGAGATCGTAGGGAGACATCTCGATCTTCACCTTGTCGCCCAAGGTGAGCCGGATGAACCTCTTGCGCATTTTTCCTGAGATATGAGCGAGCACGAGGTGCTCGTTTGCCAATTCCACCCGGAACATGGTTCCGGCAAGTACAGCTTTGATTTTTCCTTCGGTGACGATGGTATCGTTTATAGCCATGATGAAAGGGGAGCAGCGACCGGACGGTTCTCAATTCCGAGAACCGGCCGGTCGCAGAAAACTGCGGGATTTAGCGGCGTGAACCTGAGAATGAACGCGCAGGGCGATCTTCGCGAGCCCGCGCTTCATTGACCGTCAGAGGACGGCCCTGGACCTGCTTGCCATTGGTCGCACTAATGGCGGCCTGGCCCTCGGCGGCGCTGCCCATGGTGACAAAGGCGAAGCCGCGCGAGCGACCGGTCAAGCGGTCCATCATAAGAGCGGCTTCCGACACGGAGCCGTATTGAGAAAACAGATCCTGAAGGTCGTTCTCGGTGGTATCGAAGGAAAGATTTCCAACGTAAAGTTTCATAAGGTGGTGGTAGTGGAGGAAAATCAAATCACAAGCTGCATAGCCGTTCCCGGGAACCGGGTTTCAAATCACCACTGGGCAAGCCCACCTGACAATTTACCGCGCAACGAACAGGTCAAAAATTAATTCCAACTGCCTTACCATGGGGCCATACCGGGAATTAGCAACCTAAATTATTACGCCGCCTCCCGGGCGGCGACCGGGTGGCAGCGCTGGAAAAGCACCCCGGAAAGCCCCCCTGGTTTCCCGATTGCCCTTTGGAAAAATGCTGTCACACTATGGCCCATCGATTGCTCTTGCTTTCTTTGCACGTGATCAGTGGCTGCCTTAGGTCCTGCCATTGAGCGATTCGGGATCCCCCACCCCGGAGAGGACGGCTTTTTGATCAGGACCAATCGGGTGCAGGACCTTTTCGCAATAAAATCCGTAATTTCAATGTTTTCACGTATCCCTTTCCATCGCGTCAACTGGAAGACCAGCAGTTTCCTGCTCCTTACGCTCTTTCTGAGTGTCACCGCAGTCCCTTGGTATCTCTGGCGTTTTGGCCTGGACTGGTTCCAGGTGGCACTGTTCTTCACGATGTTCTTCGCTACGGGGCTGAGTATCACTCTCGGCTATCACAGGCTCTTTTCGCACCTTGCCTTCAAGGCAAATTGGAGCGTGCGGCTATTCACGCTGGTGTTCGGAGCGGCCGCTTTCGAGAACTCGGCCATGATGTGGGCATCCGAACACCGGAGGCATCACAAGCACGTGGACCACGAGGAGGACCCGTACGATATCAGCAAGGGATTCTTCCATGCGCATATGGGGTGGCTCATGTTCAAGCTCGAGCCGACGCCGCCATTCGACAATGTCCCGGACCTGGAGGCGGACGCCCTCGTGCGGTGGCAGAGCCGCTACATTTATCTGATGGGCGTTCTGGTCGGCTTCGGCCTCCCTGCCATCGCCGGCTGGCTGTGGAACGGCGCCTCAGGGGCACTGGGCGGCTTTTTGGTCGGCGGTGTCGCCCGGGTGGTCTGCCTCCAGCACTGCACGTTCTTCATCAACTCCGCCTGCCACACCATCGGGCGGCGCCCCTATTCCAGCCGGTGCTCGGCCCGGGATAGCTGGATCATGGCCCTCTTCACCTTTGGCGAAGGCTACCATAACTATCACCACGAGTTTCAGCACGACTATCGGAACGGCGTGAAGGCATGGCAATTCGATCCCACCAAGTGGACCATCTGGCTGCTGAACAAACTGGGCCTTGTCGCCAATCTGCGCCGCGTCCCCCTGGAGAAAATCCTCCTTGCGCAGATCCAGGAAGCGCATCGTGGGATCGAGGCAAAGCTTGCCCTCATCGAGGCAGATCGCGTGGAGCATGGCATGCTGACGGATCTCCAGGCGCATCTGCGCTCCGTCGTGGAAGAATGGCAGCGCTACGGCAACGAAAAGATCGAAATCTCGAAAGAAATGCTCTCGAGCCTCCGGGCGGAACTTCATCTCGCGATATGGCGCCTCGAGACGCTCAATCTCGAGCCTTGCCCTGCATTGACCCGATAAAAAGGGTTTGAGGGATGAATAAGCGAATCATTCCCGCCGGAGCCCCCGGGGATTCGGCGGATGATGGCGAATGGCTGGATATCGACTCCCTGGCGGAACTCGAAATCACCTCCGACGATCCGGAACATCCCATCGATTCCGCACTGGACATCCATCATCAGGGAGAGGGCGAGTGGCGGGCCTCCACCCCGGGCGAGCAATTGATCCGGATTCTCTTCCACAAGCCACAATCCCTGCGCCGCATCCGGCTGGTATTTGAGGAAAGGAGGGTAAACAGAACCCAGCAATTCACCCTTCGATGGATTCCCGAGGGCCTTAGGCAAACGGGACGCGAAATTGTCCGGCAGCAGTATAACTTCAGTCCGCCGCAGACCAGCGTGGAGATCGAGGATCTCCGGGTGGAGCTGGACCAATTGCGGGCACTCGAGCTTCTCATCATCCCGGATATCGGCGGCGGAGAGGCGCACGCCTCGCTCAAGCAAATCCGGCTATCCGCCGGACCTACTGCATTGTGACCACAAAGTACTGGCAGATCATCCTTCGCAAAGATGGGAGGAAAATGATCCTTTTTGCCAGTACCTCGGAGGAAATGATCGAGACAGATCTGCAGGCGGACTTTCACAACTCGCTGATCCGCACTGCGCGGCAATATCACAGGCGCGCGCCGGAAGCGCACATCGCGCGCACGAAAGATATGCCGCACAGCAGACCGGCCGCACACATCGGAATCGCGTCGGGCGCGGTCTCGTTCCCATCTGGGAAGAATCCGCCGATCAGGAGGAATAGGGATTCAAGCCCATGGCAGCCGAAGAAGGCTGCCTTACTTAGCAGCCTGTTGAAATAGAGCATTTTAAAGAATTATGGAGCCATTGATGTGCGAGCGCCGGGGGTTGGTGCGGTCGGGCTTCAAGCGCAGCGCCTGTATGAGAACATACAGGCCAAGCTTGAAACCGGGCGCAACGGCCCTCGCCGCCGCATAGCGATGGCTACA
>DATAXI010000006.1:0-6774 GCA_036266845.1 Chthoniobacteraceae bacterium | reverse complement strand
CTTGGCATCGGCAAAGAGGATATTGCCGGGCTTCACGTCGCGATGGATCAGCCCTTTCTGGTGCGCGGCCTGGAGGCCCTGGGCAACCTGGATGCCGACTCCCAGCGCCTGGATTTCCGCCACCCGGCCCTGGAGGCTCATCAGATCATCCAGCGAGCCTTTGTCCACCAGCTCCATCGCGATGTAGAAAAGCCCGTGGTCGGAGCCGAAGGAGTAAACCTTCACCACATGCGGGTGATTGACGGAGGCGGTGATGCGGGCCTCGCGCTCAAACTTGGCAAGGTATTCCGCGTCCGATGAATACTCCTTCCGCACCACCTTGAGCGCGACCATCCGGTCCAGGTGGGTATCCAGCGCTTTGTAAACGGCGCCCATGCCGCCGGCGCCCAGCACCTCGACCAGGGTAAAGTTTTTTAACTGCGTGCGCGCCCGGATTGCCGTTCCGCAAATGGGGCAATGGACCTTCGCAAATGGCTCCAGGTCGCCCACATCCAGCAGGGTCGCGCAATTGGTGCACGGCTGGAGAAGCGATTCGGATGCGGACTCGGAAGTAACCTGCGGAGCGACGGTGGCCTCCGGAATATCCTCCTCCTGTTCTTCGGAAAACGCCTCGGCTTCCGCTTCCGGCGGCTCCTCGGCGGGCTCTTCCAGGTACTCGCCTGCCGATTCCTCCGGCGGAGGCATTTCTTCCTCGGGCGTGGGCTCGGGTTCTTCCGCAGGGGGGTCTTCGGGTTCTTCTGCCATGGGGGTTTCGCAAAACTTTACCATTGGCCCGAGACCATTTTCCACCTTTCATTCCGGGGACGATGCCGGAGTTCCACGTAGATTCCCGCGGTGCAGGCGACCGCCTGGACCGTTACCTGGCTGCGCAATTGCCTCACCTCTCCCGCTCCCGGCTGCAAAATCTGGTGAAGGAAGGGCATGTGACGCTGGATGGAAAGCCGGCAAAACCGGGCGACAAGGTCCGCAAAGGAGCGCTCGTCAGCGTGACAGAGCCGCCCGCGGAGCCGGCGCTGCTGGAGCCGGAGGATATCCCGCTGGACATCCTGTACGAGGATGCGGACCTGCTGGTGCTTAACAAGCCGCCGGGCATGGTGGTCCACCCCGCGGCGGGCCACTCGCGGCACACGCTGGTGCACGCCCTGCTGGCGCATTGCGAATCGCTGTCGGGCATCGGCGGCGAGCGGCGGCCCGGAATCGTCCACCGGCTCGACAAGGATTCCAGCGGCTGCATGGTGGTGGCAAAGAACGATCTGGCCCACGCGCAGCTTTCCCGCCAATTCGCCGGGCGCACGGTAATGAAGATTTACCTGGCGCTCGTACAGGGCTACTTCTCCGGGGCGCGCAGCGGAAACATCGAGGGGCAGATTGGCCGCCACCCGGTGGACCGCAAGAAGATGGCCGTGCTGGAGCGCGGCGGTCGCGCCTCGCGCACCGGCTGGCGCGTGGTGCAGGAGCTGCCGGGCGTCGGCTCGGTGGTGGAGTGCATGCTGCACACGGGACGCACCCACCAAATCCGCGTCCATATGAAGCACCTGGGCCACCCGTTGCTGGGCGATTCCCTCTACGCCCCGAGGCGGGCGGGCGCCTTCCCGCGGCAGATGTTGCACGCGTGGAAACTCGGCTTCGCACATCCCCGCACCGGGCAGCCGATGCATTTTTGTTCCCCGTTGCCGGAGGATTTCGTATTGGCGGGTGTGCGCCCTCCCACTGAGCCATGAATGAATTTGAACAAGCGCTGGAAGTCACCACGGAATCGCTGCGGAAATTGAGCGAAAACGGCTCGAATATTCGCGGCTCTCGCGAGGCGCTGCGGCGGCTCGCGGCGGCGAAACCAAAAGAGGCGCCCGCCGCATCCGCCGCGCAGAGCGGGCCGAAACCGCTCGCAAAACCACCGGCGAAGCGGGAACAGGCCATCCCCACCCCGCAGCCTGCGAAGCCCGCATCCGCGGAGGTCTTCCAGACCACCGGCGCTACCAGGCAGGAGAAGATGGAACAAATCCGCGCCGCAGTCGCCCCCTGCACGAAATGCCCGCAGCTTGCGCGAACGCGAACGCAGACGGTCTTCGGCGTTGGAAACATTGATGCCGAAATCATGTTTGTGGGAGAAGCCCCGGGCGCGGACGAAGATTTGCAAGGGGAGCCGTTTGTCGGCAAGGCCGGACAGCTTTTAACCAAGATCATCGAAACCATGCGGCTGAAACGCTCCGATGTTTTCATCGCCAATGTCCTCAAGTGCCGTCCGGACATGCCCCCTGGCTCGACCGGCAACCGTCGCCCCACGGTCGCCGAAATGCAGACCTGCCTGCCCTACCTGCGCGCCCAAATCGAGGCCATCCGGCCCAAGGTTCTTGTCGCGCTCGGCAGCGTGGCGATGGAGGGCTTGCTGGGCGCCGTCGAGCCGATGGCGCGCCTGCGCGGCCGGTGGCATGAGTTCCAGGGCATCCCGCTCATGGCCACTTATCACCCGGCATACCTGCTCCGCAACCAGTCGCTCGGGGAAAAGCGGAAGGTATGGGAGGATATGCTGCTGGTGATGGATCGCGTGGGACTGCCGATCAACGAGAAGCAACGGGGATATTTTTTGAAGTAAGATCCCGTGCCCGCGAAATCCCCGACCATCCCCCGGCTATTCCTCACCGCGTTGCGGCTGGGCCTCACCTCCTTTGGCGGGCCGGTGGCGCACCTCGGCTATTTTCATGAGGAATTCGTGACGCGGCGGAAGTGGCTGGACGATCTCGGGCTCGCGGATCTCGTCGCGCTTTGCCAATCGCTGCCAGGGCCGGCCAGCAGCCAGGTGATGTTTGGCGTCGGGCTTGCCTTGCGCGGCTTTTGGGGCGGCCTCGCGTGCTGGCTGGGATTTACGCTTCCCTCAGCGGCCCTCATGATCGCCGCCGGCTATGGCGCGCACGCGCTGGGGGATATCGCCGGCGCGGGCTGGCTGGCGGGGCTGAAGATTGCCGCCGTCGCCGTGGTCGCAAACGCGGTGTGGGGGATGGGCGCCCAGCTTTGCCCGGACCGCTCCCGGGTGACGATGGCGCTCTTGGCGGCATTTGCGATGCTCTGGAACCCGGCGGGCCCCATGCCGCCGCTGGTGATTCTGGCGGGCGGCATTTTTGGCTGGGCGCGCTACCGGCGCATCCGCGTGCCGACAACGCCCGCGCCCCTCCCCTTCAAGCTGAGCCACGCCCGCGGCGCGGCGACCCTGCTGCTCTTTTTCCTGCTGCTCTTCCTGCTGCCGGCGGCCGCCTCGTGGTCGCACCTTCGCGGGCTCGAATATTTTAACAGCTTTTACCGCGTGGGCGCGCTCGTCTTCGGCGGCGGCCATGTGGTGCTGCCGCTGCTGCAAAGCCAGGTGGCCCACCGCGGCTGGGTCAATGACAGCGATTTCATCGCCGGCTATGGGCTGGCCCAGGCGATGCCGGGTCCGTTGTTCTCATTCGCCGCATTTCTGGGTGCCGCCTCAAAACAGGCGCCGGATGGATGGCAGGGCGGGCTCATTTGCCTGCTCGGCATTTATCTATCGCCGATTCTGCTGATGGCGGGCGCGATTCCCTTTTGGGAAACGCTGCGGCGCACCCGCTCCGCGCAGGCCGCGCTGCGCGGCGCGAATGCCGCGGTGACGGGCATTCTGCTGGCTGCGCTTTACGATCCGCTGTGGGTCACGGCAATCCATTCCGCGCGCGATCTCGCGGTGGCGCTCATCGCCTTCATGCTGCTCGCCATCTGGCGCTGCCCCTCCTGGCTCATCGTGCTCCTCGCCGCGGGCGCGGGGCAAGTGTGGCTGCGGGGGTAATTCAACGCCACGCGGCGAGAAATTCCCGGTACGTGACCGCTTCCCGGTCGCCCATGGCTTCGGCGGCGAGTTGCTCGATCTGACGCCAGACGTCCGCGTGGGAAAGATCGGGGGGATGGATGGATAGGCGAAGGAGCGGATTGGCGCGCAGGCGGCTCGCCAGGGAGCGGTTCCACGCCAGGCTCACCACCCGGCGCCACGCGCTGCGAACACTCCAGCAAAGGGATTGGCTCGGCTGCGCGCGCCGTCCCGCAAGATCGATGAACGCTTTCAGCCGCGTAGTGTAGGCAAAGCCAAGATCGCGCGCGGCGGTTTCCGCTTCCCCGCTCAGGAGCCACGCGGGCGCGATGAATCCCCCCGGCGGCTCACCCGCGACCTGCGTCAATTCCTCCCGGCCCCGCCTCATCAGCTCGTGCGCGCCGGCGTAATCCAGATCAAAGAATTCCCCCTCATCCGCCGTGTAAAGGCGCGTCACAAACCGGGTACGCGCGGATTCCGCTCCGCGCCGCCGCCGGCGATGGACGTAACCATGCAACACCGCCTCGTGCCCGGCGGCAATGAGACCGCGCAGCCATTCCCCAAAGCCCGCATCCGCGGTGATATTGCCGCGTCCATGATGGTCCGGGATCACGAGCAGCGAGATGCGCGGGATCCCCAGCGCGGCGAGGCGCTCCACGATGGCCGCCACCGTCTCCCGCGTGAAGGGCGAGACATCGTGAATGCTTACGGCCAGCGACCTCATTTGCGAATCCAGCGGAATGGGATGGCTGCGATCGTGACCGCGACGCAGAGATAAACAAGCCAATCGCCGTGCCGCGTATAGAATGTCAGCGGGCCGGCGGTGGGCACGTTGACAGTGCCGTACAACACCCCCTCGATGAACGGCGAACCGTTCTCGCCCCGCAGATCGTGCTGCAAGCGCCCCTCGGCATCGATGATGCAGGTGATGCCGGTATTGGCGTCGCGCACCAGCGGGCGGCGGTTCTCGATGGTGCAAAACATCGCATTGGCCAGATGCTGCACGGCGCCGGGGGAGCGCCCAAACCAGGAATCATTGGTGATATTGACCAGCACCTGCGCTCCGGCTTCCACAAAATGCCGGTCATGATCGCCGTCGGTATCCTCAAAGCAAATCAGCGGCCCCACGCGGATCGGCGGCGTGTCGAGCTTGAAGACGGTGTATTCCTTCCCCGCCAGCAGATCATGCGGCACCAGCTCTCCCACGATCCACGCGAAGAGCGGAAAAGCATGGCGCAGCGGAATGTATTCGCCAAACGGCACGAGGTGCATCTTGCGGTAAATCTGCACGTCCCGGCCACGGCGCGTCAGGCAGGCCGCGATGTTGTAATCCCCCTCCCCCGGCGGCGAAAGAAAAGAGCCGAACATGAAAGCGGCGTCCGTCGTGCCGGCAATTTCCCGAAGCCAGCCGAAGGTGTTGGGCTCGTAAAGATCATCCAGCGTCGCCGCCTCCGGCCAGAGCAGGAGCTGCGGCTGCAAGGCGAGCGCCGTGCGGGTGAGCCCGTTGTAACGGTTGAAGATTTCCTGCACATGCGCCTCGTCGGATTTATACGACTCCGGGATGTCCGGCTGGATCGCCGCCACCTGCAGCGGCACGGTCTTGCCGCCCTGGCGCGCCGGCAGATCCACCGGGTGTTGCAACACATGGACCCCGTAGGAAAACGCGCCCACCACCGCCGCCATCAACAATGAAAAATCCCAATGCGGACGAATGCGGGTGCGCCCGATCTCAGCCGAAAACCGCCGAATGGTGATGAGCGCGATCACGTTCGCAAAGGCAACAAGGAATGAGAGGCCCCAGACGCCGGCGATATCGGCAATCTGGATAATCGCGATATTTCGATGCAGCGCGATCCCGAGCCCATTCCAGCCAAAGCCGCCGAGGAACCAGCCTCGGACCCACTCCTGCGCGATCCAGGCGCATGCCGCGAGGAAAGCGATGCGGATATTCCGCCATGAAGAGAGAAAAAGCATATCCCCGCGCGGCAGCGCCCCGATGAACCATGCCCAGAACGCCGGATAAACGGCCAGGTACGCCGCCAGCAAAGGCGGCAGGCAGACGAGCCACGGGTTTTGGAATAACTGCGCCAGCGGCTCGCCAAGCCAAACAAAGGTGATGGTGAAAAAAACGAATCCCGCAACGTAACCAAGCAGCGCATCCCGCAGCCACGCCCGGCGCGCGGGACGTTTCGAGAACCAGACGGCGGCGATGAGCGGCGCCAACGCGAGCCAGATCAGCCAGCCCTGATCCCACCCCGGGTAACAAAACGCCAGGAAAACGCCGCTAATGATCGCGCAGGCCCAGGGCCAGAGCGCGGCGAATTTGCGAAAAGCGGAAGATGGGACCACGGATAATACGAATTGGCACGGATGAATACGCCATGCAAACGGTCCGTGGGAAGCCCGTGATTGAGTTGCCTTATCAGGCGGCCGGACCCAACTCGGCGGCAGACCCCAAAAGCCGCTATCCCACTTTCCTGCGCAGCCGCCGCCTGATCCATGGTTCGTGCAGCCTCCGCTACGGACTCACCAGCATCACCCGGTAGAAAAGCCCGGCGCCGCTGAGGGTCTGGGTGGTATCGGTGACGCTGATGGAAATTTGGCTCGCGCCGGCCGTCACCTGCGAGCCGACGGACTGCCAGGCGCCGCTCAGGGTCGCGCAGGATTGCACCTGGTACGTCTTGCCGGGGATGCTGGGCCACGTGATGACGGGGTTGCCGCTCGCGTTCGAGGAAAACGTGGCCGCAAAGGCCAGGGAGGGATTTAGCCAATCGTAAACGCCAAGGCCAAACTGGTCGGATACGGCGGCAACGGGAATCGCGAGAAAATCCCCGGGATCGATATTGCCATCGCCGTTGCCCGCCGGGCCTTGCGCGGCCAGGACGCCACCATCCTGCGTCTGGTACGCGGCGGCGGCCACATAGACGATTTGCGGTGTGTAACCGAAGGCGGCATTCAGG
>DATAXI010000285.1:0-15905 GCA_036266845.1 Chthoniobacteraceae bacterium | reverse complement strand
GGCGAACTTCACGAAGAATCAGGTTACCGGTAATATTGACCTGGGGCACATCACCATCGAGGGCAACCTGGGGCAGATCTATGCCGGCGACAACATCGTCTCCACCCCGGCGATTGCGTCTCTGAACGTGCAATCGATGACCACGGCGGCGGAGAGCGAAATTCTCGGCCCCATCGCCAACATGCATTTGAGCGGAGACTTCAACGCTTACATGGATGTCATCGGGTACCAGTTCGGCACCGTCAGCCACCTCTACATTGGCGGCTCCCTGGCCGCGGACTCCGCCGGCGATTCGTATTCCGGCACCATTGAATTTACCGGCCATATCGGCTCCGCGACCATTGGCAATATTGTGGGCGGCTCCGGCAACAACTCCGGAGAACTGCTGGGCGATGCCAACTTCTCGACCTATATCAACTCCCTGCACGTCACGGGATCGATCACTGGATCCGGCGGCGCGCAATCCGGCAGCGTCACCTCCGAGATATTGATCAATAAGGTGATGGTGGACGGCAGCCTCTATGGCGGAGCGGGGCTGGACTCCGGGGTCATCGCGGCGCCGCTAAGAACCGTCGTGATCGGCGGCGGCATCAACGGCGGCTCCGGGGTGGATAGCGGCTCGCTTTTAAGCCTTATCGTCACCTCCAGCGGCTCTCAACAATCCGATCCGCAACTCACCGGATCCGGCATTTCCGTTTTCCAGCCCATCGGCGCCGTCAAGATCGGCGGGGATGTCACCGGAGGCATCGCGGGGACGGCGGCAAGCGGCTCGACGGCGGCAACGCCGGGCAATACCGGCATCATCCTCGCCACGAGCGCAAAGAGCATTGTCGTTTCAGGATCGCTGGTGGGAGGCACGGCGGGGACGGCTGCCGGTGAAACGGCGGATACCAGCGGCGCCATCCTGGTCAATTCCATCAACTCCCTGACGATCGGCGGCGGCATCACCGGCGGCTCGGGACCGCACAGCGGCATCGTCTCCGGCACGGCGCTCGCGTCCGGCGGGTCCGACGTGCTGACTCCGATGAAGTATGGCAGCATCGTGGTGAACGGGGATATCGCGGGGGGCTCCGGCAACGTGAGCGGAGCCATCCTGGCGGACGGGTTGTTTTCGGGTTCCATCAAGAGCATCTACGTCAGCGGCAACCTGACCGGCAGCTCCGGGACGCAGAGCGGCATGATCGAGGGCAGCACCGGACTTGGCTCGCTCGTCATAGGGGGCAACGTCACCGGCGGCTCCGCCAACAGCACCGGCGAAATCCTTTCCTCCAGCACCATTGCGAGCGCGATCATCCGGGGGAATCTGACGGGGGATGCTTCCATCAATTCCGCCACCGTGGTCAACGGCTCCGGCTATATCCAGGGCGGGCAAATAACCTCCCTCAATATCCATGGGAATGTGACCTCCGGGTCCAACAGCGGAGGGCAGATCGCGAACAGCGGCGCCATCCGGTCCACCGGAGCCATTGATGCGCTCACCATTGGCGGCCAGGTGACGGGCAACAGCTCCAACCCGGTCATCATCTCCGCGGCCAACGGCGTGGTGAACGCGAAGCACCTGACCAGCGACCTCGCGATCCACAATATCGCGATCGGGCAGGCGGCGGCTTATCTCGATATCCTCGCCGGCTACACGCCGACCGTGAGCAATACCTCCGGCATCGCGCTGGGCACGCCGGTGGATGGCTCCGCGCAAATCGGGACGGTGACCTTTGGCGCGACGCTCAGCGCCAGCAACATTGTGGCGGGAGCGGAGCCCGACCCAACGACCGGCAATTTTGGCACGGCGACCAATATTTCCATCCCGAGCAAAGTGGGCGACCTGCACTCGAGCATTGCGAGCATCATCGTAACCGGCGCCGCCACCGGGGACTCCGTGCCGACCGACAGCTTCGGGATCGTCGCGGAAAATCTGGGATCGGTGATCGTAAACGGCGTCTCCCTGCCGACCAACCTGAGCCCGGGCGCGCCGGAATCCGTGGATGGAAGCAACCTCTACCTTCTCGAAGTGACCTGAAGACGCCGTTGTTGCTTGCGCAAAGCCGGGGCGTCCGTAGAATAACCTCCCTCTCAGGCGGGCATAGCTTAATGGTAAAGTTCCAGCCTTCCAAGCTGGCCATGCGGGTTCGATTCCCGTTGCCCGCTCCAGTTTTTACCCTCGGGGCTTGCGTGCGCAAGGGGCATCCGCTAACTCTGCGATCCCCTTTTTCCCAAGATACTCCGAAAGGGGACTGAAACCCGCCTCATGCCACCCGCAACGCAGAATGACGAACGGGATGGACTGCGGAAAGGTCCGGCGAAAAAACGCCGGAAAACGAACGGCGGCGGGAGCGCGCGGTCCAAGAGGCTGCCGCATGCCCCCCTCTCGATGAAACGCCGCATCCAAATCCTGGCACTCCTGGCCACCGTGCTGCTGGCCGTGCGCCTGATGGCCCAGGATACCGGAGGAGCCGGCGGCGGCGGGGGTGGCGGGGGCGATTCGAGCGGCGCCACGCAGGGTGGCGGCGGGGACGAGGGAAACAACGGCAATAACAGCGGCGCGACCGGTAATAGTAACGGTAACGGAAACGGCGGGACCGGCAATGGCAGCCAGGGCGGGACCGGCGGCCAGAACGGCATGACGGGCGAAGGCAATCCCCTGCCCGCGGGCGGTGCCGGCGGCGAGAATGGCAACGGCAGCACGGCCCCCAGCGGAGGAGGCAGTCTCTTTTCCCCGGGCGGCGAAAGCGGAGGCTCCGCCATCGCGCCGCAAGGCTCGCCAAGTCCCGCGCCCGGGCTGTCCACATCCCCCAGCCCGACGCCCAGCGCGACACCCACCCCGAGCGCGACGCCATTGAGCGGGAATACGCAGGCCACCGCCCCGGCTGCGCCGATCAGCTTTAGCCTGCCGAGCGCCTACGGCGGCAGTGCTCCGCAATCCCTGACGCTGGGCGAAGGGCGGCTGGCATTGCCGCCAATCACCTACTCCTTCACCGTCACCCAGGGATACGATGACAACATCTTCAACGCTCCCTCCAGCGTGCAAGCCGGGCCGACTCCGCTCCCGACGCCCACCGCCCCGCCGGAAAGGGTCATTATCGGGTATCGCATTCATCTGCCCAGCCCGCCGGTTCCCATCTACACGACCATCCAGCCGAAACTGCCGGCGACGGCTACCCCCACCCCGGCGAGTTCCGGCATTGTGAAAAGCCCGGTCACCACGGCGGCGCTGGGGCTGCAAATCCAGAAAGGGACGCCCCGGACGGTGCTCACCATGGATGCCAGCGTTAACGAGGAGGAATACTGGGACGAGCCCGGCGACGGAAATCAGTACAATGGCAGTTTCGACCTCCGGGCGATCCACCGTTTTACCCCGCGGGCGACATTCTCCGTGGAGTCGAATATCACCTACCAGCATACGCCGAACTTTGCGCTCATCAATGCGCCGACCAACGCGGGGCAAAGCGGGAGCTATACCAACGGCTTCGCAAAGGCCGATCTGACGTATGCCTGGAGCAAGCGCATCTCCACGATTACGTCCTATAACTTTGGGCTAAACGTCGAGCAGCAGGACTCGTCCCAAAACTCCTATTCGCACACATTCGGCACCCAGTTCCGTTACACCGTATCGGCGCGCGATACCGTGACCGCGGAGTTGCGGGAATCCATTGACATTTACCCGGGAGCGGCCGCAGCGAGCAACAACTCGACCTACTATCTGGTAGGTCTGGACACGAATTTCTCCAGCAGGCTCCAGAACACCATCAGTGTTGGCCTTCAGGATACCACGTACCCCGGCGCGAACGCCCCGTCTCAATCGCTGCCATACCTGGAAAGCGGCCTCACCCTCGCGTTTCCTCACGGCTCCTCGCTCAACTGGACCAATCAGTACGGCTCCCAGGGATCCGGCTATGCTTTTGTGGAGGAAACGAGCTACCGGACGACACTTGGCTACAGCAGGGTCCTTTCCCCAAAGCTACAGGGTTCACTCTCGGTCGCTTACAACTACCTTGTGGGCACCGATACCCAGAACGCGGCGGGAGACTTTACGCAGAACCAATTCCAGATTTCGATGGGCCTCGTTTACCAGGTCAGCCAGCGCATTTCCCTGAACCTGACCTACACCCGGATCGATCTGCTCACCAACCAGTTGAACGGGTCCTATGACCGGGACCAGGTTTTCTTCGGGGGCACGTACACCTTCGAATGAGCGAAACCGGCATTCCCCTGTCTTTGGATAAAAGTTTTTTCCGCATCGCTGCTTGCGAGGAAACCGTCGCCGGGTTAACTTGCGTCCGCTCCCGGCCCAGTGTCGCGCCGGCCATCTAAAATCCCCGTATGTCTGATTCTACCGAAGTTAAGCTCCATTTTCTGGACTATTGGCGCGTCATCAAGGCCAGGGCTGGCATTATTATCCTGACTTTTCTCCTTACGATGATCACGGCGGCGGTGACCGTGTATTTTCTTCCGCGGGAATACTTTTCCAAGGCGACGATGGAGGTAAAGCCGGATGGCTCGGCATTTGACGTGTTTGGCAGCCAATCCGGGGCGGGCGCGTACACCAACGTGAACGTCAACGACCCGCGGCTCTCCCCCACGCAGATGAAAATCCTCACCGAGAAGGGGATCCTGTACCCGGTCATCGACCAATTGAACTTAACTGCGCGGTGGGGCAACGGGGGCGCGCCCATCAGCAAGGAGCAGGCCTACGGAAAGCTCTCGCATATGCTGGACCTCAACCCGATCCGGCAGACCGATCTCATCGAAATCGGAGTCTGGTCCACCGATCCCAAGGAGTCGGCGGAAATCGCCAACTCCATCGCGGTCGTTTACCAGGACCGCCGAATCAAGGACCAGATGAGCCTGATCGACACCAGCCTGACCCGCCTCAAGGATGAGGTGAACCAGCACGAGAAAGAAGTCGCCGACCTGGGCGCCGCGGCGGCAAAAATGCGGGCGGAACTGGACATCGTGGACCCCGATACGGAGAACATGTCCACCTCTGCCGCCGAAATGGATACGCAGAGCGTGCGGGCTGTGGAACAGCAGGTGGAGGACGCGGAATACAAGACCGAGGAATTGCAGACCCGGCTGGCGGAGGTCGATTCCCTGAAGCCGGATCAACTGATGGTGGCTCTGCACCTCTTCAATATCGACGATCCGACGGTGCTCAAAATCCTGCCTCTTTACCAGGATGCCGTTTCCGAAGAGGCGCGGCTGCTAAGCTCCGGCCTGGGACCGAATCACCCTCGCATCAAGGAGTTGCGGGCGCAGAAGGATGTTTACACCCAGCAGCTCGACCAGCAGATCCAGTCGATCAAAGCCTCGATGTCCGCCCAATTGCAATTGGCCAAGGCCACGCAGGCGGCCCTGGAGCACCGGCTTTCGATATCAAAGACGGAGTCCATCGAGAAGCGGAACCAGGACGGGGAATATACCGACGCGAAATATCGCTACGTCGAGGCGAAGCGCCTGCTGGAGGCGGCGCGCCAGCGCTACGAGACGCAGTCCATGCAGGAAAACATGAGCATGCAGGTTGCGAAGATCTGGGAAAGTGCGGAGCCCGCGCTGGCCCCCGGCCGTCCGAAAGTGCTCTTCTACCTTGTGCTGGCGGCGATCATCGGCGGCGGCCTGGGTATCGGTCTGGCCTTCTTCCTGGAGTACCTGGATACCAGCGTCAAGTCACTGGAGGATGTGGAGCGCTTCCTCGGCGTGCCGGTCCTGGCCGTGATCCCGAAGAATGTCGGCATCCTGATGCACCAGCAGGGGGATACTCCGGATGCGGAGACGTACCGCATTCTGCGGACGAACATCGAGTTCAACCGCAAGAACCCGGACGCCAATACGCTGACGCTCATCTCCGGCGGCCCGGGTGAGGGCAAATCGACGACGCTATTCAACCTGGCATACACCTGCGCCAAGGGCGGCTACAGCGTGCTGGTGGTGGATGCGGACTTGCGCCGGCCCTCGCAGCATCGCCTCTTCGGCGTGGAGAACAATGTGGGCCTGAGCAATTACCTCACGAGCAACATGCCGTTTGAAGAGGTGGTGCGGACCACGGGCGTCGAGAATCTCTCCTTCATCCCGAGCGGGCAGCTTCCCCGGGATGCGGTGGGCATCCTCAACTCCCAGCGCATGACGGATCTGATCCGGAACACGAAGCTCCGGTATGACTTGGTGATGTTCGACAGCCCGCCGATCCTGGGGGTCAGCGACGGTGCCGTGCTGGCGAGCGAGGTGGACCTCTCGGTCATGGTCATCGAGCACCGGCGCTTCCCGCGGTCCATGCTGCAGCGGGTAAAACAAGCCGTCCTCAACGTAGGCGGCAACCTGCTGGGCGTGGTCCTGAACAAGGTGGACTCGAAACACGACTCCGGCTACGGCTACTACAGCAGCTACTACGACTATTATTCATCCAATAACACGGAAGAGAGCGCCGTATCCGCGGGCGCCAAGGCCAATGGCCGGCGCCAGGCCGGGAAGGAACAGGAAGTCCACGGCGGTGAGCAGTATTGATCCCGGCCCTGTCATTCCGCTTTCTCAGAATCCCATGAAATACCTCGCACTCGGTATCATTGCACTGCTCGGCGTCCCGCCAATCCTGTGCGCCCAGAGCCAGCAGACCGCAGCCAAAGCGATCCCGCGGGCCGAGGCGGTGCAGCCTGCGGCGGCGCCGGCCGCCATCACTTCCGAACCGGCCATCCCGCTCCGCCCAGGGGATGTCGTCGATATCCGCATCGCGAATGTGCCGATCGATGACATTCAGCAATGGGACGCGCCTTATACCGTCGATGAATCCGGCATGTTGAATCTGCCTTTCGTCGGGACGCTGAAAGCGGGCGGCTACCCGCCCAGCCAGGTGGAGACGCTCATCCAGAACAAGCTCATCTCCGATGGTATCTACACCAATCCCACCATCTCGGTAACTCCGCCGACCGGGATGCGCTTTATCAGCGTGGGCGGCGCCGTGCGGGCTCCAGGCAGGATTCCCTATACCTCCGACCTGACGCTGATGACGGTGATCAATGCGGCGGGGGGCCGGAGCGACTTTGCGGGCGATAAGGTTCGCCTTATCCGGAGCGGTAAGGTGATCAACTATAGCTGGAAGAAGCTGGAGAAGGATCCTTCCAAGGATCCCGAGGTGCAGCCGAGCGACCAGATCGAGGTCGTGGAAAGCAACTGGTAAAGGGCTCCGTCCTTCGCGTATTTCTCGCGGTATTTGTTTTCGTCAAAGCGTAATCGTGCCCCGGTGCGGGCTGACGGATTTCTGCTCTCTCTGAGAGCGGCGCTGTGAGGGTTTTGGGTAGCGCGGGCTTTCGGTTCGCGCGGTGCGGGCTCATGCGGGATTGGCTTGGGAAATGGGGTCGATACCAAATTGAAAGGGCGATTCGGGCCATCGGGCAAGATGCCGGATGGAGCGAGCTGGAAGCTCGCGCTCCCCCGGAACATCGATCCTCAATCGGTGCCGCAATGGATTATACGGTGGATTATACGGCCAAAGCATTCTCGTTTTGATTTGACGCACTCTCAAGGGCCAAAGGCCCGTTATAGGCCAGCCTGGGGTGTAGCGAGGAACGAGCGGAGCCCCAGGTACTTGCGCAAAATGCGCCAAGCGCCAACGGCGCGGGAGAGACCTGCGGCAAATCTAATGGAAAAAGCTCTAGAATTGCAGGGCTAGCTGGAGGGTGCCCACCAGTGCGTTCGCGTATTGGCCGCCGGGATGGACGATGTATTGCAGGTCCGGTTTCAGGGTGGACCAGGAAGTCGGATTGACCTGGTAGAACCACTCGAACATCAGCTCGTACGGATATTTCAGGTTCGCGTCCCGGCTCAGCCAGGCGCACTGAGGCCCGAACCCGATTTCGTCGGTATCGCGCCCTGGCAGGAAACCTCTCCACACAATGCCGCCGCCGCCGTTTTGCCAGATGGTGCTGACGCGCGGATCGGTTTCGCCATAGTCGAGAAACATGCGGATGCCGCGCTGTTCATCGTCTTTGGCCGTTGGTTTCCACAGCGTTTGATCAAACCCGGCGTAGAATCCCTCCGCGCCTCTTTGCGAGCCGCCGTCCAGCCGCGTGAACGTGCCGGTATGCCCCCAGAAGCCGATCTTTAGGTCCCCATCGCCGCCGGGCCATGGAGAGCGGCTCCATTTGACGCCCGTTTCGCCGATAAAAAGCGTTCCGTTCTCAGTCGGCTGAATGCCCGAGGGATCGCCCGTAAAATTCAGGAAACGATCCGTCCGATTGGCCAGATATCCGCCGGCCATGGCGTAGAACCAATCTGCGGGCGTAAAGGAAACCAGTGCGCCGGGGAGCGGGTCGGGCGTGGTGGGCATCCCGAGGATTGTGGGGCTTACCTGGGCGGAGCTGTTGAGAAAATCGAGCCCGTTATTGATGACGCCGAATTCCGTATTGGCATCCATTTTGCCCACCTTGATGCGGAGCGTGTCGTGGAAGAGGTTTTGCGCGTAATAAAGCTCGAAGATTTCCGAGTAGGGCGAGGTATTCGTCTTGTCGAAAACCTGGAGATCGCCGGTCAAAGCGGTGGTTGGATTTCCTCCGGCGTGATCCTCGAAATCGACGTAGAATTTGCCCCCGGCAAGGCTGAAGGCCTTCTCCGTATCGAGCATGAAATTCAGATCCGTGGTGGAAGAAAAAGAATCCCCGGCGCGGATGCCGCCGTCAAAATTTCTGAATCCCTCGCCCAGCCATATCAGGCCAAAGGTCATCCCTTCGTCCGCAAGCTTATCCCGGAGCCCGCCCCAATTCCCCGTGAGAACGGCCGGCGCGGCCGCCGAACCCGGGGGAGCCGGTGTGGGACTTGCAGCCACCTGCGCATCGCCCGCGCGGGAGGGCTGCGCCTGCACCCAGAGGCAAGCGGCAACCATGAGCGGCCGCAGAGCGGGGAATCGGCGTACTGTGGAATATGCCATGCACGCGGAGGATGCCCCTATCCGGCTGCGTGTGCGAAGAAGAATCGATTATCGGAGCTTCGTTTGGAAGAACTCGAGCTGCCGCGGGGGAAAAGTGGAGCGGGAAAGCCGGTAGCGCCGGAAACAGAGGCGGAGGAAACGAAGAGTGTTCATAAGAACACATTGCTCCCCTCCCCTTTCTTTTACAATCCTTTTATTTCTTCCGCCAGCATCAACATCCCCTTTTTCACCGCCGCAGGCTCCGCGCTGTAGGTGAGCCGGATGCATTGGGTGGTATGCTCCCATGGCTCTTGCAACCCGGGGAAGAAATAGCTGCCGGGTACCACCAGCAGGCCGCGCTTCTTTAGCCGGCTATAGAGTTCCCGGTCGCTCACGGGCAGGCGCGGCAGCCAGAGCCAGAGGAAGAAGGAGCCCTCGCACTCATGGACGCGGTAATGCTCATAGCCGGCGAGGCTTTCCCGCAGCGCCTCCAGGGCCGCGCGGCTGCGGGCCTGGTAAAACGGGCGCACCACTTCCGCGCAAAGGCGGGTGATTTCGCCGGAGGCAAAGAGCGGGCGCGTGATCGTCTGGCCCACGGTGCTGGTGGCCAGGACGACCTGGGCATTCATGCGGGCGATTCGCTCAATAATGGCGGCATCCGCGACGATGATGCCGGTGCGGGAGGTGGGCAGGCCCAGCTTCGAGAGGGAAAAGGTGTGGATGACGTGGTCTTCCCATGGCGGCGGCTTCACATCGGAGAAAATGACGCCGGGAAAAGGCAGGCCGTAAGCGTGATCGATGATGAGCCGGGCGCCGCTCTGCGCCGCCATGCGGCTGAGCGTGGCAAGCTCTTCGCCGGTGATCACATTGGCGCTCGGGTTGGTGGGACGGGAGACGCAGATGGCGGCGATGTCCGGCGTGATCCTGCCAGGGGCCATGCGATACTTGAAGAGGTCCGCCCCATGCAGCTCGATCTCCGGACGCCAAGCCCGGAACATATCCGGCGATACCCCTTGATCCACATAGCCAATGTACTCCGGCACTACGGGAAAAAGGACCCGGCGCTGCTGCTTCCCATGCTCCGCCGGGCCGGCGAGGAGGTTAAATAACAGAAAATTGGCGGCCTGGCTGCCGGTGGTGATGGCAATATTCTCCGGCCCGATGGGCCAGCCCAGGCGGCCCTCCAGATAAGTGGCAAACGTGCTGAGAAAATCGGGACGGCCGCGCGGCGTATCGTAATCGCCCAGCATGCTCTCCAGCGCGCCGGGAGAGGCGAGGATCTCCTCCATGCGCCGGCGCCATACGGCCTCTACGCCCGGGATGTGGGCGGGATTTCCCCCGCCCATCATGATCTTGCCGCCCGCGGCCAGCGCCTGGCCCAGATCCTCCATCAGATCGTAGATACCGGAATGCGCCGAGAGCTTTTCGCCAAAGTCTGAGAAGCCCCGCTCCATGAGCAAAAAAAATCAGGGAGTTCCCTGCTGCCAGTGGAAATTGACCGGTTTCTCGACGTCGGGATGAAGGGATTGATGGACCGGGCAGGTCAGCGCGGTATGTTCGAGCGCGGGGTTTCTGGCGAGGGCGGCGGGGAACCAGATATCCGTCGTGAGGCGGGCGATTTTGCGAGGGGCGGTCTGGGTCATTTCCTTGGCCACCTCGACGCGGAGGCCCTCCAGCGCGATGCCTTTTTGACGGGCGTAAATGCCCATCACGGTAGCCATGCAACTCCCCATCGCGACGCCCACGAGGTCTGTCGGCGAGAAGGATTCTCCCTTGCCCTGGTTATCCGCGGGAGCATCGGTTTCCAGCGCGGCGCCCGAGGGGCCATGGACGGCGCGACAGTGGAGGTCGCCTTGATAATCGATCGTTACTTTTACCATAAATCTCCCAAAACCCTACCGCCGCGCCACCCCGCCCGCCAACCCATTTCCAGAAATGATCCTGCGGAAATCCAAAGAAGAAGACAGGAGCCTTCCCCTTCCCCCACAATCTTTGGCTTCGGAGGCCCGCGTTCAACAGAGTAAATGGTTTGGATTCGCTATTTTGTCGCTATTGTTCGCGAATTATTGTGTGAATGAGATTATCAAGCATTTCGACCTACCGGCACGAAATGCCCCTCCTTACGGATGAAATCGAGGTAGCCACGTATGCCTCCAAAAGAGCGAAAATGCTCCTCATCGATCCGCCGATACCAACCGCGAGGATTCCAACGGTGCCCATATCCGACGTCGTCCAAGAACTTATGCCATGGTCTAAAGCCGCTCTCAGCCTCAAAAAAGAAGAGCCACGGAAACAGCCGCTGGTCTGGTGTTTTAGGCCATAGAACACGGGACGCATTCCAAGCTTCAATACGGCAAATGGCGCGAATTACCCCAACATGTGTAATCCCGCCACCATGTACGCCAATATGCGGGGTAAAAAAGACCACGTCACCGATTTCTGATTCGCGATGCGCAGGAAGTGCTTTGGGAGGTATACCCCAGCAGTGAAAAAGTCCATTCGGGAACGCTCGAAGGAATGGTCCATCAGATTCAAAAAAACTTCGTTCAGGAGAATCGGATGGCAATCCTGATAAGACTTCGCGCACGCTTCGTTGACGCTTAATCGTGTAATCTATGTCGATTGCGTTGGTCGCTCCAACGTGCATGATGAACCCATTCATTTGTGATTCGACTACTCGTTTGACCTCGGCGCTTGGCGTAACTTGCGGAGAACCCCCATGTAAGTGTCATTTGTTTGCTTTCCAAGCCAAGTGGCGGTGATATGGTCGCGAAGGGCTGGGATGTCTTTGTCTAATGTCGTGCGCCACAGTTGAGGACTGTAGGGAAACACTCGAAGTACATTGTCGACATCGAAAATTCGCTCGGTTGCCTCCGCGTGAATAAGAGCCACCGGCTTCTCGTTCGCGAGTCTAATCCCAAGCTCAAACAACACATTTGGATTGTGCTCGGTTAAGTCGCAAATCGCCAAGTCGGCGTCTAATACTTCATTAACTATTGTGGAATGAATAATTTCCGTTCCTTGCCGATTAGCAGTCTTAACTTCAAAACCCGAAGCCGTTGCCGCCGGGATTATGAGGCTATTTAAAACCTCAGAAAAAAAGCCTTTGGGGTATCTTTGAGTCTTCTCAGTGAATGGCATGATTACGAAACACGTTCCTCCGGTTTTCGTTTTCGGCTGACCCAAAACGATAGCCCGCGGTTGTTCAACAATCTTGGGAGTCTGTGTGTCCTCGTCGCCAGGCGTTCCAGTGTCAAGCTCGACTTGGTCAATGTTTAAGTACCGACAATTTTCTCTAAATAATGTTGAGAACTCCTCGTGAAGTTCTGGAGTCAAACCGAACTCCTTCTGCAAAGTATTGCCCAGATATTTCATCTCGGGCAATTGGCTGCCTTTGTAATGTTCGACAACTCTGCGGAATAAATCGACAGATAAAAACGCTTTTCGTTTCAATTCCAACTCTTCAACGGCAGACCCGCAATAGACGATATCTTTTCCCAGAGGAGCCAAAGAAATCTTGGTGCTACTAATACTCCCGTCCGTCAGTCCAAATCTGGCAGAAGCCGAAAGAAGATAAATGTAGGCGGTGGATTTTACTGACACGCCACAAGCGACAGCAACATCTTCTTTAGCGAATGGATTTCCCCCGTTTTTGTCCTTTATTGCTGTGGCTACGATAAGCGCTCGTTCAAGCGAAACCTGAGGGTAAGGGCGGGATAGCCGCTTCCCTTTCGGTGAGTTTTTCGATTTTTTTGGACGTGCCATTTAATTCGTTGAATTGAAGTATCCGCTTCCGAAATTATTTGTGGAGAATCGGGTGAGGGGTCCAAACGCCTGTTTCTAGCAAATCATGGTTTGAAGCCTCGATTGTGCCAGTTTCGACCGACAAGGCAAGTACGAGTGGGACCACTGGACCTCCTCTCACCAAGCGCACATCTGGCGCCAGGTTAAAACCTGTCACGAGATGTGCTCCAAGCCAGCCGCCGAGATTCGCGTTCGGCTGCTCGGCGGCCTCATACCATCTGGAGAGGCGACCTCGCAGGTGCACGTCACGCTTTTTGGTTCCCGCCTCCACTCCGATTTCGTTTTCGGCTGCTCGACAGCCTCATAACGCAAGGAGAGGCGGTTTCGCAGCCTCAGTGGAGTGGAGGAGGAGAAAGCGGAGAGCGAGTGAGAGATGGCGTGCCGCTCAAAAGTCGAAATCCAATTCCAGCGGCTTTGCAGGCTCTACGGGAATCGAACTGCGGGCACCGACCATGCCTGACGCAATATCCATTGCCTGGGAAATCTCCATTTGCCCGAAGAGTAGTTTGCCGATGGCAAGGAAGACGTAGAATTGCGACTGGAACATCTTGTCATCCAAGGAACCGCAGAATCGCAACGTGTCCTGGCTGTATTCACGGAAACCGAGATCATCCCACGCGAACTCTCCATTGACGCGGATTTTGTACTCATCTTCCGGCAGGATAGCTTCGCGTAGAGCAGGTCCAACGAATTCCACGAAAGGGGATCGCACTGCGGACGGTTGGCGCGTGTTGAGCAATCGATCATAGGTCGAATGATGCCCAATCCAGAACCATTGGAGTCCATCCGGACGCTCGGGGCCATAAAATCGATTCACTCGATTTTTCATAATATACCAATACCAACTTTTCGTCCCCATGTCTCTTGCTACATCAATAGCGCCTTGAATCCCGCCTGTTTGAAATGCCGATCCCCCGTCAGCGCCTCAATGAGCCCCTCGTCCGCCATTACCACAAATGAAATGCAGTCCGTGAGCGACCACTCCTTGTCCGGGCGGGCATTGTAGAGTGCGAGACCCCGCTCAAATAACTCCGGCGAGGCGACCACGATGTGCGTTCCGGGGTCTTCTGTAAGAACCTGAAACTTGGCTTGTAACTCCCGCCGCTGCGGGATGCTTGCAAAAGCGTCGGCGACCTCCGTGAGTATCCATTGCGTAGTCACTACCCCGCCGGTAAATGTGGCCACAAAATCCACAACGCGCCGATGGTGAGTGTCCCGCGTATTGAACAGTGCGAGATAAAACCAGGTGTCCGCAAATACCTTCACTTCTTCGGCGCGCCGTGCAGGTAGTGGTCGTGGTTCTCCGCCATGTCCTCAGGCAGAGCGTCCGTGATGCCGATTAATCCCGCATACCGTTCAGCTAAAGTCCTTCCGGCCGCAGTCTCAAAAATAATCCGTGCGGAAGTGCCATCCGGCACGTGTACGTCCGGCGGGAGCTTGATCGTGTTATTCTGAACAATCGCGGTAATGCTCATGGCGCAAAGGTGCCATGATCCCGAGCCGCTGCCAAGCCCACGCTCCCGAATTCGACACGCATTTCACCCTCAATTTAAAGACTCCTTGCTGCCGATTTACTACCGCACTTATGTAAGCCACTCAATCAAAGATACTTAACTGCATCCGGCGGGGGTCGAGCCCACAACCTTTGGCGGTGAAGGCTGCCCATGTTCTGGTCGCCGATGAACATGCTCTTACGATTGCAGAGCCTATCGCAAGCCCCATTCGACAAGGACGGAGGCGATCGAATGCCCCCCCGTACTGCCCAGGAAGGCGTGCATACTGGTAATGAAAGGTCGCGTTCTTCCAATCCGACGATCTTCATAAACGAGCGGAGGATCCCAATCTTGAGAGGCTTGTTGCCGTGAACGGGTATTGAGAGACGCTCACTGCGTCCGACCATGGTAAAGATATGATGGCTGCCGTTGATTCACGAGAGCGTCCTGCCGCGGTGCTGAACGAGGCGGGCGAGATCACGACCGGATACCTGCTTCACACCGTTACTTCGATGACTTGATCCGCTGGCGATTCAGGCGCCGCAATTTCCGCCATGAGCCATCCTTCGATGGCCTCCCGAATGTTCGCCCGTACCTCCTCTATCGTCTCGCCTTGAGACAAGCATCCGGGCAATGCCGGAACCTCGGCCCAAAAGCCTCCTTCTTCGGCAGAGTGAATGATAGCTTTTAGAACCATGCTTCTCAGCATAGCGGTGGCGCCCGTTGGATTCAACTTCCAACTAAATGGCGCGCGTTGCCGAATCTTTAAGTGATACCTGCCTCCCCCGCTTGCTACCGATCTTATGTAAGTTCATCAAAATAAACCAATTAACTGCATCCGGCGGGGGTCAAACCCACAACCTTTGGTTAAAAAGGCCAGCGTATCGCTTTCGTTGCTAAATATTTGCCAACGGGTTTAACAGCGTGATAACGCGGATGATCACGCCGGTTTGATTGAATCTTACAAGGAAATAGCTATGTCCCGGGTCGTCTGGAGTGTGGAGTCGGGGAGGAATCCCCATTCTAATACTGTAAGTTCCGTCCCCGTTCACGAAAAGGTGGCGGCTAATTGCCAGCAGGCCCGGGTAGTCAAAGACTGATGCACCTTCGTGCAAGAGGCTATAGAGGTGATCGTAATCGATCCTTGCCTTTGCGAGGCGCGTTCTCGCTTCGTTTCGCTGCTGGTCGTTGATGGCGGGCTGAGTTTCGCGTCCCGCGATTTCCCCGTCGTGTCGCATCTCGTTGGCTGTGGGCAAGGATTCGATAAACCGCGCAAACTCAGTGGTGCTGGGCGGGACTGTGTCTTGTGCCGCAGCCAGACCCAAAGCAGCAAGAAGAATGACTGCCCAAAGAAATGCTTTTTTCATGATCGCTCGTATCAAATCGCAAGCCACGCCCGCACCGACTCTTCAACCTTGCGAAGAGTTTCAGCGTCCAGAGTGGCGATATGTCGGACGAACCTGGTGGGAGGCATGGAGCCGATGCTTTGGGCGTCGAATGCACCCGGATTAAAGTTTCGAGCCTCGTGGGCGACTTCAAATCTGGTCTCTCGCAAGCTGGTAGTACGGGGCACGTAAGTTACCAGTGCCCGTTCGTGATCGAGGTAACGAATGCTGAGGATAACGGCAGGACGCACCTTTTGCGCCATCCCAAGGTCAACCAGCCAAATCTCGCCGCGATTTAGGTTTCCCCGTGCCATTGATCACCGGGGCCTTCCT
>DATAXI010000275.1:0-38835 GCA_036266845.1 Chthoniobacteraceae bacterium | reverse complement strand
TGGAAGGCTACAACGCCACTGAACAGGATCTACCCACAGCGCTCAACGTCCTCGTAGTGGATGACGAGCCGTTGATGGTGGAACTCCTCTGCCGCACCCTCAAAGACCTGGGCCACGACCCCGTGGCGACCGGATCCGATGGCATCCAGGCCCTGGAGCTTGCGCGCAAGCATCAGCCGGACCTGGTCATCATCGACTACGCGATGCCCAATATGGACGGCATGGAAGCCGCCGAGGCCATCATGAAGGAGCTGCCCATCCCCATTGTGCTGAGCACCGGCCGCACCGATGACTCGACGCTCCAGCGGGCCAAGAAAGCCGATATCCATTCTTATCTCGTCAAGCCGTTCCACCGGGAGCAATTGAAGACCGCCATCACCATGGCGATGGTGCGCCACCACGAGAAGCTGGCCTCCGCGGCAAAGATAGCCGAGCTGCAGAGCGAGCTGGCCGTGGTGAAAGCCGTCGATCTGGCGGCCTCGCTCCTCATGGAGAAATTCCGCATCGACCGCCGGGACGCCATCGAGAAGCTGGAGACGGCGGCCCGGGCGCGTTCGTGCTCATTGCTGGAGGCTTCCAAGGCAGTCGCCGCCACTCTGGCGCCGCGGCCCATCGAGCAGGCGGTCTAGCTAGCCTTTTTTCCGGCGATCCAGATTCGGCAGGAAGCCGGTGAGGAGTCCAATCAGAGGAAGGAAGGCGCACACCTTGTAAACAAAGGTGATGCTGGTCATATCCGCCACTTTTCCCAGCACCGCCGCGCCAATGCCGGCCATGCCAAAGGCAAACCCGAAGAATAAGCCGGAGACGAGGCCGACACGGCCGGGCACCAGCTCCGTGGCATAAACGAGAATCGTGGAGAAAGCGGATGAGAGGACGAGGCCGATGACGATGGAGAGGAGCACTGTCGGGACGAGGCCCACGTGAGGGAGCACCAGCGTGAAGGGGGCGACGCCGAGGATCGAGAACCAGATCACCACCTTGCGCCCGAAACGGTCGCCGACCGGGCCGCCGGTGATCGTGCCCACCGCCGCGGCGGCCAGGAAGACGAAGAGCAGCAATTGGGATTGCTGCATGGAAACGTGAAAGCGCTCGATGAGGTAGAACGTGTAATAACTGCTCATCGAGACGAGGTAGAAGTACTTCGAGAAAATGAGCGCCAGCAGGACGAGGATGGAGGTGACGACCGTGCGGCGCGGCAGCGGAGGACGGTCCGCCCCATGGCGCGCCGGGCGGCTGCGCACCTCGCGCAGGTGCGCCTTGTACCAGCTTCCCACCCGCGCGAGGATGACGATGCCGAGCATGGCGGCGACGGAAAACCAGAGGGTATGGCGCTGGCCAAAAGGCATGACGATGAACGCCGCCAAAAGCGGGCCGAGCGCGGAACCGGCATTCCCGCCGACCTGGAAGAGCGATTGCGCAAAGCCATGCTGCCCGCCGGAAGCCACCCGAGCGATGCGGGATGCCTCCGGGTGGAAGATGGCGGCGCCCACGCCCATCAGCCCCGCGGCGCCCAGGATCGCCAGATAGCTGGGAGCAAAGGCCAGCATCGCCACGCCGGCCAGGCTCATCGCCATGCCGAGCGCCAGGGAATGGGGCTTGGGTTTGCGGTCCGTGTAAAGACCGACCATCGGCTGAAGGACCGAAGCCGTGATCTGGAGCGTGAAGGTGATGAGGCCGACCTGCGTGAAATCGAGCTGGAACGAGCGCTTGAGCAGGGGATAAATCGCAGGCAGCAGCGCCTGGATGGAATCGTTGAGCAGGTGGGAAAAGCTCAACGCGAGCAGGATGCCCATCACCGCCCGCTCGCCCGTCTCGAGGCCGGCCGGGTTGACGGCGTCGGAGGCGATTGGCTGAGGGGCGTCTTCGATGCCGGGTTCCACGGCCTCTTACGTCTGCGGTTGCGGCGCGCCCAGATGCAGCCGCGGGTCCGCCGCGATGATCTCGTCGATCAACGGCCAGCCCGTGTCATCCAATGCCTGGAATGCGTGCAGATACACGGCGACAATCGCGGGGTCGTACTTCTCCAGCAATGCGGCGATCGCGGCTTCCAGCGCCGGTTTCTCCGGTTGCGGCGGCATGGCCTCCACCGTGCCATTGTCGTCGTGCTTGATGCCGAGGCTGTCGAGAAAATCGCAAAGCATCCCCGGATGGCGGCTCACCAGCCAGATTTGCAGCAGGTTTGCGGCAACCGGCTCATTCTGTTTGCGGCCCAGGGCGTCCTTGATCCATGCGAAACGCTCCGTGCGCGCTTTGCGCTCGATGAAAACAGGGCGCAGCTTGCGCTGCTTGGCGAGGTTCTCGATCAGGTTTTTGTAGAGCGGCTTCTCATTCTCAAAAAGGTCGGAGAGCATCCCGCCGCAGGTGGCGGCGGACATGTGGAAAAAGACTTCGTTGGGACTCATGGCGGGTCTGGTAGAATACGGACGATCTGGCGTGTGCGAAGAAAAAACGTCACTCGGTAATCGGTTCCGGGAGCGGCGTCGGATTGGGCAGCGGCACATTCTGGCGCGCGGTGATGTAGGCGACCATCAACACCCAGAAGGTGAGCGCGAGGGCGAAGAGGGGAATCTGCAAGAGCGGCGGCAGGGAATAGAGGGCGCTGACCACGGGGATCCAGACGATCCAGGTGGCGCAAAGGGCGGGAATCGTCTTCGTCCGGTAATAATCGGCCGTAAAGGCATGGCCGATTTGCGAGAGGCGAAAGCCGTGATGTTTCCATTCATACCAGGCCAGGGTGTAGGGCACGGCGAAAACGGTGTTGTAGATGAACATATCCACCAGCACCTTTTTCAGCACCGTCCAGAAAGTGGGCTGCGTTCCGAACATCACCCCCTGGAATCGATAAAACGCGTCCACGATCACTCCCTCCATCCCCCAGAAAGCCGCCAGGAATAGCAGGTCCGTCAGGTCCTCGCGGGAGCGGCGGCCGCGTTGGAGAATCGCGACCTTGAAGAGCGTGGGCAGCATCGCTCCGGCCACGACCGAGGAGGCAAAACTGAACCCGTAGCCCCACCGCGCCTTGGCCGCCGCCAGCACCAGGAAGCAGCCGTGCGACGCCGGCACAAAGTAGTAGGCCAGCACCAGCGCGATCATCGCGGCCTGGATCATGAGGCCCGGGAGAAAATTCGCGCGAGCGGCCCTGAAGCCGATGGAAAATGGATTGCTGGACGCCACAGTGAAGGGCGGGGACCGTATGCCCGGGCGGGGCCGGCGGCAATTTCCAAAATTCCACCCGTGCGCGGGGGTTTCTTCGCTGCCCGCGATGGGGTGAAAACCGCGCCGCCGGGGGCGCTTCTGACAATTTGAGGTGGAAGCGCTTTATCGGCAGCGAGTTGAAACGGAATATGCGGATTCGGGTGGGTGGAGAAGTGAGGCATTTTTGGAACTGCGAGGAACGGGTAATGGCGAGTGAGCCCAAAAATCGTGCATAAATGTGCAAAATCCTTGGTATCGCTCTGCTTCCGTGCTATCCCTTGCCCTTATGCCCCTGAAAGTTGTCCCCCGCCTCCTGGCATTTCTATGTATGGCCGGCCTCGCCCGCGCCAGTGGCGGGAATGTCACCACTTTTCACAACGATGCCGCAAGCACCGGCCAATACCTGAGCGAGCCGCTGCTCAGCGCCACCAACGTTAATTCAACCAACTTCGGCAAGCTCTTCAGCTATAGCGCGGACGGGCAGGTCTATACCCAGCCGCTCTATGTGGCGAATGTGGCCATCACCACCGGTTCCTATTCCGGCACCACGCACAATGTTGTTTACGTGGCCACGCAGAACGACAGCGTCTATGCATTTGACGCGGATTACAACGCGGGGGCCGGGCCGCTGTGGCAGGTTAATTTTCTCGACGCGGCGAATAACGTAACGACCGTGCCCTCCGGCGATGTGGATAGCACGGATATCAATCCGCAAATCGGCATCACCGGCACGCCGGTGATCGATCTGGCGGCAAACACCCTCTTCGTATGCGCGAAGACAAAAGAAGTCATAGCCGGAAACAACCATTATATCTTTCGGCTGCATGTGCTGGATCTGGGCAGCGGCGCGGAGAAGCCCGGGAGCCCGGTGGTGATCGCGGATACCATTACCAATGACCTGGCCACTTATACCTTTGTAAGCGGACCGACGGTGAGCGGCACGGGCGACGGCAGCGTAAGCGGGCAGGTGACCTTCAACGCGCTGCGCCAAAACCAGCGTCCCGCGCTGGTGCTGGTGAACGGCGTCGTCTATGTGGCCTTTGCGTCGCATGGCGATATCGCGCCTTACCACGGCTGGATTTTGGGATATAGCGCGACGAATTATCAATTGGTGGCCGCATGGAATGCCAATCCGAACGGGGCGGATACCGGCATCTGGCAGAGTGGAGGATGCCTGGCATCGGACTCGAACGGGGATCTCTATTTCATGACGGGCAACGGGACCTTTATCCAGCCCACCTATGATTCGCCCAGCGATTCCTATATCAACGGCTCTTATGGTGATTCTTTCGTCCACCTTACCGTGGATACCGTTTGCGATAGTTCCACCAATCAAAATAGCAACGGCTGGGGCCTGAAGGTTGCGAGTTACTTCACGCCGTACAATCAGGCGGCGCTCTCCGGCGCGGATCAGGACCTGGGCGCGGGCGCCGTGATGCTGCTGCCGGATAGCGCCGGGAGCGTCGCCCATCCGCACTTGATCGTCGGCGGAGGCAAGGCTGGAACGCTCTATATGGCGGACCGGGATAACATGGGAGGATACAACGATTCCATCGACCCGGTGGTGGAGGAGCAGATAAAGGCCATCAATAGTTTCTTCTCCACGCCCGGATATTTTAACGGGGTGATTTATGTCACGCCCGGCACGGGCAATGGCAATGCGAAATCGTTCCCGATTGGCAGCGGGAGTTTCTCCGCGGCCTCGGCGGTTACGCCGGATACCTTCGGGTTTCCCGGGGCATCGCCCTGTTTCTCGGGGACCAGCGCCACCGATCCCAACGCGATTGTGTGGTGCCTGGACGGCGGCAACGGGAGCAACCAGTTGCGCGCTTACACGGCCAGCAATTTCAGCAATGAGATCTATACCAGCGCGCAGGCGGCGAATAACCGGGACGCCACCGGCGGCACCTGCAAGTTCGCGCCGCCCACGATCGCGAACACGCGCGTCTATGTGCCGACCAGCAGCGGGTTGATCGCGTATGGCTTGTTCAACGCGCCGCCGACGGTGGTGCCGGCCGCGCCGTCCAACCTCATCGCCGATGCGCTGACGCCCAATACCATCTGGCTAAGCTGGGACTCGAATTCCGACAATTCCTACGGGTATTATATCGAGCAGTCCACCGATGGCGTGAACTATACGCAGGTTGGCGCCTCCGGGAGCGCCAGCACGTTCTATCCCGCCACGGGATTGACGAGCGGCAGCACTTATTTCTTCCGCGTCTCCGCCTATAATAACATCGGCGCATCGACCTATTCCGGCACCGCGGGCGCAACCGCGCTGAGTTCGGCGGTCACTGTTGACTTTTCGACCGGTTTCACCTCTTCAGGCACCGCGATGGCGCTCAATACCAACGGCGTGGACAGCATCCCCGCCGGCACGCCGCAGTTGCAATTGACCAGCGCCACCAATGGCGAAGCGCACAGCGCATGGGATCTGACGCCGATCAACGCCTCGAAATTCAATACGCAGTTCGACTTCCAGCTTCCGGCGAACAACTCGACCGCGGACGGCTTCACGTTTGCGATCCAGCGGAGCGGGACCAACGCCCTCGGCGGGACCGGCGCTTCCTACGGCTTTGGCGGCATCAGCAACGGATTTGCGATCAACTTTGGCCTCTACGGCGGCAGTTACACCGGCATCTATAATTCCGGGACAACGATTGATGTCATGTCGGCGGCGTCCATCGATTTCCACAGCGGAGATATGATGCGCGTGAATTTGAACTACGATGGCACGACGCTGTTCCAGACCATTACCGATTTGAATACCAACGATGTATTCTCGCAATCCTACACGGTCAATATTCCCGCCATCATCGGGGCGGATACGGGCTATGCCGGATTTACCGGGGCGACCGGCGGTTTCAATTCCATCCAGACGATCCTGAACTGGGTTTACACGTTTATTCCCTCGCTTCCGGCGGCGCCCACCAACCTTGGCGTAACTCCATTCAGCAGCACCGTGCTTTCGCTCAATTGGACCGATAACGCGACGAACGAGACAGGTTATTATATTGAACAATCAACCGATGACACCAATTTCTCCGTGACCGGCACCGTGGGCGAAGGGGTATCCACCGCCAATATTAGCGGACTCCAGCCTGGGGCAACCTATTACTACCGGGTGCGGGCGTATAACACCGTGGGAACCTCCGGATATACGAATATCGCGAGCGGGGCCACCTATGGCGGGGCGGCAACCATCGATTATTCGAACGGTTTCTCGACATCCGGCACCACCATGGATTTCAATACCAATGGAACGGGAAGCGTTCCGGCGGGCACCCAGCAGTTGCAATTAATCAGCGCGACCAATGGAGAGGCGCACAGCGCATGGTTTCTCCAGCCGGTGAATGTCGCGGCATTTACCACCACGTTTGATTTCCAGGTCACGGGAGCATCGCCGCTGGCGGATGGTTTCACCTTCGCGATCCAGCGGAGCGGGACCAATGCCCTTGGCGGGACAGGCGGCTCCTACGGGTTTGGCGGCATCAGCAACGGCGTCGCCGTGGATTTCGGCCTGTACGGCGGCAGTTACACCGGGCTCTATGGAGGCACCGTCTATAACCTGGCGGCCAATTCCATCAGCTACGGCTCAGGCGATGTGATGCGGGTGAATTTGACATACAACGGGGCCACGCTGACAGAGACGATCACGGACGAAACCACCAAGGCGGTTTTTACCCAAAATTATACCATCAATATTCCCGCCACAGTGGGTGGAACCACGGCCTATGTGGGCTTCACGGGAGCAACCGGCGGATATAATTCCAATCAATCGATCCTGGATTGGGTTTACACCGGGCTGCCGCTGCCGCCGACGAATCTGGCGGCCGCTCCCTCCACGGATACCGAGGTGGCCTTGAATTGGACCAATAGCGCCGCGGACGATTTCGGGTACGAGATTGATCGCGCGAACGACAGCGCGTTCACCGTCAACGAGACCGTTCTTGCCGGGCCGGCTATCACCGGCAGCGCGGGCAGCTACACGGATAGCGGCCTCACGGGCGATACGACCTATTATTACCGCATTCGGGCGACCAATGCGGCGGGCGACTCCTCTTACTCCGGCACGGCGAGCGCATTGACTTATTGCGGTGCGCCGGGCAGCCCGGCGGCGGTGGGTGGGAACGGCAGCGTAAGCATTGCGTGGAACTCATCGGCCGGCGCGGTTTCGTACAATCTTTACCGCTCGCTGGTCAGCGGGAGCGAGGGGTTGATTCCTTATCTGGGCAACCTCACCGCGACCACTTGCACCGACAGCGCGGTGACGAACGGGAGCAATTATTATTATACCGTCGCGGCGGTCAATGCGTCCGGGCCCGGGCCGGAATCGGCGCAGTTTACGGCGTTGCCCTCTGCGATGTTGACTTACAATCAGTGGCAGCTTGCGGAATTCGGGAGCGTGCAAGCCACCGGATCGGCCTACGCCCTGGAAACGGCGAGCCCGGCGGGGGACGGCATTACGAACCTGATGAAGTACGCGCTCGATTTGAATCCCTATGTCTCCGGCGCGGCGGGCTTGCCGGTGACCAACGTGGAAAGCGTGAGCGGGACCAATTATCTCACGCTCACTTTCACCGCGCCGAATCCGCCGCCGGGAGACATTACTTACAATGTCGAGACGACCACCAATCTGCCGGGGAATGTCTGGAGCCCCGGCGTGATGGTCACGGGTTACCCGATTGACAACGGCAATGGAACCGAGACCGTCAAGGAGCGGAGTTCGCTGCCGGCGGTTTACACGAGTGAATTTATTCGCCTCATGGTGACCGGTCCGTAGTATGCGGCGGATGAAGCGCTGGGTTGCCGCCTGCTCCATCTCAATACTCCCGCTGCTCACGCATGCTCAGGATGCCACCATGCCGGAAGTTACGGTTACGGGCTCCGGCGGGACATTGCTGTCGCCGGATTTCGAATCGGCGAAGGCGGCGATCCAGCAGTATCCGGGAGCGGTGACCGCGGTTTCCTCGGCCCATTTCAATACGAGCCGGGGCGCATATCTCGAGGATTTTATTCCGTACACTCCCGGGGTGATCATTGAATCAGGACAGGGAAGCGAAGATACCGAGGTTTCCGTTCGCGGCTCCGGCGTCCAGAGCGACGATATTGCGGGCGTCGAGATATTGCTGGACGGGATGGCGATCAACCAGGGCGACGGCGAGGCTTTTTTGCAGGACCTCGATCTGCATAGCGTGAAATACGCGGAGGTTTACAAAGGGGCGGATGCGCTGCGGTACGGGGGCATCACGCTGGGGGGCGCGGTCAATCTGGTGACGAAGACCGGCGAGGACGCGCCGCCGCTGGAAGCGTGGGGTACCGCGGGGAGCTTCGGGTTATATGAGGAAGGGGTGGTCTCGGGATGGCATGACGGCGCGCTGGATGCGTTTCTTTCCCTATCGAATCACTCGCTGGACGGCTTCCGCGATCACAGCCAGGAGAATGACCAGAAGCTATTCCTGAGCCTGGGAGCGCAGCTCGGGCCTTCTGCTGAAAACCGGCTTTATCTCTTCATGGGCCGGGTGGATCAGAATAATCCCTCGTCGCTTACCAAGGAAGAGATGAATGCAAATCCAACCCAGACCGATCCGGAATCCGTCGCGCAGGATTGGGATACCACCTGGTCTTATTTCAAGCTGGCGGACCGGTTTGCGGTGAAGGGGGATGACTGGAAATTCCAGATAGGGGGTTACTACAACCACCGGGACCAATTGCAGCGGCAGGAGTACGATGACGATGAGCCGCTGGGAATCGTGCGCTTTTACTCGGATGATTTTGGCGGCGACATGGCCTTTGAGACGACGGCCGAATTGATGGGGCAACGAAACCGTTTTGTCATCGGCGTGCTGCCGACATTTGAAAGCGAGGCGGACACGAGTTACGAGAACCTGGATGGAAACGCCGGCTCGATTATCTCCGCGGACAAGACCTTTGCGGCAAACGTGGTGGTTTATACGGAGAATCAGCATTACTTTACCGATTCGCTCTCGCTGCTGACGGGGCTCCAGTATGTTTACGCGCAGCGGGCTTACTGGGACCGGCTGGCGCTGCCGGCGGATGGCAACCAGACCAATTACGAGGATTGGCAGGGGGTGAACCCAAAGATCGGCGCGCTTTATGAGTGGGCGGGCCATGACCAGGCTTATTTGAATGTAAGCCGCAGCTTTGAGCCGCCCTCCTTTGATGAATCGCTGGAGACGGCGGATGACGGCGACCAGTTATTCAACCGGCTGAACGCGCAAAAGGCGATAACCCTGGAAGCGGGGACGCGTGGCAAATGGGGGCCGTTTTCGTGGGATGTCGCGGCCTATCGCTCGTGGGTGGAGGATGAATTGCTGGACCTGACCGACGGCCATGGAAATCCGCTGGGCACCGTGAATGCCTCCCGCGTGCATCATGAGGGATTCGAGGCCGGCGTGGAAACCGAGCTGGCGCACGGTCTTCTGGCGCACGGCGCGGCCGAAGACCGGATTACGCTGGAGCAAACGTTCACCATCAGCGATTTCCACTTTGCCCACGATCCCGTGTACGGGGATAACCGGATTGCGGGAACGCCGGTTGATTTTTACAAGGCGGAACTGCGGTACGAGCATCCGTGCGGTTTCTATTGCGGCCCGAATGTGGAGTGGAATGTCGTAAAATACCCGGTGGACGAGGCGAATTCACTCTTTGCGGATCCCTATGCGCTGCTGGGCTTCCGCATGGGTTACCAGGCGCCGGCCGGATGGGATATCTATCTGGAGGCGAAGAATCTGACGGACCAGATTTATGCCGCGACCATCGAGCCCGTGGGCGATGCGCGGATCGAGGGGAGCGATTCGTTCAATCCCGGCAACGGGCGCTCATTTTACGGTGGGATTTCGTGGTCGTGGTGACGCTTTTTCGCTTTGCCCGGAGAGGATTTTCTGCTAAATTCGCCGAACAATTATGAAACCAGCCAGCAGCCGCAAAAAGTGGGGGAAACCGTCGATCAAGTCCGTGCCGATTTTCTTTGAGTGCACCTGCTACGCAGGGGCGGTCTAGGCTGCGGCGAAGAATTGCCAGGAGGCCGTCATTCGCATTCGTGTGCTGGGTAGCGCGGCGGGTGGCGGGGTGCCGCAATGGAATTGCGGCTGTGGCAATTGCGCTGCGGCGCGCGCGGGGCGTGCACCGCGCAGGACGCAATCGTGCGTTGCGGTAAGCGGGGATGGGGAGCGGTGGTATCTGGTGAACGCGTCGTCGGATATTGGCGCGCAGATGGATGCCTTCCCCGCGCTGCATCCAAGGCGGGAGCGTGAGAGCAGGGCCGCGGGGGTGCTGCTTACGAACGGGGATCTTGATCACGTGCTGGGTCTGACGCTATTGCGCGAAGGTCCGCGGCTGGCGGTCCATGCCACGCCGGCAGTCCGGGGGAGCGTGGAGGCCAGCGGCATCGGCGGGTTACTGGAGGCGTTCTGCGGAGTGGATTGGCGCGAGGCGTCGGGGGAATTGGAAGGGGGATTAACCGCCACGGCGATTGCGCTGCCGGGCGCTCCGCCGCCCTATGATAAAGGATCGATTCACAGCGCGGGGCAAAGTGTTGCTTATCAAATTACGGATCATTCAAGCGGGTCGCGTCTGCTGGTGGCTCCGGATGTCGCCATGATCACTCCTGAGCTTTTCGAGGCGATGAGCGCGGCGGACATCGTGATGATCGATGGCACCTTCTGGTCCGGTGATGAGTTACAACGGATCCGCGAGGGAGCGCGGACGGCGGAAGAAATGGGGCATTCGCCAATCCACGGCGGGAGCCTGGAGGTATTGCGGAGACTGCCGGCGCGCTATAAGGTTTATTTCCACATCAATAACACCAATCCAATCCTTGCGCCGGATAGCGCGGAACGCGCGGAGACAGAGGCCGCGGGGATCACGATTGGTTATGACGGACTGGAGTTTGACTTATGAATCACCCCTGGGACCCATCCACTTTTGAAAACCGGCTGCGGGAGGTGGGCGCGCGCGCTTATCACGACAAGCATCCGTTCCATGAAAAGATGAACGAGGGGAAACTTTCGCGCGAGGCCGTGACGGGCTGGGTGGTCAATCGCTTCTATTATCAGCAAAGCATTCCCCGGAAGGATGCGGCCATCATGGCAAACATGCCATCGCGCGAGGTGCGCCGTCTCTGGCTGCATCGCATCACGGACCACGATGGCATCCCCGGCGGCGACGACGGCGGCATTGAATCGTGGCTGCGCCTGGGCGAGGCGTGCGGTGTGAGCCGCGAGGCGCTGCTGGACCCGCTGAATGTTGAGCCGGGCGTGCGCTCCTCAGTGGATGCGTATGTGGCATTTGCGCGGACGCAGCCGTGGCCGGTCGCGGTGGCATCGTCGCTTACGGAAATGTTTGTGCCCAACCTGATGGCGAAACGGCTGGATGCATTCGAGCGGCATTACCGCTGGATTGATCCCGCGGGGCTGGATTACTTCCGGCGCCGGCTGGTGCAGGCGCCGCGGGACTCGAGCGAAGGGCTGCGCCTGACCCTTGAGCATTGCAATACGCGGGAACTGCAACTCGCGGCCGTGGGCGCACTCTCCTTTAAGTGCAACCTGCTCTGGGCGCTGCTGGACGCGATTGCGATGCGGTATGAAAATTGAGAGCCGACCCACGCTGGCGCCGCACGTCTATTTGCGGAGCGATGTGCTCACCGGCGAGCCGGTCCTCATCTTTCCCGAGGAGATGCTGGCGCTGAATGAGGAGGCTGCGGCGATCATCGCGCGATGCGATGGAACGATGACGGCGGGCGATATCATCGAATCACTCATGGCGGAGTATGAGGCGGACCGGGAGGAATTAACCAATGCGGTGCTGGAAGAGCTGGATCACTTACAGCAACGGCGGCTGCTGGTCATCGATGGCGCGCCGCGCGACCCGGTGAAGATTGCTTCGCGGCCTCGCGAAGAGGGCCGGCCCCGGAGTTACCGGCCTTATGTGTTACTGGCGGAATTGACTTACAAGTGCCCGCTCCATTGTCCCTATTGCTCGAATCCGGTCCGTTACCCTGAAGGGGAACTTACCACTGCGGAATGGAGCCGCGTCTTCGCGCAGGCAGCGGCATTGGGGATATTTCACCTTGCGCTTTCAGGGGGCGAGCCGCTCTTGCGTCCCGATTTGCCGGAGCTGGTGCGGGCCGCGTCGGAGGCGGGATTGTATCCCAATCTCATTACCAGCGGCGTGGGTCTGAATGAGCGGCGGTTGCGGGAGTTGCGAGAGGCGGGGCTGGAATCGGTGCAGCTTAGCTTTCAGGGGGATGAGGCGGAGATTGCGAATCGCGTGGCGGGGACCCAGGCGCATGAGTTAAAACTGCGGGCGGCCCGGATGATTCAGGAAGAAGGCCTCGCGCTGAGCGTGAATGCCGTGCTGCACCGGGCGAATCTCTCCCGGCTCGGCGCGATCATTGGCCTTGCGGAAACATTGGGAGCGGAGCGGCTGGAACTGGCAAACGTGCAATACTACGGCTGGGGCTATCTCAATCGCGAGGCGCTGTTGCCGGCGCGGGAGCAGGTCGTTGCGGCAAGGGAGATCGCGATGGCCGCGAAGCAGCGTCTCGCCGGGCGGATGGATATCTACTATGTGCTGCCGGACCTCTACGAGAAGCGCCCAAAACCTTGCATGGAGGGCTGGGGGCGCAAATACATGACCGTGAACCCGGCGGGCGAAGTATTGCCATGCCCCACGGCGTCGAGCATTGCCGGGCTGAAGTTTGATAACGTGCGCGAGCATGAACTGGCCTGGATATGGAATGAATCGGAGAGCTTTCAGCGGTTTCGCGGGACGGAATGGATGCCGCTGCCATGCCGGGAGTGCCCGCAGCGGGAGGTTGATTTCGGCGGCTGCCGCTGCCAGGCGGCGCTGCTCACGGGGGATGCCAGCGCGACAGATCCGGTTTGCGAGTTCTCCCCGCACCGGGAAATCGTGGACAGGATTTTAGGCGCGGCCGGGCAGGGCGGCGAATGGATCCTGCGGGAGAATCCGGGTCATCGGATCCAGCAGGATTAAGGCGGAGGTGCGGAGATTTACGTTTCCTGATCCTTGTGCACGACGAGCACGGGGCATCGCGCGTGGCGCACGATGCGCTCCGCGACGCTGCCGAGGAGCACGTGCTTGAAGCCGGTGTATCCGTGTGTATTGACGACAATCATGTCCGCGTCCATTTCCTCCGCGACGTGGAGAATTTCATCCACGGGCATGCCGAAACGCAGCATCACATCGCCAAGCAGGTCCGGAGCGATTCTACGCAGCGCGATGGAATGCAATTTATCGGTGGCGGCTTCTTCCAGTGCTTTCTCGTCCGAGGGAAGATAGGCAAATTCCGTTCCCTGTACCTGAGCCTTGCAAACATGCAGCAGCGTGATCTTTGCCCCCTGAGGGCGGGCGAGCGCCACGGCATAGTTGATCGCCTTTTCCGAGGAGGGTGAGAGATCCGTTGGAGCAAGGATCCGGCGAAGTTTTGGCCTGGCCTGGGCGACTGTCGCCGCCTCGGGAGATACTGGAGCGGTATTCATGGCGGGGGAATTGGTTTAATAGAGTATCGGCCGGGGAGCGGTGAGCCGCCGGGCCTGCATTGCCTTTCACGGGTCCTTTTTTGGCGATGAAGTTTCGCCCCGGCTTAGCCTAGGCCGCGATTTCGTCCAGGATTTCCGGTTCGCGCTCCAGCATATCGCTGACGCGGTTGCCGACTTCCTCCACCTGGAATGGCTTGCTCAGAAACTGTACGTGACCGCCCAGTTTCAGCGGGCAGGCGTGCCCGGACATGAGCAGGACTTGGGCGCGGACGTTGTCCTTGCGGAATGCATCGGCGATTTCGACGCAACGCATTCCGGGCAAATTCATATCGATCAAGAGCAGGCAGATATTGGCGGGGCCATGCTCGGAGAGGATCGATTGCGCGTCTTCCGCGCTATAAGCGGTGAAGACCTGGTATCCAAGCGCGCCGAGCTGGCAGGCGATGAGGCCGCAAATGGCCGGGCACTCGTCGGCCACCAGCACCTTTCTGGCGCGTGGAACGGGGTCCTGGCTGGGAAATACTGGGGAGATGTTCATGGGGAATGTTCCTTTGGGAGTTTAGCCGGCACGGCCGTATAGAATGACCCCCCCGGCCGCGCCGGCTTTTTCGAACCCCCGCTTGCCCTGTTCGAAATGGTTTTCGTGAGGAGGCTCATGACATTGATGTACACCCTTTGCTCCGGCGAAACAATTGGCTGAATGTCGCAGCGGCTGTTGGTGAAAGCGGCGACGGGACTAGGCAAACGCCGTACCCGGGGCTGAGGGTGACGGATGCGCCGCCGCAAAAATCCGCATTATGGAATCCGGCCCGGTGCTGCTAGTATGTGCCGATATGCGATCCATTCGTGCGTTGGGAGCCGGCATCCGAAGTGATTTTCCCATTCTGGACCAGGAGGTGCGGGGAAAGGCGCTTGTTTATCTGGACAATGCGGCGACCACGCAGAAGCCGCGCCGGGTCATCGACGCGCTCTCGCGGTATTACGAGCGGGATAACAGCAATGTGCACCGCGGCCTGCATGAGTTGAGCAACCGGGCCACGGCGCAATACGAGGCGGCGCGCGAGACGATGGCCCGGTACATCGGCGCGGCCTCCGGGGAGACTATCATTTTCACGCGCGGCACGACGGAGGGCATCAATCTGGTCGCGAATACCTGGGGCGCACGGAACATCGGGCCTGGCGACGTGATCCTGCTCACGGAGATGGAGCACCATAGCAATATCGTGCCGTGGCAACTGCTGGCGGAGCGCACCGGCGCGCGGATCGAATGGGTCCCGGTGCCGGGCGATGAAGGGCTGTTGGACATGGAAGCGGCAAGACGGAAGCTGGCGCAGAAGCCGAAAATTTTCTCATTGGTCCATGTCTCCAATTCACTCGGCACCGTGAATCCGGCGGCGGAACTCTGTGCGCTGGCGCGATCCCACGGCGTGATAACGCTGCTGGATGGAGCGCAAAGCGCGGGCCACATGCCGGTGAATGTGCAGGAACTGGGTTGTGATTTCTATGCCTTCTCCGGCCACAAGATGTGCGGCCCCACGGGCATCGGCGTACTCTACGGGCGCGCGGATTTGCTGGAAAAGATGCCGCCATGGCAGGGCGGGGGAGAAATGATATCGCGGGTCGATTTCGACCATACGACCTATAAGGCGGCGCCGCACCGGTTTGAGGCGGGCACGCCGGATATCGCCGGGGCAATCGGTTTGGGCGTGGCAGCCGAGTACCTGGAAGAACTGGACAGGGCGAAAATCGAAGATCACAGCGCGGCGCTGGCGCAGGAAGCGGCCGGGCGCCTGGCGGCGGTCCCCGGTATGCGCCTGCTCGGGCCCAGGGATGGGCGGGCGGGGCTCGTCAGCTTTGCGCTGGATGACGTGCATGCGCACGATGTCGTAAGCCTTGCGGATGAGGAAGGCGTGGCCTTGCGCGGAGGCCATCACTGCACACAGCCTCTTATGCGAAAGCTCGGCCTGGTGGGCAGTGCGCGAGCGAGCTTCTATTTTTACAATACGCCGCAGGAAGTGGAACGGCTGGTTGACACCGTGGCCCAAATCGAACGATTTTTCAGGCGGTGAACCTTCCCGAGTTATACCAGGAGATCATACTGGAACACGCAAAGCGCCCGATGAACCGCGGCGTGATGGAAAATCCAACCGTCACCGTGCCGGCGGAGAATCCCACGTGCGGCGATGAGTTGACCCTTCAGTTGCGCGTGACGGATGGAAAAATCGAGGATGTCCGTTTCACCGGACAGGGCTGCGCAATCTGCATGGCATCGGCGTCGATGATGACGCGCGCCATCAAGGGCAAGGGAACCACCGAGGCCGGCGCTCTCTTTCACCAAGTACACGATGCCGTGCGCGGCAAAGGCGAAATGCCGAAGGGCGAGCTATCGGCAATCGGCGGAGTGCGCGACTTTCCGCAGAGGGTGAAGTGCGCGCTGCTGGCATGGGAAGCTCTGCGCGAGGCGCTGGGCGGGAGCGAAGCCTAGAGCAGGTTAAAAAATTCTGTAGCCATCGCTATGCGGCGGCGAGGGTCGTTGCGCTCGGTTTCAAGCTTGGCCTGTATGTTCTCATACAGGCGCTGCGCCTGAAGCCCGACCACACCAACCCCCGGCGCTCGCACATCAATGGCTACATAAGTTTTTAAAATGCTCTGAGCAAGGCGGGGGCCGAAGGGGCATTGCACCGGATATTGTCCCCGTCAGGACAATTCTGTGCGGTTCAAGTTTTTCAAAACACCCGCCAGTAATTGGTGAGCAGGCGTGGGCGCATGGACGATAGAAAATACGCAAGGAGCAGCGCGCACCAAATATGATCTACACCAATCGCAATTCTCACTTACGCGGAGTCCGGTTGCTCCACGATCCGACACTGAACAAGGGAACGGCCTTTACCGACGCCGAGCGCGATCTCTACAAGCTGCGGGGCCTGCTGCCGCCGAACGTGCAGAGCATGGAAAACCAGGCGGCGCGCGTTCTGGAGAATCTCCGCAAGAAGCCGAACGACCTGGAGAAATATATCTACCTCCTCTCGCTGGAGGATCGCAATGAGACGCTCTTCTACCGGGTGGTGCTGGAGAATATCGAGGAGATGATGCCGCTGATTTACACGCCGACAGTCGGCCAGGCGTGCCAGGCGTATGGGCATATCTTTCGCCGTCCACGGGGGCTTTTCATCGGTGCGGACGACCGGGGGAGAATCGCGGAGGTGATGAAGCACTGGCCGCGGCGGGATGTGCGCATCATTGTGGTGACGGACGGGGAGCGCATCCTCGGCCTTGGCGATCTTGGCTCGAACGGCATGGGCATCCCCGTGGGAAAACTGTCGCTTTATACCGCATGCGCGGGCATTCACCCCGCCCAGTGTCTTCCCGTCACCGTCGATGTGGGGACGAACAATGAAAGCCTGCTCGACGATCCCCTTTACCTCGGCCTGCGCCAGCGGCGGCTGACTGGCATTGCGTATGATGAATTGGTCGAGGAATTCATGGGCGCCGCCGACAAGGTTTTCCACCACCCACTGATCCAATTCGAGGATTTCGCGAATCACAATGCGTTCCGGTTCCTCGGCAAATACCGGAGCCGTTTCTGCACCTTCAACGATGACATCCAGGGCACGGCGGCGGTGGCGCTCGCGGGCATTTACTCGGCGCTGCGGATCACCGGCGGCAGGCTGCGTGATCAGCGGCTTCTCTTCATGGGCGCCGGCGAGGCAGGCACCGGCATTGCGGAGCTGGTGGTGAGCGCGATGGTGAGTGAAGGCGTGCCGGAGGGCGATGCGCGCAAGAGTTGCTGGTTGATCGATTCGCAAGGGCTGGTCGTCAAGTCGCGCCCCGGCCTGGCGAACCACAAGCTCCCTTTCGCGCACGAGCACCCATTCATCGAGGCGCCGCTCGATATCCTGCGAAAGCTGCGCCCGACCGCGCTGATCGGCGTCAGCGGAAAGCCGGGAACCTTCACGCGGGAGATTGTCGAAACGATTGCGGCTCAGGTGGCCCGCCCGATTATCTTTGCGTTGTCGAATCCCACCTCCAAGGCGGAGTGCACCGCGGAGCAGGCCTACCAATGGACCAATGGCCGCGCGGTTTTCGCCAGCGGCAGCCCGTTCGATCCCGTGACGATCGATGGCTGGGTGTTTGTTCCGGGGCAGGGGAATAACTCTTACATTTTCCCGGGCGTCGGCCTTGGGGTGATGGCCTCCGGGAGCCGTTTTGTGCTGGATGAGATGTTTCTTGCGGCGGCGCGTACGCTGGCCGGGGCCGTTCTCCCATCGGATCTCTCGCAGGGCCGCATTTATCCCTCCCTGCAGCGCATTCGGGAGGTATCGGCGGCCATTGCCGTGGCCGTGGCCGAAGTGGCGCGGGAAAAGGGAATCGCGCGCAAGGCCATGGGCAATGACATCCCCGGGCTCGTTCGCTCGCTCATGTACCAGCCGGAGTATGCGGACTACACATCCGCGCTGGACGGGCCTCCCATCATCCGGTCCCGCAGCCGCCGCACCAAGGATGGCATCGCGCTTACCACAGCGCGGCTGAGAGGCGCCCCGTAATCGAAGGATTCCGCCGCGATGGTATAGACAAACGCGCGAGGCCTCGCGCCGTAAAGCGCGGCTGTGAAGGCGAGCAACTGCTGCGGCGTCATATGATGGCCCAGGGCCTCGCCCCCAGGCGGGATGGCCTGGATGGCCTCGCAGCGCACGGTGCCGGGGTGGCGCTCTTTCGATGCCTCGGCCGCGTCGATAAAGTAAACGTCATCCGCGCCGGCAACCGTTTCCGCCAGTTCCGGCGTCAATTGATGCACGGCAACGAACCTTGTTCCATTCCCCGGATCGGACATTGCGGACAGGATCTCGACCGCGCGATGCCCGGCTGCATCATCGCCGCGAAGCGGGTTGCCGTACCCGATGATCAGGGCGCCCAGGCTCTCACCGCGCGATTTCATCGATCACGGCGCCGGCGGGATTCAGCAATTGAATCCGGAGCGGCATCTGGCCGAAGGCGTGGGTGGAGCAGCTCAGACAGGGGTCGTAGGTGCGGATCACCGCTTCCACCCGGTTGAGCATGCCTTCCTGGAGCCGGTCGGACTTGACGTAATGCTGAGCGACCTGCTTGACGCTGCGATTCATTGCCAGGTTATTATGCCCTGTGGCGATGATCATATTGACCCAGGTGATGAGGCCGTTTTCATCGATCTTGTAGTGGTGCATCAACGTGCCGCGCGGCGCCTCCGAGACGCCGATGCCCTCGAAGCGGCTCGGCTTCGCGATCGCCCGCACATTGGTATCCAGGATATCCGGCTCGCTCAGCAATTGCTCGATGCGCTCGATGCCGTAAAGAATCTCGATGAGCCGCGCGTAATGCTGATGGAACGAGCTGAGGATCACGCCGCGGCGCAGGGCGCGAAATTCCGTCCACTCCTCATCGGCAAGCGGCGTGCCGGGGCGGTCGATGATATTCAGCCGCGCCAGCGGGCCAACGCGGTAAATGCCCTCCGGATAGCCCATCGGCGTGTAATAGGGAGATTTGAGATAAGTGAAAGACTCCACGGACTCGGCGATGTAATCGTTGTAGGTCGTCGGATCGATCTGATCCGCGACGATATTGCCGGAGGCGTCCACAAAACGCAGGACGCCGTCGTAATGGTCCAGCAGCGCGTCATGCTTGCCCGCTTTTTCCGGAGTAACCAATCCCATGAAGAGGCTCGGGAAATTGCCGAAGGTGCGAATTTCATCGCGGAATTGCTCGATGACCCCTTTGTACCAGGTGAGCGTGCGCCGGCTGATGGCGAGCGCGCCGGGAATCATCTTTAACATGGCGTCGCGCTGCTCCACCGAGAGCGCTTCCGTAACGCCACCCGGCACCGACCACGCAGGGTGGATGCGGCGGCCACCGAGCATCGCGATGATTTCCTGCCCGAATTTCCGAAGCGCGATGCCGTCTTTGCCGAGCGACGGATGATTCTCAATTACTCCGATGATGTTCCGCTTCGAGGCATCGCCATCCATGCCGAAGAGTAGATCGGGCGAGGAGAGATAGAAGAAACTGAGCGCGTGCGATTGCACGATCTGCGCCAGGTTCATCACGCGGCGGAGCTTTGCGGCCGTGGGCGGAATGGTGACCGCGAGCAGCGCGTCGCACGCCTTGGAGGAGGCGAGCAGGTGGCTGACCGGACAGATGCCGCAGGTGCGCCCCGTGAGCGCCGGCATCTCGCTAAAGGGCCGGCCCTCGCAGAACTTCTCGAAGCCGCGGAATTGAGTGACGTGGAACTGCGCGTCGCTGACCGAGCCGTCATCGGCCAGGTGGATGGTGATCTTCGAGTGGCCTTCGATGCGGGTGACGGGATCAATAACAATGGTTTTCGGCATGGCGTTCAGGCTCCAAAATGGGTTTTTCCGGCGAGGTCCGGCATGCGGCCGGCCAGCAGCTCGACCAGTACAAAGTGGATCGCGTCGGCGCCGGGAGGACAGCCCGGTACGCAGAGGTCCACTTTGACATGCTCATGGATGGGCTGGGAGCGCGGCAGCATCCGCGGGATGACCTCGCGCGGGATCTGCGCATTGTGCGCGGCATTCTCGATGTAGGCGCGATGCTCCACGTCCGCCATTTCGAAGCGGTTGCGCATGCCGGGCACATTGGAGGTGACCGCGCAATCCCCCAGCGAGACGAGCACCTTCGAGCGCCGGCGGATTTTCCGGATTTTCTCGAGGTCCTCCTCGCTGCTCACGGCTCCCTCGATGAGGACCACGTCCACATTCTCCGGAAATTCCTTGTTATCGACCAGCGGGCTATAGACGAGATCGACCTGGCTGAGGATATCGATCAGGCGCTCGTCCATATCCAGCAGGGACATGTGACAGCCGGAGCAGCCATCCATCCAAACAGTTGCGAGTCTTGGTTTGCTCATAATTATCTCGCCTCGCGCATCTGGGTGAGGAAGGGGAGAAACGCCTGGCGTTTCACCATTTCGCCCACGGATTTCCCTTTGCTGGAGAGCGCGCCAGTGGGGCAGACCTGGACGCACTTGCCGCACTTCGTGCAGGTATCGGACTCGCCCCATGGCTCGTTGAGGTCCGTGATGACGCGGGATTTTGCGCCGCGCCCCATGACATCCCATGTGTGGGCGCCCTCCACCTCATCGCACACGCGCACACAGCGGGTGCAAAGGACGCAGCGGTTGTGATCCAGCACGAAGAAATCGTGCGAGGCGTCCACCGTGGCGTTGGGGTAGAGATAAGGGAAACGGACGTGAGTCATCCCGTGCTCCGCGGCCAGGTCCTGCAGCTCGCAGTGGCCATTGGCCACGCATACGGCGCACACGTGATTGCGTTCCGCGAAGAGCAGTTCCAGCGTCATCAGCCGGTACTTGCGCAGCCGCGGCGTATCGGTGAGCACTTCCATGCCCTCCGCGACTTTCGTGACGCAGGCTGGCAGCAGCTTGTTTGAGCCTGCGATTTCGACGATACAGAGGCGGCAGGCGCCGATATCGCCAAGGCCTTCCAGGTGGCAGAGGGTGGGAATGCGAACGCCGGCGTCCGCGGCCGCCTGGAGAATCGTTTCCGATTCATCGGCGCTCAGCGGTTTGCCGTCGATGGTGAGAGTTTTAACAGCCATGGATCAGTGTGAAGTGGTAGCCGGCGCGTGTTCGCCGTTGGGCTGGTGATCGCCGGAGGTGGGTTGCAGCAGTTCGAGGTATTCGTCGCGGAAATACCGCAACGTGCTGATTACGGGGTTGGGAGCGGTCTGTCCGAGGCCGCAGAGGCTGGTGCTTTTGACCATGTCACAGAGTTCTTCCAGCGCCTCGAGATCGCGCAGGGTTGCCTGCCGGGCCAGGATTTTTGTCAGCAGGTTGTACATCTGCACTGTGCCGGCGCGGCAGGGGATGCATTTGCCGCACGATTCCTCCATGCAAAATTCCATGTAGAACTTTGCGACATCCACCATGTTGGTGTGCTCATTCATCACCACCATGCCGCCGGAGCCCATGATGGAGCCGACCTTCATCAGCGAGTCATAATCAACCGGCGTATCGAACAACTCCTCCGGAATACATCCGCCCGAGGGGCCGCCGGTCTGGACGGCTTTGATCCTAGTGCCGTCCGTCGTGCCGCCGCCCAGATCCTCGACGATCTGGCGGATCGTGATGCCCATGGGCACCTCGATGAGGCCGTTGTTGCGCACCTTGCCGGTGAGCGCGAAGACCTTGGTCCCCTTGCTCTTCTCCGTGCCGAGCGATGCGTACCACTCGGCGCCGCGCGTGACGATGGGCACGATGTTCGCCAGGGTTTCCACGTTATTGATAAGCGTGGGATAACCCCACAGGCCGCGCTCCGCGGGAAAAGGGGGTCGCGGCCGCGGCTGGCCCCGCCGGCCCTCGATGGAGGCCATGAGCGCCGTCTCCTCGCCGCACACGAATGCGCCCGCGCCGATGCGGATCTCGACGTTGAAACTGAATGTGGAATCAAAGAGGCCATCGCCGAGCAGGCCGTGCTGCTTTGCCTGGCGGATCGCGATCTGGAGCCGGCTGATCGCCAGCGGATATTCCGCGCGCACGTAGAGATAACCCTGGCTCGCGCCCACCGCGTAGCCGGCGATCGCCATCCCCTCGATGACCGTATGGGGATCGCTCTCCAGCACGCTCCGGTCCATGAACGCGCCGGGGTCGCCCTCGTCGCCATTGCAGACCACATATTTGCGATCCGCTTTCGCCTTGGCCACCGTGGACCATTTGAGACCCGTCGGGAACCCCGCGCCCCCGCGTCCGCGCAGACCGGCGCGCGTGATCGACTCCACCACCTGCGGCGGCGTGCTCTCCGAGATAACGTGGTGCAGCGCCGTGTAGCCGCCCAGCTCGATGTAATCCTCGATTTTCTCAGGATCGATCAAGCCGCCATTTGCGCGGACAACCGGCAACTGGCGTGCGAAGAAGGGATGCTCCGGGTCGCCGCGCCGCACATCGGCAGTCCCGCCGTCGAGCGCCGCAATGATGCCGGGCGCGTTCTCCGGCGTGACCTGCTCGTACAACAGGCCCTCGGATTTTACGCTCACCATGGGGCCTTCGCCGCAAAAGCCCATGCAGCCTACGCGCCGGACCTCGACGCGGTCGCCGAGGTTCCGGCTCGCGACCTCCTTATCGAGCGCTTTTTTGATATCCTCCGCGCGCGATGACATACAGCCGGCGGACATGCAGGTGCGCACGCACACCTGCTTGCGGCCCGCGCGCGTCTTTTCCGCTATGGCGCTCAGTTCTTCAGGAGACATGGGCAAATCCTTTCAAGCGTTCCACTGCCGCATCCGCGCCCAGGCGGCCCGCGGGCGCGCCGTCGTACACCACCACGGGGGCGATGCCGCACGCGCCGATGCAGCGCGCGGTGAGCAGCGAGATTTGCTTATCCGGCGTGGTCTCGCCCGGCTTGATGCCGGCGAATTGTTCGATGCCCTCCAGGATTGCCGCCGCTCCTTTTACATAACAGGCCGTGCCAAGGCAGACGACGCACGTGTGCGCTCCCTGGGGTTTAAGGGTGAAGAAATTGTAGAATGTGGCGACACCATAGACGCGGCTCGGCGGCACGCGCAGCGATTTTGCCACCCATTTGAGCGCCTTGGGATCGAGGAAACCAAAGGAATCCTGCACCGCATGCAATGCCTCGATGAGCGCGTGCGGCTCATAGCCGAGCTTGCGCATCTTTACGTCGATGATCTTCCACCGCTTGTCATCGGAGGGTGGGGAAGGTTTCGCGATTTTCATAGTTTGTGTCAGACCTGCCAGCCCTGAAGCACGCGGAGGTAGTTGGCCCGCTCGAAGCCGGTGGGATCGGGGGAATGTTTCAGGTTCATCGCGCCGCGAAGCTGGGCAACGCTTTCGTAGTCGTGCGCGCCGAGCCATTCGGCAAATTCCGCAATGACGTTCCTCAAATGGTCCGGCCCGTAACGCAGCAGCGCGGAAACCATTTGCACGGCATCGGCTCCGGCCATGATGGCCCGCACGGCATCCGTGGCGGAGTGCACGCCGCCGGTAACGGCGTAGGAGGTTTGGATGCGCGCGCTGAGAATCGCGAGCCAGCGAAGCCGCAGCCGCAATTCGGACGGCGAGGAGAGTTCCAGGTGCGGTTTCACATCCAGTTCCTCGATGTCAATGTCCGGCTGGTAAAACCGGTTGAAGATGACAACGCCATTGACTCCCAGGGAAACCAGCAGTTGCACAAAGTTGGGCAGCGATGAGAAGAAGGGCGACAGTTTGATCGCCAGCGGAATCCGGATTTCCGTACGAAGCTTCCGCACCAGGTCGAGCGTCCGCTGTTCCACGAAATGGCCCGGCTCATCGGGATCGGACGGCAAATCGTAGTAATTCAATTCCAGCGCATTGGCTCCCGAGCGCTCGATGAGCTGCGCGTAAGAGAGCCAGCCGCCGTCGGTGATTCCGTTGAGCGAGGCGATAATCGGAATCGCCACGGCCTGCTTTGCCATGGCGATGAGCTGGAGGTAATCGTCGCAGGAGCGGTCAAAATCATCGACCGTCGGCAGGAACGAGGCGGCTTCGACAAACGTCTCGTTGTGTGCGTCGATGTGGGTTTCACGCGCCCGTTTTTCGAGCGCGATTTGTTCCTCGAAGAGCGAGGGAAGTACGATGGCCGCAGCGCCGGCATCCTCGATCCGGCGAATGGAATCCAGGTTATGGCCCAAGGGCGATGCCCCCGCGATGAAAGGATTTTGCAGGTGCAGGCCCAGGTATCTGGTCGAGAGGTCCATGGTGGTTTTACCGGGGTTCCCCGGGAGCCTGGGGCGCCCCGATGGTTGCCAGCTTGTTGTAAAGGGCCACTCGCGCGTCCACCTGTTTCTGATCGGCTTCCTCGAAGGCCGGCGCAGCCTCCGGTTTCATGCGGAAGCGAAGTTCATTCCGCAGGTAATCCTTTACGGGAACCTTGGGCGGTCCGCTATCGAGCTGCAGCGGCGCCTTGCCTTCCGCGACGCGGCGCGGATCAAACCGGAAGAGCGGCCATGTGCCGGAATCGACCGCAAGCCGTTGCTGCTCCAGGCCCTGTTGCATGGCATAGCCATGCGCGATGCAGTGCGAGTACGCGATCACCAGCGAGGGGCCGTCGTATGAGCCGGCTTCGTCGAAGACTTTGACGGTCTGCGAATCCTTGGCGCCGAATGCGGCGCGCGCGACATAGACGTTTCCATAAGTCATGGCCATCAGCCCCAGGTCCTTTTTCGGGCGGCGCTTTCCGGCCATCGCAAACTTTGCGGTCGCGCCGAACGGGGTCGATTTCGACATCTGTCCGCCGGTGTTCGAGTAAACCTCCGTGTCCAGCACGAGGATGTTCACATCCAGGCCGGTGGAGATCACGTGGTCCAGGCCGCCGTAGCCGATATCGTAAGCCCAGCCGTCGCCTCCGACGATCCAGACGCTCTTGCGAACCAGGAAGTCGGCGACATCTTCCAGCCGGCGCGCATCCTCGCGGTCGATTGTCGCGAGGCGGCGGCGCAATTCCGAAACGCGCTCCCTCTGCTCGAAGATTCCCCTGGTGTCCTTTTGCGGCGCATCCAGCAGGGCCCGCACGAGCGAGTCGCCCGCCTGCGGCGCAAAGCGGGTCAGGAGTTCGCGCGCGATTCCCATCTGCTTGTCCACCGCGAAACGGAAGCCGAGTCCGTACTCCGCGTTATCCTCGAAGAGGGAATTTGACCACGCCGGGCCGCGGCCTTCGGAATTGGCGCAGTACGGGGTGGTCGGCAGATTGCCGCCGTAGATGGAAGAGCAGCCGGTCGCATTGGCGATCAGCAGCCGGTCGCCGTACATCTGGGTGAGCAGCTTCAGGTAGGGCGTCTCGCCACAGCCGGCGCAGGCTCCGGAGTACTCAAAGAGCGGCTCCGCGAACTGGATGCTCTTGACCTCCGGTTTCAGCGTCGCTGGATCGGGATTCGGCAGCGCGAGGAAAAAGTCATATTGTTTGCGCTCCTTCTCCCGCTCGGGAATGAAAGCCATATTGATCGCCTTGCGGCTTGCGTTGCTCTTGTCCTTGGCGGGGCAAACGGTCACGCACAGCGTGCAGCCCGTGCAATCCTCAGGCGCCACCTGAAGCGTGTAGAGATCGCCATTGGCCGAGCCGCGGAACTTTGTGCTCAGAAATCCCTCGGGCGCGCCGTCGAGCGCGGGCGCGGAGTAATGTTTTGCGCGAATCGCCGCATGGGGACAGACGAAAACGCACTTGTTGCACTGGATGCACAACGCGCTTTCCCACACCGGCAGCCGGTCCGCGATGTTCCTTTTCTCCCAGCGGGCCGTGCCGATGGGCCAGGTGCCATCCGGGGTAAAGGCGCTGACCGGGAGTAAATCGCCTTTGCCGGCAAGCATGGTCGCGGTGAGGCGTTTCACCATCTCCGGCGCGGCATCCGCCACCACCGGCGGCATCGCGTGGCCGTCGCACGGCGCATCGGGCACCGGCACTTCGTAAAGCCCGGCGAGCGCGGCATCCACCGCCGCAAAATTCTGCGCCACCACCTGTTCGCCTTTGCGCCCATAGGTTTTCCGGATTGCTTTCTTGATCTGCGCGATTGCCTCCTCGCGCGGCAGCACGCCGGAGATTGCGAAGAAGCAGGTCTGCATGATCGTATTGATGCGCCGGCCCGCGCCCGCCGCGCGCGCCACGGAATCCGCATCGATGACGTAAAAGCGCAACCGTTTCCCGACAATCTGCGCCTGCGCCTCGCGCGGGAGATGCTCCCACACCTTCTCCGGCCCGTGCGGCGTATTGAGAAGGAAGACGCCGCCTGGAATCGCCGGCTCCAGCACATCGTATCGCTCGAGGAATTGCGGCTGATGGCACGCCACGAAATTTGCGCGCTTGATGAGATAATGCGACCCGATGGGACGCGGGCCGAACCGGAGATGCGAGATCGTCATCGCGCCCGATTTCTTCGAGTCGTACACAAAATAGCCCTGGGCGAAATTATCCGTCTCCTCGCCGATGATCTTGATGGAATTCTTGTTCGCGCCCACCGTTCCATCCGCGCCCAGGCCGTAGAAGACCGCGCGCACCACGTCGTCCGGCTCGATGTCGAAATGCGGGTCCACGCTTAGCGAGGCGCCGCTCACATCATCCGTGATGCCCACGGTAAAGTGGTGTTTCGGACGTTCCCGCCGCAGCTCCTCGAACACCGCCTTTGCCATCGCGGGATCAAACTCCTTGGAGCCGAGGCCGTAGCGGCCGCCGATCACCACCGGCTCGCATTCCAGCCGGCTCAGGCCCGCCGCGCGCGCCTCCGCCAGCGCCGCCACCACATCCAGATAAAGCGGTTCGCCCAGCGCGCCCGGCTCTTTGGTGCGGTCCAGCACCGCGATGCTGCGGGCCGTCTGCGGCAGCGCCCGGATGAAATCGGTGATGGAGAATGGCCGGTACAGGCGCACTTTTATCACGCCCGTTTTCTCGCCATTGGCGTTGAGCCATGCCGCGGTTTCCTCGCACGTTTCCGCGCCGGAGCCCATTGCGATGATGATGCGCGTCGCCTCCGGGTGGCCCGCGTAATCAAAGAGTTCATATTGCCGCCCGGTCAGTTGCGCGAACCGGTCCATGTGCGCCTGCACGACTCCCGGCACCGCCTCGTAAAACGGATTGCACGCCTCGCGCGCCTGGAAGAAGACATCCGGGTTTTGCGCCGTGCCGCGGATCGCGGGGTGATCCGGCGTCAGGGACCGCGCGCGGTATTCGCGAATCGCTTTTTCGCTGATCATGGCCTGGAGCACCGAGTCATCGATCTGGCGGATTTTCGATACCTCGTGCGAAGTGCGGAAGCCATCGAAGAAATGCATGAACGGCACGCGGGCAACCAGCGTGGCTGCATGGCCGATGCAGGCCAGGTCCGCCGCCTCCTGAGCCGAGTTCGACGCCAGCATGGCCAGGCCCGCGCCGCGGCAGGCCATCACGTCCGATTGATCGCCAAAGATCGAGAGCGCATGCGTCGCGAGCGTGCGCGCCGTCACGTGAAAACAGAACGGGAGCAATTCCCCGGCGATCTTGTAGAGATTCGGGATCATCAGCAGCAGGCCTTGCGACGCCGTAAAAGTCGTCGCCAGAGCGCCGGTCTGGAGCATCCCGTGCAGGGCCCCCGCGACCCCCCCTTCGGATTGCATTTCGATGATGTCCGGCTTCGATCCCCAAAGGTTCGGCTTCCCCTTTGCCGACCACTCGTCGCAGGACTCCGCCATGGGCGAGGAGGGCGTGATGGGGTAGATTGCAATCGTCTCGCTCAGCCGGTAGGCGACGGATGCCACGGCCTCGTTTGCATCCACGGTGGCGGCTAATGCCAGGTTCTCTTTCGTCGGGGTATCAATGGTGCCGGAGCTCATACTTAACCGGCACTGTAAGAACCCGGGCCGCGCCCCGCTTCGCGCCTTTTGTCATTCTTTGCCCGTCCGTTACACCGAATCGGCTAAGCACCCTCCACGCGCATAACGGCAACCCAAACGCCCCCAAGGATTAAGAGAAAAGTGGAGGTATGGGGATTCGAACCCCAGACCTTCTCATTGCGAACGAGAAGTATAGAGTTCATAGAAAGATCACGGTTGGTCAAGTGTGGTGACGTTTGAATAGGAACGTGCTTAAGATGAGGGAGAAACGTAAAGTTATTATTGGCCCTGAACTTGCTAACAGATTTCTAGTAATTATCAAAACTCGCTTGTCTTGGTGACACCTTTCTGTGACACCCCGTCATTTTGAAGAGGCGGTGACACCCTTTTGTGACACCCGGGAACTGCGCTTTTCATCCAGGCTGAATCCTGCTCTTTCGAGCTTTGGATATCCGTGTCGATGGTCCGATTCTTCCTATCGCGAGGCGTTTCGGATTTCGCCCATGATCGGGCTGCGGAAGATTGAAGTTTCGCTCAGCCTGGCATGGCGTATTCAATGAAGGATCCTGGGGCATGGAAAATCATTCGGCCACGAATGGCGACGAAGTTCTCCCTCGGACAGACTGTGCTCATTCCGCGGATGAGTATGGCGATTGACGATCACTTTTTCGGTTTTCTACGGCGGTGATGCCCTTTTCCGCCATCCTTTCTCAACGGAACACCCTCCGGGAGGTCCCAGAGGCCGCCGGGGTGAAGTACCTTGTAGGCGACATTCGACACCTTCGCCTTCGACTCATCCCTGGCGGCGTCACAAAATCGACCCACTGCTCCTCGCAGGTATTCCTCTACTTGTTCTACGCAAATCCATTTTCGGCCAAGCCGCTCCGAAACCTCACCAGTCACGCAAGACCCGGCAAATGGATCCAGGACCAGATCGCCGGGATCCGTCGTCAGCCGGACGAACACCTCCGGCAATTCTGGTGGAAACCGTGCCGGGTGGGGGCGAATCCCATTCTTATGGCAGTAACGAAGGTACGCGGAAGTGCTTGCGGTGTTGGCGATGGTCAAAAGGTTTGACGCAATGGATCCGCCGTTGTCTTTGGCGATGCGTTCCGTGACAACGTGCCCCGAGGGGCGCCTCTGTGTCTTGCACCCGGCGCGGACCAGCGCTTCCATCCGGGCGCTGTAGGGGAGTCGGACGCGTCTGTTGCCCGCCTTCGGCCATGCGGTCTTACTGAACCAATAGCAGGGCTCGACGGCATCCTTGGCTCGGATTTGCCTCACCGTGACCCACTCTGCCGGACCTGGCAGCCGGCTTGGGTCGTTCCAATAAAATTCTTGAGCCAGGTGGAACTGAAATTCCCTGCAGAGCACGATGGGGAGTTCCAAGTGGACCAAACTCCGCGTCGGGAGGCCCGGGCTCCACGCGCCGCCAATGTTTATGACCAACGACCCGCTGGACTTGAGTACGCGGTGAAATTGTGAAACGAAGGGCCGAAGCCAGTTCAAATAGTCGTCAGCGTCGGGGTTTCCATACGCCTTTTTTGTGATCAGAGCATACGGCGGGCTGGTGACAATCAGGTCAACGGATTCGTCAGCGACGGCGTTCTGGAGGAACGCCAGGCTGTCTCCAAGGACCATCCGGCCGTGACTGAGGGTATGGAAATCTAAAAACACTCATGATTCCAATTATGGTGTTCCGAGGTCGCTGGCTAAGACGAGTTTCAGTCGAGATTCGGGTTTTATTGCCCGGTTTTTGCGCTAACCGCCATCAATCCTCAGGAAAGCGCCGGCGGAATTGCCTTTCGATCTTCACGGGGCTGTGTTTTGCCTGCAGGGCGGAAGTTCGACCGGAATGGGGGTGTCGCAGGCGCCGCGGAGGCGGGGAGCAGGATCACAAGGCAGTTCCTCAGGTTGATGGATGGGGGCCGGCGAATCCGGGTTCAATCCAGGCTGGAATTGGATATCCCGTGCCGGTCCAGTTTGGCTGATTCGGGCGGGCGAGTTGACCCAACGTGGCAAATACCATAAATCCCGGCGATGAAACTCGCTGGAATAGCAACCGTGGCGTGGTGCATGGTGCCGATTTTTGTGCTTTTGGGCATGCTTTTCGCGTGGCGATGGCGACTGGACCTTCAAAAGGAGCGAATCCCAATTTCCGATAAACTCCTGCGGCCTGCCGGCGAAAGCCTTCGCAGGCGGATCGGAGAGCTGGATGACAAGCTCGGCGAAATGCTGGTCTTCGCTTTCGCCGCTCCGCTTTTGGCCGCCATTGCAATTGGGGCGTCCGTACCAACAATTTCCGGTGCGACGCTCATCAGTCCGATTATGGTTGGAATCGCGGGGTTTATCTGGCTCGCGAATCGATTTTTTCGTGTTTTATCCGAACGCCGGAATACGGCCCTTGGCTTTCACGGTGAGCGGGCGGTTGCCGAAGAACTCAATCAGCTAATGCTGGAGGGCTGCCGAGTATTTCATGATGTCCCGATGGACCCCTACGGGAATATCGACCACGTCGTCGTGGCCCCATCCGGAATTTACGCTGTAGAAACCAAGACGCGCCGCAAGCGACCTGTCGAGTCCGGTAAGCGGGATTACGAAGTCGTCTTCACCGGCAAAGAGTTGGAGTTTCCGCACGGCAGGGACTCGCACGGTATAGAGCAGGCTCGGCAGCAAGCAGATCGGCTTCGGGCATATTTGACGAACGCGATCGGAGAGCAAGTCTCAGTTATTCCGATTCTCACGTTGCCGGGTTGGATGGTAGCCAGCCGGGTAAACGGGAAGTTAAAAGTCCTAAATCCGAAGCAAATTCAGAAAGTGGTGATTCGCCCAAGCGAACGGCTCTTGTCCGCCCAAATGATCCAACGGATTGTCCATCAGCTTGATCAGAAATGCCGGGATGTTGAATTGTAGCTTCTGACTGCGGCAAGGCAATTTCCAAGGAGGGCGACATCACCAGTCGTGAGATCGTGATTGATTTCGTCGAGGGGTTGACGTCAGAGCGATAAAAGATCCTCGAATCGGGGATCGCGACACGATAGATGAAACGAACCATCGTATTTGCGAAATGCGAACTTTAGGTCGTTTGCTATGTCACCAAACGGCAAATCCAGTGTCGACAGAACCTCCGATTTGAAAAATCCATCAGGCGAGCAAAGGAAAATGCGATCGCCCAAAGCGCGGGTGTGAAGTTCCGAAAGGCTTTCAGGCGCTGGAAGAGTAAAGTTCCGAAATTGAGGAATCCGAATCGCCCCATCGGCATGTTCCTTTTTGAGCATTTGAAGCCATTCGAAACTGGAAGGTGAAACAATGGATTCCAGGCGCAGCATGGTGCCAGGATCAATCAGCCCAGCGCGCACGACACCAAGCGACGCTGCCGGGTCAATGAAAGGTGCAAGCTCTGTCGCTGCGACGCGTGAACGGACGCCAGCCAAGAACACCTTGGCTGCGGCTTCACTGGGAAGACCGAGTTCTACGAGAAGGCCGATTTTAGCAAACGCCTTCACGCGCACCTCCTCAGCGTCCTTGTCCAGTTTCTGTGCAATGGCATGGAGGAGCCATGGAATCTGGTATCCGTACAAATCCTTGCACACGTCCGCCGCGCCCTCCTCGGCCTTAAGAATCTCCCGCAGTGCCGTGCCATTGAGCCAGAGAGGTCGCACCTTGTCCAAGCATGCAGTGTCCGGCATAACGCGCACGACTGATACCGCCGACGTTCTCGCCCACTTCTCAAGCTGCGTGACGACGCCGCCCATAGCTACGGCTCCCTGATCCGTTTGCAGAAACCAGTCGATCAATTTTCTAAAATAGGGAAGTTGCCCCAGCGCTGCTATTGCCACTGAATACGGCAAGCCCGAAGCGACAATGGCTTTTCTTTGCTGCGGGTCAGGCACTCGCGTTAGCGTCGAGCGAGTCCGCGCCTTCAGAAATCGAATCAGGTCGTCCCCGTTGAACTCAAAGTGACCGGCCCGTGCTTGGATTGCGGCGAGGGATTCGCGAAACGCATCGTCCACCCAATCGACCGAATCGCCATCGCCCGGGGAGCTGAAATCCGCATGCAGAGCGAGTAATTCGTCGTCAATGAGGTCAAGGGATGCGGCAAACTTAGCAGAGTGCTCTCCACATTCCGTAAAGTCGTTGTTCGCGACCAACTCGATCAGCCGATCAAAATCTACACCGGCAAGTTTCGCTGCCTTGCTCATCTCGCAAACAAGCTCCAGTAAGCCACTCTTCACGTGTTCGACTTTGGCCAAGTCGAAATACTCCTTGGCCATTTTCTCGTCCTTCTTGATCTGCCATGCCCTTTTTGTACCATCGATCGCGTACAACACCTTTCCTTCGCCGTCGATGAAGGCCCGACCCGCCCGACCGCAGATGTTCCAAAAGTCGCGCTTATTGATCACCTTTGAACTATAATAAGGTGTCGATACGATTACGGAGGAAATGCCAATGTTCACGCCTTGCCCGAGGGTCGTTGTCGCCACAATGACTTTTGGCGCTTTCTTCGCCATCAACGCCTCCACCGCCATGCGAACCTGGGGCGGCAACAGGTTACTGTGGCAAATGATGCCCAGCCGCGCCGCGCGCAATTCAAGCGAATTTTCGGCGAATTCTTCTGCGCACACGGCCTCGAATATTTTCCATTCCGCCTCAGGCCACTTGTAGGGTTTTAACTCATCGAAGGCATTGAGCACAGCTTTCGTCATCGATTCAACCCATTGCGCCTGACCCGCGAAGATTAAGACCGGCCCAAGTTTGCTGAGCCGTGCTGCCGTCGCTGCGACAGCCTCGGTTTTATTCTTCGGAAACTTCCTGCTTTTGCCGTTTTCCTCAATCGTCTTGAACTCAACGAAGCGAGGATTGAAGCACTCCACCTCTCCGTACCATTGGATGCGAACCCCGCCCGTGCTCCACCGCAGCAAGCCAAATCTTTCTGCGGACGGTTTCCAATTGGAAGTCGCGACGTTGGCGTTGCTCCCAGCCACCCACTCCGCCAATTCGCCAGCGTTGGGAAGCACTGCGGATAGAAGCAGAATCCGAGCGCCGTTCACTCGTGCGAACGCGCGGAGATGATCAACGAATAATTCGTTGCGCACAAGCCTGTCCGAGGCGTCGACGAGGTGTCCCTCGTCGACGATTATCAGCGTTACCTTTTCAAAAAGCTCGGGCGCGGCTCGAAACATCGCCTTCGCCTTTTCTGGCGTAGCAATCGTCAGAGCAGATTCAATAGCCAATTCCCGATCCATGGCACTGAAGCGTGCTCCCCCATAAAGGTGGGACACCGTGAAGCCCAGCGGTGCGAGCGTCTTACAAAACGTCCTCTCAATTTCGAAGGCCAGCGAGCGGAACGGTGCTAAGTAAAGCACTTTTGCGGCAGGGTCGGCTGCGAGAGTCTGGAGGATCGCCAACTCGCCGACACGTGTCTTGCCGGCACTCGTCCGCAGATTCACGACCCCTCCGCGATTCTTAAGATTCAAAGCGAGGGCCAAAGCTGCTCGTTGGGACACCCACAATTCGGTTATTGGCGGCTTGGCGCACGCGAGCAGCCGTATATAACGCCCGAGAGGCGCCTTTGATTCAGGGGCAAAAAACGGCGGGATCACTTTCCACAACGAGGCGGAACCGAAGTCACCCAACATTAAGCGCAAAAGTCGGACAAGCCACCACAGAGCCGGAGATTGACCCGTTGTGGCAATTATCAGCGCATCGGAAAGCGCTTGCGCAGATGATCCGAGGTGAGCAACGAGTCCGGTGACAGTGAATTCGAGGATTAGAGAAAGCGTTCGCGCCACTGCCGTGGTGACCGCCTGTTCGTCAAGGAGTGCCTGATCTTCCACTGGGAGAACATCGATGAGCAGAGTTTCGTTGATGCGCGACACCGTTGTTGCCGTATCCCTTCGGATGAAAGCCGCGATCAGCCCTGCAACGGGCGTTCCAGCCTCAATTTTTTGAATCAATACGAACGCTCGCGAATAGTGACCAACTGCATAAAAGGCCATCGCAGCGACCAAGCAGTGGTAGCTACTCGCTTTCACTTCGGATGCGGATGCCGCGTGGGCGCTTTCCAAAAGAGTTCCCGCGCTTTCAAGTTCACGAATACCTTCCGCAGTTGCGCCTGCTTCCAGCATGCTGCATCCAGCGGCCAGCAGGCCGAATGCCGTGAATGTAATCTTATCTTCCAGGACCGGATCGAAAACCGGATAATTCGCAGGCGATTCTTTCACCTCCTGCAAGACCTGTCGCGCGCGCGATTGGGCGTAGAGATTCACTATACGATCCGCGCGGAGCGCAGCAGCGACACGCCGAGCCTCGTCGAGCGGAATGCTCATAACTCGTCCTCCAAGCCATTATAACACGGTGTGATAAAGCCGTCCGGTGCATCGATACCAAATGAAATTACGGCGAGCCGGCGAATTTCGGCGGAAGTGTGCGTAGCTACTTGTTCCGAGGTCTTGAGATCGCTCATGACGAGCCCCACGTAGTCCAGCCGCAAGTTATCGAGCGCGAACAATGTCGCACAGTTAAGGACCTTGGCACCAAGTTCCGCGTTACCCTGTTCAAAGAGCCGGTCAGCCACAAACTGCAAAGAGACGGGAATCCCTGCCCTGTTCGATTTTACCAGTGCCTCAACAATTCCCGTCACCACCGCCTTCGTTGATTTGGCTCGGTATTTGGCTTCCCCGACCAAGATCCTCACTGGGTTACTATCGAGGTCAAAGGCGAGCACATCGTCTCCTTTCATCGACTGCTCGATGTTCGGATTGTAGCGCAACCGGTAAACGGGCAATTGGGATCCAGTGGACGACACAAGGTATTCCGCGAGAAGAACCTCAGCCAGATTGCCTTTCCGTGTTTTGTCGGCAGTCGGGAATCTCTTCATCTTGGCTTGCTGTGCACCAAATCCGAGCCGTGTCATCGCATCGAGACGATCCTTTTCACGCTGGACGGCTTCGGAACTCACGTGATGCCTTACCAACATGCCACGGACCTCCTTGACGAATCCGTCGCGCAAGCCGGCCACCTCGGTTAGGGCACGATGAGCCACCCCGCTCTGCGTGACACCGTCATTCGCTGTCAGGTGCCTTCCGAGCGGCGACGTGTAAACGGGATGAACGCCGATTATCTCCGGGCACGAAATCAAAGTTTTGGCCATGTTTTCTCTTTATAATTCCAAATCTGTGGCTGCGTTATGAATTTCGACGTTCGTCCTTTGCGCCACGTCAACGGGGCGGGCGAGTTCAAAATTCTACTTGCTCATTATTTCCGGCGCGTACCCAATGGCAGCGATGGTCGTCGATTCCCGGAATTCCGATGCGATTCGCCGTCTCCTCCTGGGAGGAAGCAGTGTCATAAATCGCCTGGATGGCGCCCACGGGTTTACGTTGCCGGGACTCATGGAAGTCATTGCAAGCGCGGCTGGTGTCCCATCGAATGGCGAGTTGGAGAGTCAACTGCTCCGATACATTTCCGCTCACAGCCGATCCCCGTTGAAGGCTTGCTGGGATGGTTGGCGAAGTCACGCCGCTTCCGTCTTCACCGCCGATATGCACGGCGTCCGCCCTTTGGAGTTCTATCGGTTGCGAGAGCGCGACGACCAGACCAGTGACGCTTATCAACTATTCCAAGAGCGGTTCGTTCGTTCCCTAAAGGAGAATCAGTTTCCCGCGAAATTTGCCAATGCCTTGGCCGGAGTTCTTGTGGAGGTAACGGATAACGTCATTCAGCACAGTCGACGGGAGCCAGGAGAATACGATGGTTTGGCGGCCTACCACGTCGAACCGGGCTACATGGCAGCGGTCGTAATAGACGTGGGACAGGGTGTTCTCGCGAGTTTAACCCATTCTCCGGATTGGGAGCACTTGCAAACATCAGAGCAAGCCCTCCGAGCCGCGGTCATTGACCACGCAAGCTGCCGACCAGGTCAGCCCCAGGGCGAAGGCTTTCGTTTTGTGTTGAAGTCCCTGGCAGAACGCAATTGCCGACTGCGCTTCCGCTCAGGAGATGCGGCTCTGAGAATCGAGGAAATCGGCGGTGTTCACGATGGAACGATCACGGGCTCGCCGCAACTTTGCGGTCTGCAATTTTCAATTTGTTGCGCTCTCAAAGGACCTCCCGACGAGCGCCCGATTTTATTCTCTTGACTCACTCACTGTTGTGGGTGATTGATTGCGCGTGGCCATTCCTTCCCTGTTTCTGACTCCTGGCCGAAGGCAAGCGCTCGGCGCAACCCTGGGCCAGGATTGCATCGCAAAAATGAAGCCTTTGCTTGATCGATCTGCTCAGGCGGAGCACGCATTCGTTCTCGATCTCACAGGCGTCACCGACGTAAACGGTAGCTTTTTGAAAGCTACGGTGTTCTGGGCTCTCCAATGTGGCCAGGCAGACGTTCGACGGACAACAAGCGACAATCTGACACCATGGGCAATCCGCCCACTGAAGCTGTTTCCGGCTGTTACCGGCTGTTCGGGTGAAGTTGTTGACGAGATCGCAGACTTTTTTAGCGGCCGCAGCCTGCCGATAATGCACCTTGAGAAGACAAGCTCGGGAAAGCGCGTCACACAGCTAATCCTAGGGACGCTTGATCCAGTCTTGGACCGAACCCTCTCAGCCTTAATTTCGTTGGGCGAAGGGACGGCCTCGAACCTCGCAACTCGAAGTAACGAAACAATTTCAATCAGTGGTTGGAGCAACCGGCTCGCTGACCTCCATCTGCTGCGCCTTGCGACGCGGCAGCGTCAGGGAAAGTACTTTATCTACAAATCCGCGGCAGATGCCATATCGTTATGGGACTAGAATTCATCCGAGCTAAGGGGCAGAAATTCGTTCAACGCCGAGACCAGTCGAAAGTCCAGGAACTCGACACGGCAGACCTGATCACGAGCACAAAGCCGGACCGGGTAACGCGGCTCTACCGCTGTGTCTTAACAGACCCAGGTGCTCAGGTCGTGGCAGGGTTGGGCCTCACTCTCATGGTGATGTCCGACACCCAAGTGTTCGTCTTGCAACACGGAACGAATATCGGCTACGTGACCGGTGAGGATGTTGGCGAACTCATCCCCGCCATGAAGAGGAACAGCCATGTGGGCGGTTTGTTGAGCGTTGCGGTCGTCGACGAGCCTGCCTTCGATGGAGTGTTCACCGTCAAACCAAAGACTCGGTTTAAAAAATAGGCCCCTATGTCTCACCAATACGCGGTGAACCCGCGGCCCCCGACGAGCTGCGCCGTCTGTCCTTTCCTAAGAAAATGCGGCGGCTTGGAAGGACCAGCCTCGGATAATGGCTGCTTTCAACGATGTGTCGACTATTGCCAATTTCACGGCTGCGATCTTGCGTGCCCATGTCTGCATCTGAGTTTTGCCGAACTCATTGAAGACGTCGAAGGGCTTTGCGTTCCTCCTCGCGAGACCCTCAAGCCCTGCGTCGGAACACTGCCCTTCTACATTACGCAAATTCTGCACGGCTCGCGTCGTGACGTACCCTTGCAAGAACGGGCAGTCGCAGTCCCGCTCACCTCCCTGGTCTGGCGAGACCAAGCGGGCCGGTACGGGGTGAAGTATTCCACGCCCGAGTCAATGCGAGAGGGGTTGATGCTTAGCAGGGAAACGGAAGTTATTGTCACGTCAGTCGGCTATGACCAGCCCCTGGAAGACTTTTGGGCTGAACACGTTAAACGAGACGTTTTGACACATCTCGCCGCGTTGAAGATCAGGGCCATGACCGTCCCAAATTTTTCTTTCATGAGCGATGTGCCACGTATCAATTCCCTTTATAACCTCACGCGTATGCACCGGCTCGCAGAACGGATGACAGCGGCGAATATCCCCACCGTCATGCACCTTCAGGCATGCACGCATTGGGACTGGCGACAGTGGGCCACAATTCTACGTGATCAACCCACAATGAATGTCGTAGCGATGGAATTTCAAACCGGCGCACGCCGTCAAAAAGTCGGAAATAAATACTATGGTGGCCTTGTAGAACTCCAGGATCATCTGGGACGGTCTTTGCACCCGATCGTGATCGGCGGCTCGGGTCGTGTTCGCGATTTGGCCCAGCACTTCGATAGTTTTTCCGTCGTGGACGCGACGCCATTCATGAAAACCGTTTACCGCCAGGAGATTCTGGCCGCTCGGCAAAGTGCCGAAACAAATTGTCCTCATTCTACAGAACCCGGTGCGTCGCTAAGCGGTTTGCTGGCGCACAATATTGCCTCGCGTCGAGCACGGCTGCTCCAAAAGGTTGAAGAGTCCGGCGCCCAATTTGGCACGAGGATTTTGATGCCGTCGGCTGCCTAATTCTAAGGTATTACCGCCCGCAGTTGGTGGAGCCAGCTCGTATCGACAGGAAGTTCGTAGCCGGTCAAGGCCCGCCACCCGCTTGTCGCCGGAATAAACGTCAGCAACTCTTCCAAAACTATCTCTTCCCAGTTTTCACGAGGCAGCCACCCGCTCCAATTGACGTCGAAGACGTATTCCCCCAATACCGCTACCCAGTGGGTATATTTAAGAGCCGCTTGCTCGAAGCCTCGTTCTGTCCATGGCCCGGTGAATTGTATCAAACAGAGTCCCGCTGTGGGCCAATCATCCGGCTTGCGGCTATAATCGAAGCCGGCTTCGAATAACGCGCGCTCCATATCCGTGCGATTCGTCCACGGCCGAACCGATGCGCTCGGGAAGTAGGGCAACGCGGCGCTTACGCTGCAACCTGTTATAGCGGCAAACGACGTCGGCCCACAGGTGGCTGTCCCCTCACGGACGGCATCTTCCAGACCCTCAGGTC
>DATAXI010000246.1:0-9121 GCA_036266845.1 Chthoniobacteraceae bacterium | reverse complement strand
CCCGCCCATCGCCCGCCCATCGCCCGCCCATCGCCCGCCCATCGCCCGCCCATCGCCCGCCCATCGCCCGCCCATCGCCCGCCCATCGCCCGCCACCGCGATGGCCGGGTCTTCGGGGCGCTTTGCGCTGAGAAATCGGATGAAGGTAAAGCGGGTTATGGACTCCACAACGGGACCGTGGTGTGCGTCCCGCGAATTGCATTTCTGCAGGAGCTGGGTTTGCCTGATCTGCTGTGAACGGTTTGGCTCTGCCATCCCTTTGGGATGGGTTTCATATTCCGATTTTTTCCGGGGGTGTCGCTCTTCGCTTCGCTTATCGCTCGACCCCCGGCTACCGATATACGAACCCTCCGGGTTCGCCGGGAGAGGTTCGGGTGTAAGCTCAGAGGGCTGTCGTGTCGGATTGAAACTGGGACTAAGCGTGCGCTTAAAGTGGGAGTGGTCTCGACAGGCTTGTTTGCCAGCTTTGCAGGCGAAACGGGATACCCCTCCACAGCATTTTTCCCCCGATGCGACTCCTTTTCCGGGGCGCGGGGAGTTGCAATCGGCGAAAAAATGCCTTTTCCATCACTGATTGCCGCATCAATCCTTGGTTTCCTCATGGTCCCGCCAACTTCGATGCCAAGCCCGAGAGGCTGGGGATGGCCGGCATCAAAGAGGCGGCTCGTGGGGACTCTTCTGTTCGAGTTATCGCTTGATAGACAAGGAAGAGCCGAGGCTTTGCGCCCAAATTTTCCAATTGCCTCTCCCGCGCCGTTGGCGCTTGACGCATTTTGCGCTAGTACCTGGGGCTGCGCTCGTTCCTCGCTTCACCCCAGGCTGGCCTACAACGGGCCTTTGGCCCTTAAGAGCGCGTCAAATTGGAACAACGGTGCTATGCCTTGAGTTCCTGGCCGGTGGCGGCATCGGCGATGACGTATTGCTCGTGATGGAAGGCGGCGTCGGAGCGGAAGGTGAGGCGTCCGGCGTATTTGCGTTCGATCTCGATCAATAGTTCCTCGTCTTCCTCCTTGAGGCGCTGGAGGACGTGGGGATTGACCGTCACGCGGATGTCGTGGACGGTGTCCTGGTAGGTGCGCATCACGGCGTGCAACTCGCGCTGGATTTCCACGCTCATGCTCATGGCGGTCTTTACGCGCCCGCGTCCGGCGCAATAGGGGCAGGGCTCGTAAACGCTGCCGCTGAGGCTCTCCTGGGCGCGCTGGCGGGTCATTTCCATGAGGCCGAGCTGGGAGATGGGGAGGACGTGGGTCTTGGCTTTGTCGCGCTTGAGGCGTTCTTTCATCCGCTGGAAGACTGCCTGCTGATCGCGCCGGCTCTTCATGTCGATAAAGTCGCCGATGATGAGGCCGCCGATATTGCGGAGGCGGAGCTGGCGGCAAATCTCGTCGGCGGCTTCCATGTTGGTCTGGAAGATGGTTTTCTCGACGTCCTTTGCGCCCTTGTTGCGGCCGGTATTGACGTCGATGGCGATGAGGGCCTCGGTCTCGTCGATGACGATATAGCCGCCGCAGGGGAGCCAGACCTGGCGGTGGAACGCGTCGTCGATCTGCTTTTGGACGCTGAACCGCTCGAAGATGGGGGTGGGCTCGCTGTAAACCTGGATGCGGCTCTTGGAGCGGCGGGAAATGCTGCCGACGAGGTCCTGCATCCGCTGGACGGCCTGGGGATCGTCGCAAAGGACGGCGTCGATTTCATCCGTGAGGAAATCGCGCACTGTGCGCTCGATGAGATCGGGCTCGCGGAAGACGCAGAGGGGAGCGGGTTTTTCGGTGACCTTGGCCTCGATGCTGCGCCATTGCTCGACGAGAAGGCCCAGATCGCGGACGAAATAGCGGGCGCGCTGGCTCTCGCCGGCGGTGCGGACGATGACGCCCATGCCGTCCGGCACGTCGAGCTCGCGCAAGATTTTGCGGAGCCGCTCGCGCTCCTTGGGCTCCTCGATCTTGCGGGAGATGCCGCTCTGGTCCGAGTAGGGCATGAGGACCAGGTAGCGCCCGGCGAGGGAAATGCTGGTGGTGATGCGGGGGCCCTTGGTGCTGATGGGGCCCTTGGTGACCTGGACCAGCACCTCGCTGCCTACGGGATAGATGGAGGGGATGTCCTTGGCGGAAATCCGCTTTTGCTGTTTCTTGTTGCCGCGGTCCACCTGCTCCACGCCGCTATCGAGGGCGGCGGGGATGGCGTCCCAGAAGTGGAGGAAGGCGTTTTTCTCGAAGCCGATGTCCACGAACATGGCCTTGAGGCCGTGCTCGATGTTCTTAACGCGGCCCTTGAAGATGCTGTTGACGATGTTGCGATCGCTCTCGCGCTCGATGGAATATTCTTCCAGCCGGCCATCCTCCATGAGGGCGACCCGGCGCTCGAGGCGCTCGGAGCTGATGACCAGTTTGTTGCCCGTCTGCCGGGTGAGGCCGAGCATTTTTTTGACTCGTTCGATCATGAAAAGGGAGGGGTTGGATTTGTGCGCGCCAGGGGCGCCACGCACCGCCGTTCTGTTTCCTTAACCAAATTGGCATCAAATCAAAACCGAAATCACCGCTCGCGCGCGCAATAAGGCGCGCGGGGTCGCGGAATGGCAGTGGTGGCTCCGGGTAAATCAAGGATTGGATGCTGGTAATGATGGCAAGGGGGTTCAGAAGGGCCAATGCGCTCGCTTCGTGGTTTGCGGGGTTTGTGGATTGTTTTGGTGAGGGTGAAAAATGCGTTCGAGCAGGCTGCGGCGGTCGGCCTGGGCCGGGGCGGCTTTCCTTTGCTCGGCAGCGCGTCTTACGGCTGCCTTGACGTTGCCACCGGCATCGGCGGCGGCCCGGATATCGGGTTTTGCGCTGCCGGCGCCCATTTCGGGCTCGGCCTCGGAGTGCTTGTCGTTCGGTCCGGCGTCGTCATCGGCATCGCTGGCGGTGACGGTGGGCGCCTTGTCGGTGTAATCGATGGCGACCACATCGTTGAAGGGATGGGGATTATTGGCGGCCTTGAGCGAGGCGAGACGGACGTTGTAAGTTCCCTGGTTCATCGCAAGGATCCGGCTCAGAATGTATTGGGCCACCGGCGCGGCGACGGTGCCGCCATGGCCGCCGTGCTCGCCGGACTGGACCATGGTCACGATCACGTACTGGGGATGATCGTACGGCGCGAAGCAACTGAACCAGTCGATATTCTCGCCCCCTTTTCCGTGCTCGCCCGGCGCCTGGGCGGTGCCAGTCTTGCCGGCGACTACCGTGCCGGGGACTTTGCCTCTTGAGCCGGTGCCGCCCGGGGCGTTGACGACGTCCCAAAGGCCCTTGCGTACCTCCTCGATGTCTTTTTGCGAGACCACGGAGCGCAGGTCGGCGCGGATGATCGGCTGGTCGGGCACGGCGACTTTGCCATCATCGCCGAGAGCGGGGGTGCCATCGGGGTTGAGGACCGTGCGCACCAGGCGGGGCGAGTAGCAGACGCCGCCGTTGGCGACCGCGGCGTAGGCCATCGCCATTTGCAGGGGCGAGGCAAGCACGTAGCCCTGGCCGATGGAGGCATTGGCCGTGTAGGCATCGGTCCACTTTTCCTTGGGATAGTGTTCCTTCATCCACTCCGGCCCCGGCATTACGCCGGCTTTCTCATCGGAGAGGCCGATGTTATAGAGCTGGCCAATCCCGAGCATCGCCCCGACCCGGTCCATGGCGTCGATGCCCGCCGTGTTGCCGTATTGGTAAAAGTAACAGTCGCAGGAGACTTTGAGCGCATCCTCGAGGTCGAGCACGCCGTGCGAGCCGCCTTTCGCGGCGATCCAGCAGTGGAAGGGGCGTCCGCCGTAATTGACCGAGCCGGTGCAGTCAAAGTGGGCGTTCGCCATGCTGGGGGTCTTGGTGAGGCCGGCCAGGGCGGTGACGATCTTGAATGTGGAGCCCGGCGGGAAGCCGCTGACCGCGCGATCCACCAGGGGCACGGCGGGATTCTTCTGCAATGCCGCCCAATCGCTGCCGCTGATGCTGGGGATGAAAATATTGGGATCGAAGGAGGGAATCGACGCCATCGCCAGGATATCGCCGTTGTTTGGGTTGATCACCACGGCGGCGGCGCGGCCCAGGAGCGGCTGCCGGAGGGCCTGTTCCGCGATCATCTGGATGCGGGCGTCGATGGTCAGGTAAACGTTGTCGCCGGGCTTGGGCTGGATGGTCTTGAGCTCGCCGTCGATCGCGCCGTGGATATTGCGCTGCATGACGCGGACGCCGGGGGTGCCGCGGAGGTATTTGTCATACGCGGCCTCGATCTGCGATTTGCCCTCCACGTCCGGCTGGTAAAAGTTGTAATGCGCGGCGTCATCCTGGTCGATATCCACCGGCATGCCCACGTAGCCGAGCAAATGCGCGGCCAGGGCGCCATAGAGGTACTCGCGCACCGGCTTGATGCCGATATTCACGCCGGGCAGCCCCACGTCGTGCTCGGAGAATTTTGCGAGGGTGGGAAAATCAATATCCTCGAGGTAGGTGAAGGGGATTTCCGTGTCGTTGCGGTAATGGATTTTGAGGCGTTTGGCGTTGTAATCCTTTGCCAGGTCAAGCTCCTCGAGCCGGGGGATGACGGCCGTATTGACGATCTGGACGATGTCGGCCTCGGTCTTCTTGGTGGCCATGCCATGGGCGGTGCCCTGGTACTGGATGAGCGGGGCCTCGCCCTCATGCAACTGCCGGTAGCCGCGCACCATCTCCGGCAGATAGAAATCGACCTCGTAGCTGGCCCGGTTCTGGACGAGGGGGATGCCGTTGCGGTCGCGAATCTCTCCGCGCACGGAGGGAATGCGCACAGTCACCACGGAGCGCTGGGCGATCTTCTTCGCATATTCCGCCCCGCGGGCGACTTCCAGCCACCAGAGCTTGAGCACGATGCCGCCGAGGATCGCCAGGATGCAAAAACCGACGATGTAAATGCGAAACTCGATCCGCGGGCCGCGTCTCCGCCTGCGGCGCATATTGGATGTTCCCGGTGGCATTACATCCTGTCCTGCGCCGCTTCCCGTTCCTCACGCGGGGCGAGAATCCCCAGGCTTAGTGCCAGCCAGTGAAGAACGAGGAAAATGATGGGCGCGGCGATCATCGCGGCGAGGCCTTCGCCGCCGATGCGCCACCAAATGAGCTTGGGGAAAATGAAGCCACCCCGGCGAAAAGTGATCATCAAATATTCCGATAACACAAATATACAAAGGAGCGGCCCTGAGAGGAGACAATGGATCTCCCACCCATGGCCGCGTTGAAAAAGAGGGCGGAAGCCGTTCATGATGGCTCCCAGCGCAGCGTAAACGACTATCGACCAGCCCAGCGAGATTTCAAGGTTTCCATTTACCGTCTGGGTGGCGATGAAGGCATCCCACATAAAGCCCCCGGTAAATGCCAAAAGCAGCATCCCAGGCGGAGGGACCGCCAGCGCCGCATAGAAGAAGACGACGGGCAGCAGCAGCACGCGGGCTCCAAAGGGGAGCGCCGGGATGTATTGCTGAACGGCGAGTGAGAGAAATTCCGCCAGGATGAGGTAGGGATAGATCATTTGGTCCCTCCCGTGACGATGAATACGTCCTCGATGGTGCTGAGATCGACCGCCGGCACGACGGTGGCCTGCCCCTCGAGTGGAAGGACCTCGAAGTTCTTGACCTCCCCAATGAGCACGCCAGTGGGAAATACCCCGCCGAGCCCGGAGGAGAAGACTTTCATCCCCGGCTTGAGGTTTGCCATCTTCGAAAGCAGCCCCAATGTGAGGTCCGGCGTGGCCTGCGTGGAGGTGCGGGTGCCGCGGACGACGCCGCGCTCCCGGGTGCCCTCGACCGTGGCCGCGATGCCGCAGTTCTCATCGGAGATGAGCAGGATGGTGCAGGCATTCGCGGAAACAATGGTGGTCTTGCCGACGAGACCGTCTTCCGTGAGCACCGGCTGGTCGGGCTCGACGCCATCATTCGAGCCCTTGTCCACATTGATGGTGCTCCACCACGTGGAGGCGTCGCGGGCGATGATGCGCGCCGGGACCAGCCTGAACTGCGACCGCTCGCGGAACTGCAATGCGCGGCGCAACTGGTTATTCTCCGCCTCCAGCCCCTGCAGGGTCTGGTCCTTGGCCCGCAGCTCGTTCAATTCAACCCGCAGTTGCTTATTCTCCGTGTCCAGCTCCGTGAGCTTTTTCATCCCCTCGCGCAGGCCGATGACCTGCTTCTGGATGGAGGAGCCGTTCTTGAGCAGGGGCGCGATCAAGCCGAGGAAACGGGCCTGCATGATCTGCGTATTGCGCGGCGTAAAGGCAAACAGCACCAGGACCACCACCAGAAAGATGGCGACCGCGATGGCGTTGATTTGGCGCATGAGACGAAGGTTCTTACGGATTCAGCATCCGGAAGGAGTTCGCAAGCTCCTGATTTAGTGATTCCACTGCCGGTCCGAGGTGGCCACCTGGCGGAGGAATTTCAACTCGTTCAACGCGCGTCCGGTGCCTTCCGCCACGGCGCTGAGGGGATCCTCCGCAACGTGGACGGGCAAGCCGGTTTCCTCGGTGAGGAGCTTGTCCAGGCCACGGAGGAGCGCGCCGCCGCCGGCGAGGACGAGGCCGCGGTCCACGAGATCGGCGGAGAGTTCCGGCGGGCAGCGCTCGAGGGTTACGCGGACGGATTCCACGATGGCGTTGATCGGCTCGAGCAGCGCCTCGCGCACTTCCTGGGAGGTGATGGTGAGGGTCTTGGGCAGGCCGGCCACGAGGTCGCGTCCCTTGACCTCCATGGTGGTCTCCTTCTCGATGGGGTAAGCGGAGCCGATCTTGATCTTGATCTCCTCGGCGGTGCGCTCGCCGATCATCAGGTTATAGGCGCGCTTCATGTAATTCATGATCGCCTCGTCCAGCTCATCGCCCGCCACGCGGATGCTGCGCGAGAAGACGATGCCGGAAAGGGAGATGAGCGCCACCTCCGTGGTGCCGCCGCCGATGTCGATGATCATATTGCCGGCGGCGTCCTGCACCGGCAGGCCGACGCCGATGGCCGCGGCCATGGGCTCCTCGATGAGGTAAACCTCCCGCGCGCCGGCGCGGGTGGCGGAGTCTTTGACGGCGCGCTTTTCCACTTCCGTAATGCCGGAAGGGACGGCGATGACCACGCGGGGGCGGACCATCTTGCGCCGGTTATGGACCTTGGCGATGAAATGGCGGAGCATCGCCTCCGTAATCTCAAAATCCGCGATGACGCCATCCTTGAGCGGGCGGATGGCGACGATATTGCCGGGGGTGCGTCCGAGCATCCGCTTGGCTTCATCGCCCACGGAGAGCACCTTGCTGGTGCCCGCCTGGACGGCAACGACCGAGGGCTCGCGCAAGACGATGCCGTGGTCCTTCACATAAACGAGGGTGTTGGCCGTCCCCAGGTCGATACCGATGTCGTTGGAAAACAGGCCGAAAAGTCCATTAAACATTAAAAAAACCTTCTACGTAGGATGAATTTTGGTGATGATTCGTGCGCGGACGGAAGGTTCAGTGTAGCGTCGCCTCATGCGCGACGCCTGGGTTGAATCATCGAAAATCGCGGTGCTCCTTCCATCGTCAAAAAACGGTGTAAGTAGAGAAAGTCGCGGGAAAACGTCAAGCCTTGAAAGCCGCGGCTTTGCAGGAGACCCGCGGAGAGAGGCCTCCGGGCTGTGCAATGCCCTGCGTCCGATGCATACGCTGCACATTTACGGAGCGGTGGGAATTGCCGTATTTGGCTGGAGCCTTGGGCGCTGGACGGGGTTCGCCTCCGGGCGGCTGCTGCCGCTCTGGCTGGCCGGGGCGCTGGTGGTTTACAATCTGGACCGGCTGAAGCGGGACCCGTCCGACAGCCTGAACACGCCGGAGCGGGTGGAGCTGCACGGGATGCTGCGGCGGTGGAGCTGGCTGCTGGCGGTGGGAGGCTCCGCGGTGCTGGTGCTCTGGCCGCTGCTGATGGGGAACGCGGCGCTGCTGGGGCTGACGTGCCTGGCGCTGGCGGTCTCCCTCAGCTATTCCTTCCCGCTCATGGGGCCGCGGCTGAAGGAAGTGCCGGTGCTCAAGACGCTTTTCGCCCCCATGGTGGTGCTGGTGGCGGTGCTGGCGCCGCCGGTTCTCTTCCAGCGGCTGGCGATCGGGGCGCCGCTGCTGCTGGCCGCCGGCTGGGCGTGGACGCTGCTGCTCTTTAACATGCTGCTGTGCGATCTGCGGGACATCGAGGGCGACCGCCTGGCGGGCATCAAAAGCCTGCCGGTGCTGCTGGGCGAGGGCGGCACGCGGGCGCTGCTCTGGGCGCTGATTGCCGCCGGCGCGGCCTGCGCCCTCTTCCATGGCTGGGCCATTCTGGCCTGGGCGACGGTGGCGATGCTCGCGCCGCTGGCCGCCGCCGCAAATCGCCGGCGGACCGAGGCCTTCTACGAGTGGCTGGCGGAGGGAACGCTTTTCCTGCCGGCGCTGGTGGAGCTTGGGAAACACCTGGCGCACCGGGTAGGAGGTTAGGTTGTGAATCCCCTTCCGTCTATCGCAGGGAGGCGGTAGAACCGCCGAACAATGGCGCAATTCGAATCCATCGAGGAGATCGTTGACACGGCTTCAAACGAACTGTTGCTCGCTCTTCGGCAGTATAATGCCACTCTGTCCTCCCAAGCAGCCCGGCAAGCCGAGGGGAGCCGCGATGCCGGGCGCCGGGCCGAGGTGACTGGCGGGAAGCAAATGGATGGGTTTGTTAACGTTATCCGGCACGCAATATTGAGGCTCGGCATACCACTAGAATCCGTTTGGAGCGAGCCGCGAGGAAAGCTCCACGTCCCTGGGTATTTTCGCGCTACCAAGATGTGGGACCTTGTTGTTGTCCATAAGGGAAAGCTACTCGCGGTGCTCGAGGCAAAATCCATAGCAAGTTCCTTCGGAAACAACATGAACAACCGTGCGGAAGAGGCGGTCGGGAGTGGCGCCGATTTCGGAGTGGCGTTTCGTGAAGGTGCATTTCAGAGTCCGACGGTTCCCTGGGCCGGGTATTTCTTTCTGCTCCCCGAATGCAAGCAGACAACATCCCCTGTCTCGCTTGCCGAACCGCATTTTACGGTCCTGCCTGAATTTCGGGATGCGTCCTATGCCAAACGGGCCGAGGAACTTTGTGTTCGTTTAGTCC
>DATAXI010000208.1:0-6805 GCA_036266845.1 Chthoniobacteraceae bacterium | reverse complement strand
GACGTATGGCAGCGTGACGATCGCGGCCTTCCAATCCGGAACCTCCGGCCAACCGAACTATGGCCAGTTGAACCTGATCGCCTATAATAGCACTTACGAAGGCGGCAGCACCCCGTCGATTTCCTTTCAGGCCGCTCAAGGCGCCACTTATGTTTTCTCCGTGGGCGCGCAGGGGTCGGAGAATTCTTTAAATCCCAACGGCTCCACGACGCTTTCCATGATCACGCAGCCGCTGGATGTAACCGGCCTCATTTACAGCCCGCTTGATCCTTCGGGCGCCGAGCCGTCAAACGATGACTTCGAGAACGCACGCAATATTTACGGAAACGCGCTCTATGTTATCGGTTACAATGGCTCCGCCACTACGGAACTGGGCGAGCCCGAAAGCTCCGGGTCGGACACTCTCTGGTATCGCTGGACGGCGCAGGCCACGGGCACCGCGGCCATTTCCACGCTTTATTCCACGTTCGATGATCAAGTCGCCATTTACACCGGCACCGCCATCAATCAGCTCTCCCAGGTCGGCGGCACGGTCTTCGGGAGTCCGGGCGCCGGCTCGGTCCTTTCCACGCTCAGTTTCTCCGCGACTGCGAATACGGTTTATCATATCGCGGTCGGAAGCCAGTCCGCAAACCAGGTCGGCTCGGTGCTCCTTGGTTTGATTGCGCCCGGTTCCAATTACTTCCCTTTCACCGGCCCGTTCACGGGCTTTCCTGGCTCGGATGATTCCGATTTCCTCAGCCTTACTGTTTCCCCAAGCGGCTCTTTCACCGGAAAGGCGATCATCGATAACCGCACCATTTCTCTCGCGGGCGCACTCAACTCCGCCGGCAATTTTCAAAAGCTGGTGGATGGAATCACCTTCCGGTTTTTCCTCGATCCCACCGGCGCTTCGAATCTCCTGACGGGCGTCATCATCGCGGATGGAACATCGCTTCCCTTCTCGCTCCAGCCTGCCGCCGGCGCCGCCGCGCCACCGCCGGCCAGATACACGGTGCTCATCAGGCCGGACCCAAGTTCCGGACCCCAGGGTTTTGGCGCCGGCACGCTCCTGGTTCGCGCCGGAGGCAAGGTGACATTCTCCGCCAATCTCGCCGACGGGACACCCGTGACGGCCAGCGGCGTCATCACCACCGGCGGCACATGGAATCTCTATGTGCCGCTTTACAAAAATGCCGGCGTCCTCTCCGGAGCCATCAATTTTCAGCAAATCATCGCCCAGAGCGATTTCGCGGGCGATCTGCTCTGGATCAGGCCTTCCACATCGAAGATTTCCGGCTTCACCGCTTCGCCCTCGCTACTCGGTTCCGCTTTCTCACCCGGCATTCCCGCGCTCAATCTTCTTTCCCCCGCCACAGCCGCATTCTTCGGCGGAGCGCTGTCCGGCACCACCAGCTTTGCGGGTCTCCAGCAGACTGGCGGGAGCATCAAGGCTCCTCTGCTCTCCCTTAGTGTCAATAAGAGCACCGGCATCATCGCCGGAAAATTCACGCCGTCGGGCGGCGGCAAGCCATTGAAGATGAAAGGCGTCGTCTTCCAGGATCAGGACATGGCCGCCGGCTATGTCATCGACGCCGGCGGAAACGGCGCATTCACCTTCGGCGATTAGGAGAATTTTTTAAACCGCTCCAGTTCCTTTTCGGGAGACGGATTACTTGCTCAATACCTGCAGCGCTTTCTTGACGTTGCTGGGGCGCAGGATCGCCAGGCCCCGCTTCGAGCCCGGGCTGGTCGCAAGGTAGGCGTACTCGATGTTGATCTTCGCCTTGGACAGCTTGTGCGCGATGTTCGCCAGCGATCCCGGGCGGTTGTCCCCGTCGATCATCACCACGTCGTTTTCCACCACCAGCACCCCTCGCTCTTCAAACATCCGCAGCGCCCGCTTCGAGTCGCTCACCACCATCCGCACCACGGCGTGATCCACCGTGTCGGAAATCGAGAGCGCGTAGATGTTGATCTTTTGCTTGGCCAGTTCACTGCAGACTTCAGAGAGAGTGCCGGGAGCGTTGGCCAGGAAGACGGAGAGTTGTTTGGCAATATCCATGAGAAAAATCCGGAACCCGGAAAATACCGAATTCCCCCCTTCAGCATATTCCCTTCGCCGCCGCCCTGGCAATTGCGATTTACGGCTTTGCCGCCACGGCTGGTTCCTCCGCCGCCGGTTTTGCATGCGGCTCGGCAGGCTTCGGCGCGGGAGCGGCCGTATGCGGGCGCACTTTCCAGAACCGGGCGCCAAACTTCGGCCAGTCGGCCAGGATTTCCCGGGCCCGCTCGCTGTCCGTTGCCTCCAGATGCCGGTATATCAATTGCTGCACCGCCGTCACGTCCGGTTCTGAAAGCCGCTCCAGTACAACGAGCGCCGGGTTGTACAGGCTTTCGAACTGATCCTCCAGATCCAGCACATAAGCCATGCCACCCGTCATCCCCGCGCCGAAGTTCCGGCCCGTGCGCCCCAGCACGACGATGGTCCCATTGGTCATGTACTCGCAGCCGTGATCGCCCACGCCTTCCACCACGGCGGTGCCGCCGGAGTTGCGCACGGCAAACCGCTCGCCCGCCCGCCCGCTGGCAAACAGGATGCCGCCGGTCGCTCCGTACATCACCGTGTTGCCGATGATCGAGTTGTCATGCGCGGTAAATTTCCGCGCCGCTGGCGGCCGCACGATGATCTCCCCGCCGCTCATGCTTTTGCCCACGTAATCGTTCGCCTCCCCCTCCAGCACCAGCCGCAATCCGGGCGAGAGGAAAGCGCCCAGGCTCTGCCCGGCGGTGCCTTCCAGCTTCAATTCCAGCGTCCCGTCCGGCAGTCCTTGCGGACCCCGCTGGTAACCGATTTCCCCGGATACCCGCGAGCCGATTGCCCGATTCGTGTTGCGCACGCGATAGGAAAAGGACATCGGCGTCTTGTCCGTGACCGCATCCTTCGCATCTTGCAGCACGGTATCGTCCAGCGGGCGATCCCACGCCCCGTCGTTGCGGAAGCGCGTGCAGTGGCGCGGCGATTCGTCGCCGGGCGCCACGTCTGCCAGCATCCGGCGCAGGTCCAGCGTATTCGCTTTCGGATGATCCGCGATGTGCCGCTGCCGCAGGAATTTCGTCTGGCCGATCAATTCATTCAGCGTCCGCACGCCCAGCCGCGCCATGATCTGCCGCACATCCTCGGAGACGCCGTTGAAGAAGTTGATGATGTTCTCCGGCGATCCCTTGAACTTCGCGCGCAGCCGCTCGTCCTGCGTCGCAATTCCCACCGGGCAGGTATTCAAATGGCATTGGCGCACATACACGCAGCCCGCCGCGATGAGCGCGATGGTCCCGAAGTTGTATTCCTCCGCTCCCAGGATCGCCGCCTGCACAATGTCCGAGCCGGTGCGCAACCCGCCGTCGGTCCGCAGCGTCACGCGATTTCGCAGCCCGTTCAGCAGCAGCACCTGCTGCGCTTCCGCAATCCCCAATTCCCATGCGCTGCCGGCATTCTTGACGGAGGAAAGCGGCGAGGCGCCCGTGCCGCCGTCATGGCCGGAGATGAGGATGATGTCCGCGTGCGCCTTCGCAACGCCCGCCGCCACAGTCCCCACGCCCGCCTCCGAGACCAGCTTCACGCAGATGCGCGCCCGCGGGTTCACCTGTTTCAGGTCGTAGATCAACTGCGCCAGATCCTCGATGGAGTAAATATCGTGATGCGGCGGCGGCGAAATAAGCATGACCCCCGGCACCGTGTGGCGCAGCCGCGCGATGAGGGCGCTTACCTTGTGGCCGGGTAGCTGGCCACCCTCTCCGGGCTTCGAGCCTTGCGCCATCTTGATCTCGATCTCCTTTGCGCTCGCAAGGTACGAGGCATTCACGCCGAAACGGCCCGAGGCTACCTGCTTGATCGCGCTGTTCGCCAGGTCCCCGTTCTCGCGGTGCTTGAAACGCTCCGGGTCCTCGCCCCCTTCGCCGGAGTTCGATTTGCCTCCGATGCGGTTCATCGCAATCGCAAGGCACTCGTGCGCCTCGGGCGAGAGCGCCCCCAGCGACATGCCCGCCGTGGTAAATCGCCTCCGGATGTCCTCGATCGATTCCACTTCGTCGATCGACACCGGGCCGGAGGCCAGCGGCACAAATTCCGTCAGGTCGCGCAAGGAAAGAGGCCGGTTCACCAGCAGCTCGCTGACATAGGCGGAGTAATCCTCCTGTTTCCCGGACTTCACGAACGCGTGAAAACTCTTCAGCACCGGCGGCGTCACCGCATGCGCCTCGCCGTCGCGGCGGAAGCGGTAATACCCGGGGTCGCCCAGTCCCAATGGGGCCGGCTGCCCCGCCGATTCGCCGTCATTGTCCGATGGCAGCGGCTGCGCGTAGGCCTGCGTGTGGCGGAAGAGCGATTCCCGCGCGATCTCGGCAAACCCGATCCCGCCCACTTGCGACGGCGTGCCATCAAAGCAGCGCTCGATGACCTGCGCGCCCACGCCGATGGCCTCGAAGATTTGCGCCCCCTGGTAACTCGCGAGCACGGTAATGCCCATCTTCGACATGATCTTCAGCAAGCCTTCCTCCAGCGCCTTGCGGTAATTCTTGAGCGCTTGCGGATAGGTGATGCTCGTCCAATGGCCGGCATCCTTCTCGGCATCCGCCAGCTTTTTGGGATCGTTCAGCTTCCGCGCGCTCTCCAGCTTGGCGATTGTTGCCGCCTGCGCCTTGTCCAGCACCTCGCGGCACGTATCGAAGGCGGCATAGGGATAAATCGCCGCCGCGCCATAACCGATCAGGCAGGCCATCTGGTGCACGTCGCGCGCCTCGCCCGTCTCGCACACAATGCCCGCGCGCATGCGCCGCCCAATCCGGATCAGGTGATGGTGCACCGCGCCGATTGCCAGCAGCATCGGCACCGGCACGTTCCGGTGATCCGCCGCGCGATCGGAAAGAATGAGCACCCGCGCCCCGGTGATCACCGCGTTGCCTGCTTCCTCGCAAATCCGCTGGATCGCCCTCTCGAGCCCGGCCTCGCCTTCCGCCGCCGGCCATACGCACGATACCGTGGCCGCTGCGTAATCGGCCCCCGGCAGGGTCTTGATGGACTCGAACTCGTTCGGAAAAAGAATGGGCGAATCCGCCTGGATGACGCGTGCGTGCTCCGGGCTCTCCACCAGCAGGTTGCGCCGCCAGCCCAGCGAGACGTTGAGCGACATCACCAGCTTCTCGCGGATCGGATCGACGGGCGGATTGGTGACCTGCGCAAAAAGTTGCTTGAAGTAAGTGTACAACAGCCGCGGCTGGAGCGAGAGGACCGCCAGCGGCGTATCGTCGCCCATCGAGCCCACCGCCTCGTAGGCGCTGCCGACCATCGGCTTGACGATCATATCCAGCTCCTCCGCGGAGTAGCCAAACGCGATCTGCCGCTGTGTCAGCGTGAGGATGTCCAGCTCGTTCTTCGGCTGCTCCAGCGGCCCCGTCAGGTGCTGTGAGAGCTTGAGCTGGTTTTCCGCGAGCCATTTGCCGTACGGACGCCGCATGGACAGCGCCGCCTTGATCTCCGCATCGCGCAGCAGTTTCCCCTGCACGGTGTCGATCGCGATCATCTCGCCCGGCCCCAGACGGCCCTTCTCGATGACATTCGCATCGTCCAGCTCGATGGTGCCCACTTCCGAGCCCAGCGAGAATATGCCGTCGTCCGTGATCTTGAATCGCGATGGCCGCAGCCCATTCCGGTCCAGGCATGCGCCCACCGTGACTCCGTCGGTAAATACCAGCGCCGCAGGCCCGTCCCACGGCTCCTTGAAGCAGCAGTGATAATCGTAAAACGCGCGCAGCTCCGGCGTCATGTTCCTCATGGAGCGCCACGCGGGCGGCACCAGCATGGTCATGGCGTGCAGGATGGAGCGTCCGCTCATGACAATCGCTTCCACCGCGTTATCCAGTTCCGCGGAGTCGGAGCCTCCCGATTGGATGATCGGCTTGAGCATCTCCACATCGCTCCCCCAGATGTCTCCCTGCAATTCCGCCTCGCGCGCCCGCATCCAATTCACATTCCCCCGGCGCGTATTGATCTCCCCATTGTGCGCCAGCATCCGGAAGGGCTGCCCCAGCGGCCAGGTCGGGAATGTATTCGTCGAGTAGCGCTGGTGATACACGCACAGCGCCGTCTCGTACTCCGGATTCGCCAGATCCTTGTAAAACTTCTCCAGCGAGCCGGACGTCATCAGCCCCTTGTAGGCAATCGTGTGGTGCGAGAAGGAGGCAATGTAGAAATGCTTGATTCCCGCTTCCGCCGCGCGCTTCTCAATCTCGTTGCGCGAGAGGAAAAGCCGCCGCTCGTACTCCACCTCCGTCATGCCCCATGGCCGCCCCATCAGCACCTGCTCGATGCGCGGCATCGTGCTCTGCGCCTTCTCCCCCAGCACGCGAAAGTTAATCGGCACATCGCGCCATCCAAACAGGAATAATCCCCGCTTCCCGATCACCTCCTCGGTGATCGCCTTTGCCCGCGCCTGCGCATAGGCATTGTCATGCGGCAGAAACATAAAGCCGACTCCCAGGTCGCTCTCCTGGAATAGCTCATGCCCCATCTTCCGCACCTCGGCCTTCAGCATCTTGTACGGGATTTGCGTCATGACTCCGGCGCCGTCGCCGGTCTTTGCGTCCGCGTCCACAGCGCCTCGATGCGCCAGATGGCACAGCGACTCGATGCCCATTCGCAGCACCTGGTTCGATCTTTTCCCATGAATCGACGCGACAAAGCCGACGCCGCACGAATCATGTTCATATTCAGGGGAATAAAGGGACAGCCGGCCCTCCAACGCATCGGTGATGACGTGGTTCATAATTG
>DATAXI010000184.1:0-2089 GCA_036266845.1 Chthoniobacteraceae bacterium | reverse complement strand
CACCGGGTTGAATCCTATGAGGCGATCATGACCGAATACCCTGCCAACTTTGCTGTCGGTCGCGGGACGCCGCCCGGGGCCGCGAAGCTTGCGAAATTGCGGTTTCAGCAGGCGCTCTATGCGGCGCTGGAGGGCCGCGTGGAGGAGATCGAGGGCGGGAAGGCGGAGAACGTGGTCGCGGCCATCGCGCAGCGGGCGGTACTCGATGCCGTGGCCGGGAAAGCAACCGCACGCCGTCTGGTGCTGGGCTTGATCGATGCGGAGTGCGAGAGGGCTGACAGCGAAGCGGCGGACGCAGGCGCCGAAGCAAACGAAACGGAGCCGCTTTCCCTGCTGCAGATGGGGTAACGGGCGGGATTTTGGATGGCCAGAGAAGGAGTCGTCCCTCAGAGTGATGGTGTCATCAACCACGGAGTCTGGTTTTGCCAGCTCCAAGCATCATCGAGGGACGACCATGAAGCATTATGCCGGAATCGACGTGTCATTGAAACAGTCCAGTGTTTGTGTGGTGGATGGAGAGGGAAAGATTGTCCGGGAAGGCAAGATTGCGAGCGAGCCGGCGGAGCTGATTGCCTGGTTTGGGGATCTGGGTCTGGAGCTGGAGCGGATTGGGCTTGAGGCTGGGCCGCTGTCGCAATGGCTGCATGCGGGGATGAAGCAGGCGGGGCTTGCGATGGAATTGCTGGAAACGCGCCATGTGCATGCGGCGTTTGGGGCGATGGCGGTGAAGACCGACCGGGGAGACGCCCGCGGCATCGCGCAGCTGGTTCGTCTTGGCTGGTTCAGGGCTGTGCATTGCAAATCGCTGTCGGCGCAGGAAGTTCGCGCGCAGCTGACAGCCCGCAAGCTGGTTCAATCGAAGCTCCACGATATCGAGATGAGCGTACGGGGGATCCTGCGCGGGTTCGGTCTGCGGGTCGGCAAGACCTCGACGGCGAAGTTTGAAGGACGGATCAAAGAGTTGGTTGGCGGCCATCCGACGCTTGAGGCCATCGCCGCATCGCTGCTGCCGGTGCATGCGGTGCTGGCACGCGAACTCAGGAGCTTCGAGCGGCGTGTTTACGCCATGGCGCGCGACGATGCCCGCGTGCGGCTTCTGATGTCGGCGCCCGGCGTGGGCGCGATCGTGGCGCTCACTTATGTCTCGGCGATCGACGATCCTTCGCGGTTCAAATCCTCGAAGATGGTGGGGCCGCATTTCGGACTGACGCCAAGACGCTATCAGTCAGGAGAAAAAGATGTGTCCGGGCGCATCTCGAAGATCGGCGACAAAGAGGTACGCACCGCCCTCTACGAAGCAGCCAACAGCATTCTCACCAGATCGGTGAAAGCCTCGGCGTTGAAGAGCTGGGCCATGAAGATCGCCAGGCGGGCCGGCATGAAGAAGGCAAAGGTCGCCCTCGCCCGCAAGCTCGCGGTCGTGCTGCACAGGATGTGGGTGGATGGAAAACCGTTCCGTGCGCAACCAGCCTAGCGCCGTGCTCCCCGCCCTCAAGGACGCCTTCGGCGCCGCCACGCGGTCGCGTCCCGCGATCCTTGACCGCGGCTGCGCGCGGCGCTCGCAACCTCTGCGGTCGGGACGGAGGAATGGTCCTTTGATCGAACAAAGGAATGGACACCAAAGAAACAAGACAAGGAGTCTTTGAAGCCTTTCGGGCCGCCCACGACACCGGCAGCCCGAAGCCCGTGTCCCTCGCCGGGACGAAAGGATCAGGTCAGACCGCGTTTTTCCCAGCGAGACTATCAAGCGCGCGCTGCAGATAGGTCGGCCTGCCTTTTCAAACTCCATCATGTTGGCGGCTCTTGCCGACCACGGACAGAAGCGTGACCCCGGCGAGCGGACAAGGCAAAAAGGGATTGACTTCCAAAGACCCGTTACAGAAGGGAAAAACGCAGGGAACGCAAAAAAACGGCAGGCCGGCAGCAGGCGCGTGCCTGTCACCAATACGGGCTGACCGGCGCGGCGCCCGTCAGCTCCGCGAGGCGGCGGCGGACGCCGGGGGATACATCGGCCGGCGGCGCACGGGGATCGACGGCGACGATTTCACGGATTTCGAAACCGGGTTTGAAATTGACCTTCGCGCCGCGC
>DATAXI010000177.1:0-9087 GCA_036266845.1 Chthoniobacteraceae bacterium | reverse complement strand
GTTACTCGAGGTGATAGCGGGGGATGGAAGGATCGATCTCCTGGCTCCAGGCATCAATGCCGCCCCGGAGCGCCCGGGCATTGGCAAAGCCGTGCCCGATGAAATAGGCCGCCGCATCCATTGCGCGAAGCCCCTGGTGATCGACAAAAACGGTAAGCGCCGCGCGGTCCCATTTCCCGAGAATCTCGTTCATCAAATCCTGGCTCAGCAGGATGGAGCCCTCGATGCGGGCGGCCTCGAATTCCTCGCGGGTCCGCACATCCACGACGCGGGCCGAGCCGTCGCGCAAGGCGGCGTTCAACTCTCCCGGGGTGATCTGGATGCGGCGGTCCTCCTCCTGGCTGGCAAGCAGGTAATCGATAACCTCATGGACCGGCAGCTCCTCATTGCGGGCGCAGACCTGGGCCAGCGTCTCATCCGGGCGAAATCCGCAGGAGGCGCAGCCGCCGATATGGTATTTGCGAAAAAGGGCTCGCTGGGCGCCGGGAGAGACTTCCAGAATCTCCCGCATCGTCATGTCGCCGGTGATCGCGTCGGTGGCTTGCATAAGGAAAAGATAGAGAGGAAATTGAAATGGGAAACCCCAAATAACAGTGGATGGGGGCTGAATGGCGGCAGGATCTTTCCGCAATCTCCCGGCTTTCAGCGCATTACGGCATGGAATGGCCTGGAAACCTGCGGCGGGCGCACGGGGGAAAAACCAAAGACCGCTCTTTACGCTTTTCGCCCCGGCTGCTTATCCTGCCGCCCTCATGCGCCTTCAGACGCTGCGGGAGGCCCGCTGGATATTCGCGGTACTCCTCGCAATCACCATTTTACCCGGCCTGTTTACCCCGGTGGCCGCACTGCCGGGGCTGGCGCTCATTTTATATACGTTCTATTTTTTCCGGGATCCCGAGCGGGCGGCGCCGGCTGACCCGCAGGCGGTGGCGGCCCCGGCGGATGGCGTGGTGGCGGAAGTCATCGAGAAGGGAGAAACCGAGGTAACGAACGAAACCATGCGGCGCGTGGCGATTTTTCTCTCCGTCTTCGACGTGCACACGAACCGTTCGCCCATCGAGGCCGAGGTGACCTATTCCAAACATTACCCCGGCAAGTTTCTGGATGCCCGCAACCCGGAGTGCTCCGTGCAGAACGAAAGCCACACGTGGGCTTTCCGCAATGGCTCGACGACCCTCGTGGTTCGGCAGATTACCGGGGCCATCGCGCGGCGCATCGTCGGCTGGTCGCGAGTTGGCGACCGCGTTGCGAAAGGGGAACGTTTCGGGATGATCCGCTTCGGTTCGCGAACGGAGATTTACCTGCCTCTGGATGCCGAGATCACGGTGAAACCGGGCGACCGGGTGAAGGGGGGCGAAACCATAGTGGCCCGGCTCCGAAAGGAGATCGCGTGAAGGATAACGAAAATCCGCGGATTTATCTTCTGCCGAATTTGATGACGGCGGGAAATCTCCTGTGCGGTTTCGTGGCGGTGCTGAAGATCGTCGAAGGGGCATTGTTACAGACCTCCGCGCCGGCGGAAGCGGCATGGCTCTTTGAACTGGCGATCATCCTCATCCTGACGGCCTGCATCTTCGATGCGCTGGACGGGCGGCTGGCGCGGCTGGGTGGGCACGAGAGCGCTTTCGGCCGCGAGTTCGATTCCCTTGCCGATATCGTCTCCTTTGGCGTGGCGCCGGCGTTGATGGTTTACAAGGTGGTGCTCATCGAGTTTCCAACCCTCGGCTGGATGGTGGCGTCGCTTTACCTCCTGTGCGGGGCGCTGCGGCTGGCACGCTTCAATTGCATCGCGGCGTCAAATCCCACGGGCGCGTCGAAGGAGTTTCGCGGCTTCCCGATTCCCGCGGCGGCGGGTCTCACGGCGTCGTTGACGCTTTTCATGCTGTGGCTGGCGCAGAGCGAGCGGCAGCTCGGCCGCTGGAGATGGGTGCTGCCGGGGCTGCTGATTTTTCTCTCTTTCATGATGTTCAGCCGCTTCCAGTACCCCAGCTTCAAGGGGCTCAATTGGCGGACGACGCGCTCGATCCCGCGCTTTATCGCCATCGTGTTGATCCTCGGTTTTACCCTGCTCAATTATTTCTGGATGCCGGCGGTCCTCTTCCTGGCGTATTTGCTCTACGGCTTCCTGCGGCCATTCCTCTCGCGCCAGATGCAGCGGGACATCGAGGAGGAGATCCTGGAGGAGGAGGAGGAAGAAGAAGCACCGGAGGAGCCGCCGTCCGATCAGCCGGAACCATAACCTATGCAACATAAACCTGTAGTGCTCATCATCCGCGACGGCTGGGGAATCAACCCCGGCGGACGCGCGCAAGCCGAGGCCAACGGCGACGCGACCATGCTCGCAAAAACTCCCTTTCACGATCAAACGTATGCCAGCTATCCCGTCGCGACACTGAGCGCCAGCGGCCTGGACGTGGGCCTGCCCGCCGGCCAGATGGGCAACAGCGAGGTGGGCCACCTGAACCTGGGCGCGGGCCGCATCGTGTACCAGGATTTGACCCGCATCAACAAGGCGATCCAGGATGGCGACCTGGCGCGGAACCCGGTTTTGCAGGAAGCCTTTGCCCAGGCGAAGGGGCATCGGTTTCACCTGCTGGGGCTGCTTTCCGACGGCGGCGTGCACAGCCACATCGAGCACATGATCGCGCTGGCCAACACCGCGAAGGCCGCAGGCGTGACGGACATCATGGTGCACGCCATCACCGATGGCCGCGATACCTCCCCGACCGGCGGCGCCGGCTACCTCGATACCGCGCTCAAAGGACTGGCGCCGAGCGGAGCCAAGATCGCCACGGTGGTCGGCCGCTATTATGCCATGGATCGCGATAAACGCTGGGAGCGCAACAAACTGGCGTGGGACGCCATCGTGCTGGGGCGCGGCGAAGCGCCGGCGGGCTCGCCGGTGGATGCGGTGAAAGCGCGCTATGCAGCCAATGAGACGGACGAGTTTTTGAAGCCGATGGTCTTCGGGCATGTGAATGAACAGCGCATCCGCGATGGCGACGTGGTGCTCTTTTTCAACTTCCGCGCGGACCGCGGGCGGCAGTTGTCGCTCGCTTTCCTGCGGGCCGATTTCAACGGGTTTGACCGCGAGGTGACGCCGAAAATCCATTACGTGACGCTCACGGAATATGATGCGACGTATCATTGCCCGGTCGTCTTTGATCAGCAGAAGCTGGATAAAATCCTGGGCGAGGTGGTGAGCGAGGCCGGAAAGAAGCAGCTTAGGATCGCCGAGACGGAAAAATATCCGCACGTCACCTACTTCTTCAACGGCGGCGTGGAGAAGCAATATCCCGGCGAGGATCGTGTCATCATCCCGTCGCCCAAGGATGTGCCCACCTATGATTACAAGCCGCAGATGAGCGCGGCGGAGGTCACGGCAAAGGTCGTGGAATTACTGCCGGACTACGACTTGGTGATCCTGAACTTTGCCAATCCCGACATGGTCGGCCACACCGGCGTGGTCGAGGCGGGAATCAAGGCGGTCGAGACCATCGACGATGCCGTGCGGCAGGTCGTGGAAAAAACTCTCAGCCTGGGTGGCAAACTCCTGCTCACCGCGGATCACGGCAATTGCGAACTGATGCGCAACCCAGACGGTAGCCCGAATACGGCGCACACGACCAACCTGGTCCACTTCATCTACGTCGCCGCCGATGCCTCCGATTACACGGTCCACTCCGGAATCCTCGCCGATGTCGCTCCGACGCTGCTGGCCCTCCTCGGACTCCCGCAGCCGAAGGAAATGACCGGGAAAAACCTCGTCGTGAAGAAGGTTTAGCAGATTCAAAGCAGGTAGCGGGCTGCCGGCCCAACCCGGCCCGCGCAACGCGAATCACGCGGCGGAAGTTACGGGCCTCGCAGGGTAAAATCCAGCCCATCGAGGCCCCGGCAGCGGCGGCGGAATCCTATTCGCGCCGGACGCGGCGGTTGCGCTGATTCTTGCGTTCCTGCCGGAGACGGGGGTCCAGGGCTTCCTTGAGATCGCGGGCGTAGCCGGAATTGACGTGGAACTCCGACACCTCCACGTCATGGTAATCGTGGAACGACTGTTTATCCGCGAGGATGTAACCCATCATCAGGAGGCCGCGAAGCGCGGAGACAAATTCCGCCTCCTCCATGCCGCCTTCACAGCGTTCGAGGAGCTGTCTCCCGGTGACGTTGCTTCCCCCGAGGCCGATCGCCTTCAGGATGGATTTTTCGCCGCCGTCGAGTTTGATTTCCATGAGGGTCCAATCAATTCGCGATACGCTGCTGCACATCCTTCTGGATGGCGCTCCACAGCTGATCGACGGACGATATTACCTCCTCCTTGATCTTTGGCAACTCACCGGAGCCAAACATTTCTCCCGCCGGCGGCGTCCGGTGGGCGAAGAGATAGAACTTGATCTTGGGCTCCGTGCCGGAGGGGCGCACCGCGGCGCGCCGCCCATCCGCCAGAGTGATGATGAGCATTTTCTCCGATGGCAGGCGGTCACCCTCCACGTCGCGGATTTCCTGCGTGGAAAAATTGAGCGTCGATTCCGTGGGCACGCCATCCAGCTCCCGCGGCGGGGCGGAGGCATAGGATGCCGCCAGCCGCTGGATCTGGCTCGCGCCGGATGCTCCCTCCATCGTCATCGATTTGCCGCGCTCAAGGTAGAACCCGAACTCCATGTAAATCTGGTCCAGCAGTTCCACCAGCGTCAGCCCTTGGGATTTCGCATACGCGGCCACCTCGGCAAACATGACGGTGGCGCCGTTGGCATCCTTGTCGCGCACGAAATCGGCGCCGCTGTAGCCGTAGCTTTCCTCGCCGCCGAAGACGTAGAAAAAAGAATGCTGAAGCCGCAGCTTCCGCGTTTCCTCCTCGGGAAGCTCGCGGTAATTGGCGGCGAGATTCGCCGGAATCGCCGCCTCGTATTTACCGAGCTTCTCGCCGATGTACTTAAAGCCGGTCAGCGTCTCGACGCAGCCCAGGCCAAACCGCTGGGCGATGGCTTTCTGAAGATCGCTGGTGACCAGCGTCTTGATGATGACGGCGTGCCCGGCGTTTTCCGCAGTCAGGATGCCCTGGTCAAAATAGGTCTTCGCGCGGTACCAGGCCATGAGCGAGCCGATTTGGTTGCCCGTGAGCAATTGCAACTTTCCGGCGGAATCGCGCGCGGCGGTGCCCATGCGGTCGCAATCGGGATCGGTCGCCATCACGAGATCGGCCCGTTCCTTGTCGGCAAGCTCCATCGCCATGCGGAGCGCCTCGGCGTTCTCGGGATTCGGCGAGGCCACGGTGGGGAAACGACCGTCAAATTCATTCTGCGCGGGGACGGTGAGCGTTGTAAAGCCGAGCCGCTTGAGCATGGGCTCGATGATGACGCCGCCGGTGCCGTGGATGGGCGAGTAAACGATGCGGAGGCTTCCCTGGCCGCGCACCATCGCCGGATCCAGGATGAGCGTCTCCAGGCGGTCCATGTAAGCGGCGTCCAGGTCCGCGCCCAGGCTTCGCACCGTGCCGCGTTCGCTTTCCGGCAGCGGCGTGTAGGCGTCGGATTCGATTGCGTTTACCTTATCGATGATGCCGGTGGCGTGCGGCTCCACCACCTGCGCGCCGTCGGAGAAATAGCATTTGAAGCCGTTATCATGCGGCGGGTTGTGGCTGGCGGTCAGGACCACGCCGGCATCGCTGTGCGTGTGGCGGACGGCAAAGGATAGCTCCGGCGTGGAACGCGGCGCCTCGAAGAGCAGCGCGTCGCATCCGTTTTCCACGGCCACCTTTGCGCACAGCTCCGCAAACGGGCGCGAAAAATGGCGCGTATCGTGCGCGATGCAGAGCTTCGGGCGGCCGGTGCGGCCCTCCCTGGCGTAATGCGCCTTCAGGTAGGCGACGAGGCCCTGCGTGGCGCGCGAGATATTGAAGTAATTCATCGCGTTGGTGCCCACGCACGGGTATTCCGGGCGTCCCAGCGGCTGCGGCGCGCCCGCTTCCGCCCCGGTGACGATCTTCCCGATGGTGCGTCCGCGCAGGCCGCCGGTGCCAAAGGCGAGCGTGCGGAAAAAACGGTCGTTCAATTCGCCCCATGCCTCGGACCTCACCAGTTCCTCGATTGCCGCCCGGTCCACGGGCGAGCTGCTGCGGGCGAGCAATTGGCGAATGTTCTGCGCGCTGCTGGCCAGGAGATGGCCGGCGGCGACCGCGACGTCCAGTTCGGTCGATAGGTCGTTCATTAGCTATACAAGGTCGGTAGCCATTGATTAAATCGGGAAATCCGCTGTGTTGCAAAAGCTGAATCGCGCAATCGCCAACCGGGAGCCGCTCCGAAACGCCGGAACCAATGCGCTGCGTCTGGTGGATGGGCGCGGCGATGGACTGGACGGATTGGAGATCGATGACTTTGCCGGGCGCTGGCTGGTGCAGACACGGGAGCGCCGCTTCCCGGAGTGGCTGCGCGGGGTGAGGGGACCGCGGGCTGTCTATTGGAAACAACTCGGCGAGCGCAAGGAAGCGCCGGCGAGAATCGAGGGCGAGGAGGCGCGGGAGCCGTTCCAGGCAATCGAGAACGGGATGCGCTTCTGGATCGATTTCACCGCCGGTTATTCGCAGGGGATTTTCCTCGATCAACGCGACAATCGCGTCGAGGTCCGGAGCCGCGCAAAGGGGCTGCGCGTGTTGAATTGTTTTGCCTACACATGCGCGTTTGGGGTCGCCGCCGCCCTCGGCGGAGCGGAGACGGTGAACCTCGATTTATCGAAGCCGTATCTGGAGTGGGGCCGGCGCAATTATGAGTTGAACGGCATCGACCCCGGCGGGCACGAATTCATTTACGGCGAGGTGTTAAATTGGCTGGGGCGGTTTTTACGCAAAGGGCGCAAATTCGATCTCATCATCCTCGATCCGCCAACGTTCTCGCGGGATAAGGATGGCGGAATCTTTACGGTGGAGGATCATTTTCAAGAGATCGTCCGCGCCGCCGAGGCCGTGCTCTCGGATTCCGGCTCGCTGTTTTGCTCGACCAATCAGCGCACGCTCACACCGGAAGCTTTCCGCCGCCTCATCGCGCGCGGCCTTTCACAGCCCGCCGCCTGGCGCATGGAAGACCGCCCCATGCCCCCCGATTTTGCCGGAGAGAAATATCTGAAATCCGTCTGGGCCGGGAAACCTTAAACCGCTCTTAACCCTGGTTCGCCAGCGTCGCGCCCAGGAAGCCTTTGAATAGCGGGTGAGGCTGGTTGGGCTTCGATTTGAACTCCGGGTGAAACTGGCAGGCCAGAAACCACGGGTGATCCTTCAGCTCGATCAGCTCCACAAGCTTCCCGTCGGGCGAGGTGCCGGAGATGACGAAACCCTGCGAGATCATTTGCTCCTCGTACTTGCGGTTGAACTCGTACCGGTGCCGGTGGCGCTCGAAGATCTGGTCCGCGCCGTAAACCTGGCGGCCCAGGGTGCCCTCCCGGATGATGGTGGGCCAGGTGCCCAGCCGCATCGAGGCCCCCTTCTGCGTGATATCCCGCTGGTCATCCAGCAGGGAGATCACCGGGTGCGGCGTGTCGAGATCGAACTCCGTGCTATTGGCGCCCTCCAGGCCGCACACATTGCGCGCAAACTCGATGGTGGCCACCTGCATCCCCAGGCAGAGGCCCAGGTACGGCACCTTGTGCTCCCGGGCGTATTGCGCCGCGCGCACCTTCCCCTCCACGCCGCGATCTCCAAAGCCCCCGGGCACGACGATGCCGGCGACATCCCGCAGGTATAGCGAGGGGTTGTTCGTCTCGATCTCCTGCGCATCCACGCGCACCAGGTCGATCCCGCAATCGTGCGCCGCCGCCGCATGGGTCAGCGCCTCGTAGATGCTCTTGTACGCGTCCTGGAGATCGATGTACTTGCCCACGACCGCGATCTTGACCCGCTTCTTGGGGCTGATGATGCGGTTCACGAACTTCTTCCAGTCCGTCATATCCGCCGGCGGGGTCGAGATGCCCAGGACCCGGCAGACGATCTCGTCCAGCTTCTCTTCCTGCAGCTTCAGCGGCAGCTCATAGATGGTGTGGTCCACGTCCCGCGCCTCGATGACGGCATCCAGCGGCACGTTGCAAAAGAGGGACATCTTGTGCCGCACATCCTCGTCCAGCGGATGTTCGCTGCGGCAGATGAGGATTTGCGGCTGGATGCCGATCTCGCGCAGCTTGGCGATGCTCTGCTGCGTGGGCTTGGTCTTCAGCTCCCCGGCTGCCTTGATGTACGGCACCAGCGTCACGTGCATGTACAGGACATTATGGAAACCGACCTCCAGGGTGAATTGCCGGATCGCCTCCAGGAACGGCAGACCCTCGATATCGCCCGTGGTGCCCCCGATCTCCGTGATGATGACGTCGCACGGCTGCTCGGATGCCAGTTTCCGCAGCCGGGCCTTGATCTCATCCGTCACATGCGGGATCACCTGCACCGTATTGCCCAGGTAATCGCCCCGCCGTTCCTTGGTCAGCACGGTCTCGTAAATCTGCCCGCTGGTCGTGTTATTGGCCCGGCCCAGCGTGCCGCTGGTAAAGCGCTCATAATGGCCCAGGTCCAGGTCCGTCTCCGCCCCGTCGCTCAGCACATACACCTCCCCGTGCTGGAAGGGGTTCATGGTCCCGGGATCGACGTTCAGGTAGGGATCAAACTTTTGCATCACCACTTTCAGCCCGCGATGCTCCAGCAGGGTCCCAAGGGATGCGCCCGCCAGCCCCTTGCCGAGGGAACTGACCACGCCGCCTGTGACAAAAATATATTTCATAGCAATGGTGCTCCGCGCCGCCCCGCATCCGGATGCGCGGCGAACGGGGAGGGGATTCTCTATCTCTTATCCGCGGAGCATTTTCTCCACGAGGGCCACGTCTTCCGGCCGGTCCACGCCGGCTGAAACCCGCGAAGTGATCGCCACCCGGATTTTTACCCCGTGCTCCAGCGCGCGCAATTGCTCGAGCTGTTCGGTCTGTTCCAGCCGGGTCGGCTTCCACATCACCAGTTTCAGCAAAAGCCGGAGAGAATAGCCATAAATTCCCTGGTGTCGATAGTGAGGCGCAAGGGAAATTCCGTCGCGCGGGTAGGGGATCGGCGCCCGGGAGAAATAG